>JBBJLY010000199.1:0-15955 GCA_037720695.1 Kofleriaceae bacterium | reverse complement strand
TGGCAAGATCATGCACGACGACGGCAAGCTCGCGATCGCGACGCCCGAAGCCGCCACTACCAGGACACGTGTCATCACTCCGACCAAGTGCGACTCGGGCGCCCTGTGGTTGCAGAAATCTTCGGGTAGCGGTGGGTTAGGGCTTCGGCGCGGGTCGCGCAGGCTGCGGAAGCTGAACGACCGAGGTCGGCGATCGGTTGACCTGTGGGGTCACGAAGGCTGACCGCGGCGTACTTCCTGTTGACAGCTCGGGTTTCGTGGCGACGATCCGAGCAAGCCCGCCGCGCTCGGTGGCATCGCGGCCGCGGCGGGTCACGCGAGCAGCCACCCGCCGGGTTGCGCTACGCTGTGACAACTCGATGAAGCAGCGCCGCGTACGCGTCGAGGTGGTGAAGGGCGAGGTGGCGGGTCAGTCATTCGAGCTCGCGCTCGACCGGTTCACGATCGGCTCGCACCCGCGCTGCGAGGTCGTGCTCGCCGATCCGAGCGTGTCGCACCATCACTGCGAGATCGCGCTAGACGAAGAGGGCTACGCGATCCGCGATCTCGCCTCGACGACCGGCACGTTCATCCGCGACCTGCGCGTACGCGAGGTGATCGTGGCGCAGGAGACCCGGCTGCGCGTTGGCGACGTCACGCTGCGCTTCCTCCCGCTCGCGGATCCGGTCGAAGTGACGCTCGCGCCCGACACCAGCTTCGGTGCGCTGGTTGGCGAGAGCGTGCAGATGCGTCAGGTGTTCGAGACGCTGCGCAAGGTCGCGCCGACCGACTCGACCGTGCTGATCGTGGGCGAGTCCGGTACCGGCAAGGAGGTCGCGGCCCGCGCGGTCCACGAGGGCAGCGCCCGCGCGAAGGGACCGTTCGTGGTGGTCGACTGCGGCTCGCTGCCGGCGACGTTGATCGAGAGCGAGCTGTTCGGTCACGTCCGGGGCGCGTTCACCGGCGCCGTCCGCGACCGGATCGGCGCGTTCGAGTCCGCCACCGGCGGCACGATCTTCCTCGACGAGATCGGCGAGCTGCCGCTCGATCTCCAGACCCGCCTGCTCGGCGTGCTCGAGCGCCGCCGCGTCACGCCGCTCGGTGGCACGACCCCACGCCCGATCGACGTCCGCGTGGTCGCCGCGACCAATCGCGATCTCCGCGCGCACGTCAACCAGGGCTCGTTCCGCGAGGATCTGTTCTACCGGCTCGCGGTGGTCAGCATCGAGATGCCGGCGGTGCGTCATCGCCGCGGCGACATCCGGCTCTCGGTCGAGCGCTTCCTCGACGAGCTCGGCGCCCGCGGCACGTTCACGTTCGACGATGACACGCTTGACCGGCTCGAGCGCAACCCGTGGCGCGGCAACGTGCGCGAGCTCCGCAACGTGATCGAGCGCGCGGCCGCCCTCGGCTCGGGCGCTATCCCGTCGCTGCGCGAGGATCAACCCGTGCTGCCCGCGGTCGCGACCGGCATCGATGTCGACGTGCCGTTCAAGACCGCGAAGGCCGCGCTGGTCGAGGACTTCGAGCGCGCGTACTGCGCGAAGCTGCTCGAGGCGCACGGCCAGAACATCACCCAGGCCGCGCGCGCGGCGGAGCTCGATCGCGTGTACCTGCTCCGCGTGCTCGACAAGCACGGGCTGCGCCCGAAGCGCTGACGCGCGCGCTACGCTGGCGCATGCCTGCGGAAGACCTGGACCGCTACGAGCTCGGAGAGGCGATCGGCCGCGGCGGGATGGGAGAGGTTCGCGATGCGCTCGATCGCCAGATCGGACGCCGGGTCGCGATCAAGACGATCCGGAACCACGCCCCGAGCGAGCGCACCGTGACCCGGTTCCTTCGCGAGGCGCAGATCCAGGGCCGGCTCGAACATCCGGCGATCCCTGCCGTGCACGAGGTCGGCAAGGATCGCGAGGGCCGTCCGTTCTTCGTGATGAAGAAGCTCGCGGGCACGACGCTGACGCGCGTGCTGAGCAAGCCTGACGTTCGCACCACCCGGCAACGCCCGCTGCACGCGTTCGTCGATGTCTGCCTCGCGGTCGAGTTCGCGCACGTCCACGGCGTCGTGCACCGCGATCTCAAGCCCGACAACATCGTGCTCGGCGATTTCGGCGAGGTCTACGTGCTCGACTGGGGCGTGGCCAAGGTGGTCGGCGAGCCCGACACGTTCGACGATCTCGCGGCCGACCAGCTCGAGACTCGCGCGGGCACGGTGCTCGGTACGCCGGGCTACATGGCCCCCGAGCAAGCGCACGCCGATCCGGACATCGACGGGCGCGCCGACGTGTTCTCGCTCGGGGTCGTGTTGCGCGAGATCCTCGAGCGCGAGGCCGACTCGCCGCCCGAGCTGCAGCTGCTCAGTGAACAGGCGACCCGTCCCGACCGCGAGTCGCGACTCCCCGACGCACGCTCGCTCGCCGAAGGTGTCCAGCAGTATCTCGATGGCGACCGCGATCTCTTGCTCCGCCGCGCGCTCGCCCGCACACATCTCGCGCTCGCCAGGACCGCGTTTGCGCAGGACCAGCGCAGCGTGGCGATGCGGGAGGCCGGTCGCGCACTCGCCCTCGACCCGCAGCTGGCCGAGGCCGGCGACCTGATCACCGGCCTCATGCTCGAGCCACCGCGCGAGACGCCGCCCGAGCTCGAGCGCGAGCTCCACGCCGATGCGCTCCAGCGGACGCGGGCGAGCACGAGTGGAGCGCTGGTCGGCATGCTCGCGTTCGTCGGGATGCTCGTGGCCCTCGGGTTCTTGCCGAGCAACCTGACCAAGGTCGATGCCCGGACCGCCCTGGTCGTCGTGGTTTGCTTCGTCTTCGCGCTCGCCCTCCGTGCCGTCAAGCGGACCGGAGCGGTCAATCCGTGGTGGCTCGCGACCGGATGCGCCGGGATCATCGTGATCGTCGCGCGGCTGTTCTCGCCGACGCTGGTCGCACCCGGTATCGCGGCGGTGGTGGCGAGCGCGCTCGCGACCAATCCAGTTCTCGGCTCGCGCCAGGCGGCGGTCGGCCTGTGGGGCCTGATGTCCGCCGCCGTGCTCGTCCCGCTCGCGGCCGAACGGGTCGGCTGGCTGAGCGCGACGATGGAGCCCGTGATCGGGACCGGGATCCTCCTGCACACCCCGCTGCTCGCGAGCGCGCCGACCAGCGCTGCGATGCGCGGGGCGCTGTTCGTCGTGGTGCTGGTCGCCGCGGCCGTCATGGTGTCGTACCTCGTCCGCCGCACCGATGAGCAGCTGCGCCGCCGGCTCCATCTCCAGGCGTGGCACCTCCGCCAGCTGTTCCCACCGCCTGACGGCGCAGGGCCGGCGATCGGCACGCAAAATCGCGACTAGACCCATTTCGATGGTCGTGAGTTTCTAGGGCGATGACCCGACGTGACCTGTTCGCCGCCTCGCTGCTGGCACTCCTCGCCTCCACGTCCCTCGCCGCGCCGCCCAAGGCTGCGCCAGCCAACCAGTTCACCGTCCGGATCAAGATGCGTGACAAGGCCGGCAAGCTGACGCTCGTCCCGATCGGAGACATCACGCGCGTCAACGGCAAGGTCACCGCCCGCGGCCGCAAGGCGCCGGTGCTCGACAAGCTGGCCGATGACTTCGTCCGCGAATGGAAGGCGTACAAGTTTCCGCCGAGCGTCGCCGTCACGCAGTCGGTGTCCTCTCACACCGGCATGCGGCCGACGTACAAGGACTACACGTTCACGTTCACGCCGAAGGACAAGCTCTACCTCCCCGCCGTGATCCGCAACTTCGTGGCGGCGCGCGGTTACGACGCGCTCGGGATGAGCACGATCCGGTTCGTGACCTACGACAGCACGCCCGAGGACCCGCCCGACGCGGACGACCGCGCGTCGCATCACATCAACATCCGCAAGGGCGACCAGCTCGATGACTCCGCCGGCTTCGTCTCGTTCTACATCTCGGCCCGCGTGCGGCCGATCAGCATGGGCAAGCCGGATGGAGTGCTGCGCGTGTCGGCGTCCGATCCGACCCTCGCGGTGTCGCAGAACCAGGACGCTGGCACGCTGGACATCGCGTACATGCAGGTGTCCAAGGACCGCGTCGAGATCAAGCCTGTCTACAGCGGCGCATGGTTCGAACAGAGCTGGAGCTCGTTCGGGATGTATGAGGAGACCGTGGGTTTGATCCGCAGTTCGAAGGACTACACGACCAAGGTCGTGCCAAAGAATTCGCCGCTGCTGCTCGAGGCGCGCATCGTCGGCACGCTCGAGCGCGGCCCGTTCTACGACGTCACGCCCGTGATCGACCCGGTGATCTTTCGCTGACCGCGCTACCGTCGCGACGTGCTCGACTGGATCGCCGACCTGATGGGTGCCCGCCGCGCGCGGCGTGGCGCACGGATCCAATCGCTGTGGCGGGGCTACGGCGAGCTGTTCCGCGTCGAGCTCGACGGCGGTAGTGTGCCGACCGCGATCGTGAAGTGGGTCCGGCCACCCGCCACCGCAGATTCGGTCTCCGATGCGCGCAAGCGGCGGTCGTACGAGGTCGAGGGCACGTTCTATCGCGACTGCGCCGCGCGCACCGACGACACGTGTCGCGTCGCCCGGCTGTACGGCAGCCGGACCGTCGGCGACGAGCGGATGTTCGTGATCGAGGATCTGGATGCGGCAGGGTTTCCGATCCGTCATCACGATGCTGGGCCGACCGGGCTCGCGGCCTGCCTCCGATGGCTGGCGGCATTTCACGCTCGGTTCCTCGCCGACCCGTGCGACGGCCTGTGGCCGGAGGGCACGTACTGGCATCTCGCGACCCGCAAGTCCGAGCTCACCGTGATCGAGGACACGGCGCTACGTGGCCTCGCTCCCGCGCTCGACGCCCGACTCGCAGCGGCTCGCTTCCAGACCCTCCTGCATGGTGATCCCAAGGAAGCGAACTTCTGTTTCGCACGCGATGACCAGCGCGTCGCCGCCGTCGATTTCCAGTACGCCGGCCGCGGCTGCGCGATGAAGGACGTGGCGTACCTGCTGCACGGACGCGCAGATGATGACGAGCGCGAGCTCGCGTTCTACTTCGCGCAGCTTCGCGCCGCGCAGCCTGCCGCGGACCTCGACGCACTCGAAGCAGAGTGGCGCGAGCTCTACCCGATCGCCCGTCTCGACTTCTGTCGCTTCCTCGCCGGATGGCATCCCGCCGCGTGGCAGCGCGATCGTCGAGGCCAGCATGAAGTGCAGCTCGCGATCCGGCAACGCCCGACGCTGTGACGCGGGCGCTCGCGTGCATTGCCGCACGGATCACGCGAGGTCGCTGACGCTCGATGACAGTCGAGACGGCCCGAACAAAACTCGTCATACTGAGGATGCTCATGTCACCAGACCTCGAGGCCGTGATCCGGGTCGAGCTACAAGATGTCGACACGCAGCCCGTGTTCGGCGGCGCGAAGATCCTCGTGGTCGACGACACGCCGGCAAATCTGGTCGCTGCGGAGGCTGCGCTCGATCCCCTGAATCGTCAGATCGTGATGGCCTCGTCGGGCCACGACGCGCTCGGCCACCTGCTCGAGAAAGACTTCGCGCTCGTGATCCTCGATGTCCACATGCCGGAGATGGACGGCTTCGAGACCGCACGCTGGATCCGGTCGCGCGAGCGTACGCAGCACCTGCCGATCATCTTCATGACCGCGCAGGATCACGACGAGGCGTCGGTGCTGCGCGCCTACGAGCTCGGCGCCGTCGATTTTCTTCACAAGCCGTTCCTCGCCGAGGTGCTGCGGGCCAAGGCGCAGGTGTTCGTCACGCTCAAGGAGCGCACCGAGCA
This sequence comes from Kofleriaceae bacterium, assembly GCA_037720695.1. Taxonomy (GTDB): domain Bacteria; phylum Myxococcota_A; class Polyangia; order Haliangiales; family Haliangiaceae; genus JABFXX01. The sequence goes on along the minus strand of JBBJLY010000199.1, from coordinate 10,206 downwards.
GCTGGCGACCGAGCGACTGGAGCGCGACTTCGAGAATCGCCGGCGCGACTACGAGACCGATGCCCTGCGTCGCGAGCGCGATCGCGAGCTCGCCGCGAGGACGGAGCTCGCCCGGCTGAATGAAGCGCTGGCCGAGCACGATCGACGCAAGGACAGCTTCCTCGCGATCCTCGCGCACGAGCTGCGCAACCCGCTCGCGCCACTGCGCACCTGCATCGATCTCGTCCGCGACAACCCCGCCGAGTCGTTGATGCCCAAGCTGGTCGACATCCTCGAGCGCCAGACCACGGTCCTGGTCCGGCTGGTCGACGACCTGCTCGATCTGTCGCGCATCAAGGCTGACAAGATCGAGCTCCGCCCCGAGCCGGTCGACCTGCGAGAGATCGTGGAGTCCGCGATCGTGACCAGCAAGCCACTGCTCGACGAGCGCCGCCACGTGCTCAAGGTCGAGGCACCGCCGGAGCGGTTGCTGGTGACGGCCGACATCGTCCGCATGACCCAGGTGGTCTGCAACCTGATCAACAATGCGGCGCGCTACACCAACGCTCGTGGTCAGATCGAGGTCTCGGTCGGCACTCTCGATGACGAGGTTGCATTCGTGCGCGTGCGCGACAACGGGATCGGTATCCCGGTCGAGCTCCAGCAGACGATCTTCAAGATGTTCGTGCAGGAGCGCATGCGATCGGATGGCTCCGGTGGGCTCGGACTCGGGCTCGCGCTGTCGCAACGGCTCGCCGACATGCACCGCGGCTCGCTGTCGTGTCACAGCGCAGGTCGTGGTCACGGCAGCACGTTCGAGGTCCAGATTCCGCGCGCGGGCACGCCACTCGCGCTGCCGATCCGCAAACCGACGCGCGATCTGGAACCGCCGTACGTCGAAGCTCGCGAGCCGCGCAGCATCCGCACGATCGTGATCGACGACAACGAGGACGCGCGCGAGTTGCTCTCCGCGCTGCTGCGCCGCAAGGGCTACGACGTGCTCACCGCCGCTGATGGCCCCAGTGGCGTTGGACTGATCCGCGAACATCGGCCGGACGTCGCCTTGGTCGACATCGGCTTGCCGGTGCTGGACGGTTTTGGGGTGGTCGAGACGCTACGCCGGGAATGTCCCGACCTGAAGACGCGTCTGATCGCGCTGACCGGCTACGGCCAGGCCGCTGACCAGGCGCGCACCAAGGCGGCCGGCTTCCATGCCCACCTCGTGAAGCCAGCCAGCGCCGCCGCGATCTTCGCATGTGTCGCCCAGCAACTCGACGAGGTCTGACCGTGCGCTGAAGCACCACACGGGGCAGGTTGTCCCGCCGGCGCACCGACGAGAAATCCCGAGCCGCAATGCGGCGTGTCCCGACTGTCCAGTAGACGACTGATCGTGCATGCAACGGGCACGAGCGCTGTTCCACACTTACGCCGCGAGTCATTCAGTGTGACCGCGGCGCGCAGCGGGTCGCCACCTCGCTAGTGAAGCGGACCTCACCGGAGTTTCCCGAGGCGACATCTCGGCAGCGCTCGCACACGCCTTGCTACGTGGTGGCTTTGAAGTCGTGGGATCCAGTCTATTGATGTCGATGTTCGTCGAGACGCGTGCCTATCACGCGGGAGTCGACAACGTGTTGCGTTCGCTGATGACCGGCGACGTCGGGATCGACGACTACACGGAGACCCTGATCCGGATCTACGGGTTGGAGGCCCCGCTCGAGGCCGCGCTCGCATACACGCCCGGATTTCACGCGGTGTTCGGCATCGAGCGCCGCTCGGGCCTGATCGTTCGCGACCTGCTGGCGCTCGGGCTGCGGCCGTCCCAGCTGACCGCACTTCCCCAGTGCGTGATCGCGCCGTTTGCAAACCCGGCGACCGCGATGGGGTGGCTGTACATGCACGAGCGGTTTCGACTCCAGCACCCGGTCGCCTACCACCGCTTGATCGAGCGCCTGCCGCAGGTGCACCACGCATCCGCGTACTTCTGCCGCGACGAGATCGCGCTTGGCGCGCGCTGGGGAGAGTTCGCGGTCGCGCTCGAGCAGATCACGCGCGCCCCCAAGGATCGGCGGCTCGTGATCGATGCGGCCAAGGATGCGTACCGCCGGACCGAGGACTGGTACCGCGGCGATGTCCTGCACACGCCAATTCCCGGCTGGACGATCAGCCCGCGGCGCGAACCTCACACCTGATCAGAACGAGCCGGCGAACCCGACCGAGGTGCCCCACGCCATACGGGTCGCGACCGGGAGGATCTGCAACGAGCGGAGCTCCCACTTGCGTGCGAGGAACGCGACGTCGATCAGCGTCACGAACAACATGCCGGCGCCGATCCCGATCTTGCGCGCCGTCGTCTTCTCATCCTCGCCGCAGTTGGGGTCGGGGTTGCCACCGCACTGGGTCGACACGAAGTTTGGACCGGCCACCGCGCCGACGAGCGGGATCGTGAACCGCATCAGCAAGCTGCCGACCGAGGACTTTCGCTTGTTGTGGATCGCATGGAGGATCGGCGTCGCGAGCAAGAAGCCGGTGAGCCCGGCATACGCCACCGGCTCGCTGTCGGTTGCCGCACCGATGCCGGTGATCGCGAGCAAGGCGCCGTCCGCGATCACGACCTCCAGTCGGTAGGTGACCCGCACGCGCTTGGCCAGCGGATCCGCCGCGGCGGGACGCACAGCTGCCAGGAGCGCGAGGACCGCCAGGACGACGAGGATGCGCACGGCGAAGATTCTAGCAGCTTCGTACAATTCGCTCGGCGATCCGATCCGGATCCGTGCACCGACGTTAGTCTGTTCTCGGCGATGCGTACGCGGTCTGGTCCCCTGTTCACGTTCCGCCTGATCCCGGTGATCGGCGGCATGCTCGCGCGGCGTGGCATCGACGTCGCCGAGTTGCTGACCGAGGCTGGGTTGCCGCTCGACGCGATGCGCGGCGAGATCACCGCGCCACTTCGCCGCGTGCAGGATTTCATCGTGTCCTGCGTGGTGCGGCTCGAGGCGCCGCTGTTCGGGCTCGAGCTCGCGGCCACCCTGCCCGGTGGGGCCTATGGAGTCGCCGAGTTCCTCGTGCGCAGCGCGCCGACCGTCGAGGCCGGCATCCGCGTGCTGTGCGAATTCGCTGCCTTGATCAATCCCAGCGGTCGGTTCCGGTTCGTCGAGGTCGAGACCGAGGGACGCTTGCACTACTCGCTCGGCAACGCGCGCGACACGCTCGGCACGCACCTCAACGAGTTCACGATCGCGTACATCGTGCGGCAGATCAGCTCCGTGCTTGACGGGCGCGTCGCGCTCGCGGCCGTGTGGTTCTCGCACGCGCGCCCGGACCATGCCGCTGCGATCACGCAGCACTTCGATTGTCGCGTGCGGTTCGGCGCCAGCGACTGCGGGCTCGCGGTCACCCGCGACGTGCTCGCCACCGCACCTCGCACCGCGGACCCGCTGCTGTTCCAGTTCCTGCTCGACCAGGCGCGCGCGCAACTAACGCGGCTCGGCCCGGTCGACATCGTCACGCAGCTGGTGCGCGTGCTCGAGCTGCGGCTTCCGAGCGGCGAGCTGGATGGGCCTGCGGTCGCGGGTGCCCTCGCTACCACCCCGCGCAGCCTGCAGCGGTACCTGACCGAGGCGGGCACCACGTATCGCGACGTCCTCGCACACGTCCGCCAGCGCCGCCACGCCGAGCTCCTCGGTGGCGGGGTCGACGAAGCGGAGATCTCGCGGCAGCTCGGGTTTTCGGATGCGCGGGCGATGCGCCGTTCGCTCGGGCGTCGCGCGTGATGGCCTGATCGGTGCGACGCGTAGTACCTGTGCACCGGCTGATCAGCGATGACGCCAGCTGTGGCGGGTGTACTCGCGCAGCCACGTCGGATCGAGGAGCTCGACCTGCGCGTCGTCGGCGTCGTTCCAGGCGACGATCGCGATGCATCCCGGGTTCAGGCGATCGGCACGCAGGAAGTTGACAGCATTGAGCTGGTAGCTGCGCACGCCGGCGGGTGAGTCGAGCAGGGCGCCGGGCTCGTGGTAGTGACCGCAGAAGTGCAGTCGGGGTCGCTGGGCACGCAGCACCTCGGCGCAATCCGGTGATCCACCATCGGCGTACTTCGGGTGCAGTGTGGTGGCCGCACCCAGCGGCGGCTCGTGCGAGAGCAAGATGTCGTGGCGCGCCTGCTTGAGCGCGCGGACGTCGTGCGCGACGTAGTACTCGGACACCGGATCCCGGCCGGGCTTGCCGCGCTCGGAGATGCCGCCGAGCGCGCCGATGCGAACGCTGCGCTCGCCCCGCGTGAACGTGTAGACCCGGCCGACGCGAAACGCGAGCGTCAGGTGACCGTGCACGTCGCCGAGTACGGCGAGGCGAAGGGGCGGCTCGGACATCGCGCCAGGGTAGCGCGAGCGATCGCGAATGCTCGGCAATGTCCGGAAACGTGTCCGCGACGCGCGCTGATAAATTCATAATCATGTATATACACGGTCATGCAACTCGACGCGTTCCAGGCGCTCGCCGATCCGACGCGCCGTCGCATCGTGCTGGCGCTGCGCGACGGCGAGCGTCAGGTCGGCGAGGTGATGAAGCACGCCGGCGTGCACCAGTCCGGCGTGTCGCGGCACCTCCGCATCCTGCTGGAGTCGGGCTTCGTCACGGTACGGCCGGATGGGCAACGCCGGTTGTACGCGCTGAAGCCGGAGCCGTTTCGCGAGCTCGAGGCGTGGCTGGCCCAGTACCGCAAGCTGTGGGACGCGCGCCTCGATCGATTCGGCGCCGCGCTCGAGACCAAGACCAAGCACAGGAGCAAACGATGAACGAGAAGATCGTGATCGAGCGCAGTTACCGCGCGCGGGTCGGAGACGTGTGGGACCTGTGGACCACGAAGCAGGGCTTCGAATCGTGGTGGGGGCCCCAGGGGTTCCGCGCCGAGGTTCACGAGCTCGATGCGCGAGTCGGTGGCGCCCTGCGCTACGACATGATCGCCGACACGGCCGAGATGATCGCGGCGATGAAGCAGATGGGGCGGCCGGCTTCCCACGCCACGCACTCGAGCTTTACCGAGATCAAGCCGCACGACCGGCTGGTGCTCACCAACGTGATCGACTTCATTCCAGGCGTCGAGCCGTACACCAGCGATATCGCGGTCGACTTCATCACCACGGGTGACACCGTGCGCATGGTGGTCACGCTGGATCCGATGCACAGCGACGAGACCAGCAAGATGCAGAAGGAAGGCTTCACCAGCCAGCTCACCAAGCTCGACTCGCGGTTCGCGTAGTAACCTCGGGGCTCTGACGGCTCCTCCGAAATCCATCGCACGGCAGCTGTTCCGCCTGGCCGTACCGATTATCGGGATCAACGTCCTGCATGTGTCGATGCTGGCGGTCGACCTCGCGATGTGCGGGCGGTTGCCGAACTCCGAGGTCGCGCTGTCGGCGCTTGGCTACGCGACCCAGATCGTGTTCCTGCTCGTGATCGTGATGGCGGGGTTGACCGTCGGTACGGTCGCGCTGGTGTCGCGGGCGTACGGCGCCGGCGACACCGAGCGCGTCAATCATCTCCTCACGCAGGCGGCGCAGCTGACCGCGATCGTCGGCGTCACGATCGGGTGCCTCGGCGCCGTGCTCGCGGGCCCGATCCTGCGCGCGATCGGCGCGTCCGAGCCCGCCGTCGCGGTTGGTGTCGAGTACCTGCGGCCGCTGATGCTCAGCACGCCGTTCTTCTACTTCTCGCTGCTCTATGCCGGCGTGTTGCGCGGCGTGGGCAACACCCGCATCCCGTTCCAGTGCGCGCTGGTCGCGAGCGTCATCAACCTGGTGCTCGTCTACGGCCTCGTGCTGGGCAAGCTCGGCATGCCCGCCCTCGGCGTGAGCGGCGCGGCGATCGGCACCGTGATCGCGCAGATGTGCAACGTGACGATGCTCGTGGTGACACTGCGCCGTGGCGTGGTCGCGAACCTCGTGCTGCGGTTTCGGCTGCAACGGATCGATCCCGGACTCACGAAGGAGCTGTTCCGGGTCGGCTGGCCCGCCGCGCTCGACGTCGTGATCCTGAACGCGGCCGCGCTCGGTGCGCTGGCGATGCTGAGCCGGATCGACCAGATCACCGTCGCCGCGCACGGCCTCGGGCTCCGCGTGCAGACGCTCGCCTTCGTGCCGGGCCTCGGCATCTCGATGGCGACTGGCGCGATGGTGGGGCAGGCGCTCGGCGCCGGCGACGTCGCGCGCGCGAGAGAGGTCACGCGCGCCTCGATGCGACTGTGCATCGTGATCATGTCGACACTCGCACTGGCGATCGTGGCCGCCGCGTATCCGGTGCTCCAGGTGTTCGACGTCACCCGGGGCAGCCAGCTCGAAGACTACGCGGTGCAGGCGATGCGGATCCTCGCGCTATCGATGATCCCGGCCGCACTCAGTATCTCGTTGAACGGGTTGTTTCAGGGCTCGGGCTCGACCTGGACGAGCCTGCGGATCAACGTGTGGACCACGCTCGCGATCCACATCCCGCTCGCCTACGTGCTCGCCTTTGCGTTCGACCTCGGCGCACTGGGCGTCTGGCTGAGCTTCCCGTTCGCGTTCGTGGCCAAGAGCGTGTTCTCGTACGTCGCGTATCGCCAGGAGAACTGGGCGATCACGGGGACGCGCGTCCGCCCGAAATGAGCGCGCCGAGCGAGATCCGTTCGAGCTCGTCGAGCCGGTCGATGATCGTGGCGAACGTGTCGGCCATCGCGCGGACCTGTGCCTCGGTGAACCGACGCGGCGAGCCGGTGACCTGGAGCCGCCAGTCCTGATCCGCGAACAGCGTGGTCACGAGCTCACGACAGTCCTGCCCGACCGCCGCGTAGCTCTCGTGCACGAGGCGCAGCGGCGCGAACGGCACGGTGGCCACCTTCGCCGTCTGGATCGAGAAGAACGTCCCGGCCCTCAGCTGGCGAAACGGCGGCGCGGTGACGGGCCAGCCCGGCGCGTTCGCTGGCGCTGCGTGATAGTGCGGAGCCGGCGATCGCATCGGGTCGATGAAGCACTCGACCTCCCGTAGGCGATCCAGCTGGCGATGGGTCTCGACGAGGAACTCGATCGCAGGTCGCTGTGGGGCGACGCGGATCCGGATCGGCGCCATCACCGCCAGCCCGCCGATCACGAGATCGACGCGCGGAAATCCGCAGCGCCGTCCGGACAGGAACGTCGAGAAGAACACGTCGGGCTCACGGGCGAGATGGGCGACGACGAGCGCCCATACCCCGTGCAGCAACGAGCTCGGCGCCAGGCCGTGGCGATCGCCGAACCGACGAGCCGTCGCGACAACCGTGGAATCGAACGTCCGGGTCGCCGCCAGTGTCCTTGGCTGCTCGGGCTCGCCTGGCCGTGGCGGCGGCAACGCGGTGCCGCAGTCATCGAGCCCGTCCGCGAGCGAGCGTTCGTAGGCGTCGACGGCGGTCGTCGGCTGGGTCTGCACCCACTCGGCGAACGCCTGCAGCGACGGTGCAGGTGGCCCGAGCCCGACCGGTAGGCCCGCGCGACGCGCGTGATACGCGCGCATCAACTCCTCGAGGCGCAGGTTGTTCGAGTAGTGGTCAGTGATGCTGTGGTGTGCCGCGATCGTGAGGCGGTGGTGCTGGTCGTCGAACCGCCACAGCGCGAACCGGATCAACGGCCCGTGATCGAGATCGAACCCGCGCGTCAGCTCGTCCCGGCAGAAGGCCGTCCACGCAGCCTCGGCATCGGCGGTTTCGGACACGTCGCGCTCGCTCCAGGGCAGCGCCGGCTCGGTCATCGGCGCGAACCAGGTCTCGCCGCTCGGGCCGGTGATCGCGCGCGAGCGCAGCGCGTCGTGGCGCTCGATCAGGTCTGCGACCGCGAGCCGCAAATGGCGGGGCTCGCACGGGCCCTCGAGCGTCAGGGCATGGACGCCGGTCCATAGCTCGGGCCTGCCCGCCGCGCGCGCGGAGTCGATGTAGAACGCCTGCCACGGGATCGGCGCGTAGGGGCGTGCGTCGGATGTCGCGCGATCGACGCCGACGCCGGCGGACCGCGCGAGCTCGCCGATCGTGCTGGTGTTGGTGAACGCATTCATCGCGAGCTCGAGCCCCGCCGCGCCGCGAGCGAGCTCGACCACGAGCACCGCAGACAGCGAGTCGCCGCCCCGTGCGATCCAGCCGTCGCGCGCCGCCAGGTCGGGCGCGCGCAGCACCTCGGCGCAGACCGCGACGATCTCGGTCTCGATCTCGGAGGCCGATGGTGCGCTGGGGTCGCGGCGTGCCTGGATCAGCGCCGCGATCCGGTCCGTGGGAAGTCGCAACGCGTCATGCACCCGCAGCGCGCCGTGGTCGGTCTTGCCGTTGGCGTTGAGCGGCAGGCTGTCGACGTAGATCAGCCGGTTCGGGACCATGTACGGCGGCAGCCGATCGCGCATCGCCCCGAACACGAGCGGCTCGTCGAGCGGCTCGCCGACGACAAACGCCACGGTGCCTTCGGCGCCGCCCTCGGGGAGCACCGGCCACGGGATCACCGCGACGAGATCGCGCGACGACGCGGCGCGCAGGACGCCTTCGATCTCGAGCAGCTCGACCCGGTACCCGAGGATCTTGGTCTGCTGATCGATCCGGCCGACGAAGTGGAAGCCATCTGCGTCGCTGGCTCGCACGAGGTCACCGCTGCGGTACCAGCGGACGCCGTCGATCGTGACCAGCTTGTCGACATCAAGTTCCGGTACCTGCCAGTAGCCGGGCATCAGCTGGCTGCCGCTGATCAACAGCTGACCGTCGCCGTCGATCATGAACTGCTGCTCGTGGAACGGGCGGCCGATCGGGACGACCGCGGGCGGATCGGTGCTCGGCGTGTAGCGGTGCCAGCTGCACGCGATCGTGGTCTCCGTCGGTCCGTAGAGGTTGTAGACCTCCGCCTGCGGTGCGGCGATGGCCCACGCCTGGGCGACGGCCCCGGGTAGCACCTCGCCCGCGAACAGGCTGAACCGCAGGCTCGCCAGACAGCCCGGCGTCAGCTCGCCGGCCTTGCGAGCGAGTGCCGCGATCGATGGCACCGCGAACAATCCCGTGATGGCGTGCTCCGCCACGAACGCGGTGATCGTCAGCTTGCCCTGCTCGGGAACGCTGTACAGCGCCGCGCCGCGGGTCCACGCGACGAACATGTCGTGGACAGAGAGGTCGAACGTGAGATCGACGAGCTGCGCGATCCGATCCGCGTGGGTCACCCGGGTCAGCGGCGCGATGCCCTCGAGATACGCGCGTAGGTTGCGGTGGCTGATCGGGACGCCCTTCGGCGCGCCCGTGCTGCCAGAGGTGAACAGCAGGTAGCAGAGGTCGCCGGCGCTGCGCGCGGGCCAGCTGGACCGTGGGCGCGCGGTTGCGATCTCCGCCGCGTCGATGCAGGTCAGCGCACGCTCGCGCGTGACGCCGTCCAGCGTGACGAGGACGCGAAGTGCCGGCGGTGGCTGCCGCACCAGGTCACCGAACCGTTCCGCGCTGGCCTCGTCGACGATCAGCGCGGTCGCGCCAGCGGCTCCGAGGATCTCGCGGTTGCGCGCGAGAGGAAACCGCGGATTGAGCGGCACGTAGACGCAACCAGCGCGCACCGCCGCGAGGATGCCGGCATACGCCACGATCGAACGCCGCGCGAGGATCGCGATCCGGTCGCCGGGCATGATACCCGCATCGAGCAGACGCGACGCGGCGCGTGCCGCGAGATCCGTCAGCTGCGCGTAGCTGAACGACTCGCCCGTCGCCCACAGCGCCAACCGCTCGGCGTTTGCCGCGGCCGCGGTCCAGATCCGATCTGCCAGATTCTCGATCGAGCTCACCGTGAAGTTCTCAATCTACTACGCCCATCGAGACCTAGTACCCTCGACCGCATGGTCCGAGTCATCGTCGCGGCGACACCCGGCCCGGACGTGTTCGCCGAGCCGTCCACGATCTCGATGCCCGTGCGTGATGGTCGGCCGTTGGGTGACTTCACGCTCGCGCGCCTGAAGGCCGCAAACCTCGGGCCGATCACGCTGTGCATCATGGGCCACTCGACCGAGCTCGCCGAGCTGGCCGCACACCACGGCATCGAGCACGTCAGCGGCGGATCGTTCGGCGAGCTCGCCACCGCGACCCTCGCGCGGCACGGCGACGACACAGCGATCCTCGTCGATGGTCGCGCGGGACTGATCTCGCCCACGGTCCTACGCGCGCAGCTCGCGCGCCACGTCGCCAGTGGTGCGAAGCTCACGTTCGCGCCGTTCGCGGCC
>JBBJLY010000039.1:0-45918 GCA_037720695.1 Kofleriaceae bacterium | reverse complement strand
CGAGCTTGTTCGTCGCGAGCTTGTTCGTCGCGAGCTTGTTCGTCGCGAGCTTGTTCGTCGCGAGCTTGTTGAGCACGACCACCGACGACACAGATTCCCCTTCAATCGGCGCTTCGTCCGCGCAACCGATCGAGCACGCGACACCTAGGAGAGCGATAGACCGCATTGGCACCAGCATCCGCTTCGCGGAAAGCCAGTGCAAGATCGCTATGCTGGGGCTACTGTAAGTCTCGCAGCGCGTCTGACACCCAGACACCCGACACCAGCGGATACGGGGCCCAGGCTTCGACATCGAGGGCTTCTCCGTCGACGATCTGCCCTTCGAGGGTCGCTGTCGTCAGGCCGATCGCGACCCGGGCGGTGGGATCGATCGCACCGATCCGAGACCTCAACTTTCCGACATCAAAGCCGGTCCTCCTCGTAACGGCCAACACACTATCCGGTGCGCTGATGGCGATCGTCATGTTGAACGCGATCGCGACGCCAGTCCCCGCCTCGATCGCCTCGCGCGAACCCTCGACGTAGAGCGCGATCACTTCGTGCTCGGTGCCGCCACTCGGATCGATCACTGCGCGCAGCGCCTCGAACAATTGCTGCGCGGTCGGGAAGCGCGCATCGGGCTCGGGTGACAGCGCGCGCGCGACCGGCTCGTCGATCGCCGGATCGATATCGACCTTGCTCGACGGACGCGGTCGCGGACCGTGGACCTGGAGATAGCTCTGGACGACGCCGGGCGCGCCACCGAATGCGGGCTGGCCGGTGAGCATGTGATACGTGAGCAACCCCAGCGCGTAGACATCCGTGCGTTGATCGACCGACTGACCACGCATCTGCTCGGGCGCCATCGCCGCCGGCGTGCCGAGCATGCTGCGCGACGACGTGAGGCCGGGACCTTCCTGATCGAGCAGCTTGACCAGCCCGAAGTCGAGCAGCACCGGGCGCACCGCAGTTCCTGCACGCGCGAGGATGACGTTCGACGCCTTGACGTCGCGATGCACGAGGCCCGACTCGTGGGCGAGCGACAGTGCACCACACAGCGCCTCGAGGATCCCGAGCACTTCGAGCGGCGGAAGCGCGCCACGGTCGTGGATGACTTCGCGGAGGCTCGGGCCTTCGATGTACTCGAGGATCAGGTACGGGCGGCCATCCTCGATCGTGCCGTGGCCGAGTCCGCGCACGACATTGGGGTGCGCCAGGCGCTCGATCGCGTCGAGCTCGCGCTGGAAGCGAGTCATCGCATCGACCGAGCGCACGAGCTCGAGATGGAGGATCTTGACGGCAACCACGACGCCGTCGGACTCGCGCACCGCGCGCCACACCTGGCCGAAGCCACCCTCGCCGATCAACTGATCGAATCGGTACCCAGCAACCTGTGGCGCGCGTGAAAGCTCCAACAGACGATGATTACCATCGCCGCAAACTTCGCGCTTTCGATCCGAAGCGCTACTTGAGGAACGGGCTGACGACTTCGGCGTAGCGCACACCGTCCCTGGCGAGGCAGCCGGTGTAGTAGGCGCCGGTCGAGCAAACGGCCGAGCAATCACCGGCGAAGCTGAACCCGCACTCGGTCACGTTCTGCAGCGTGTTGGTTGGCTGCGCGCAGCGGCGGTTGAACGGCGCAACCGCACTCCCCTTGCAAGCGGCGAGGTGGAAGCTCGGCCCCTGGAAGATGTTGCCGAAGAATCCGCCCTCCTGCTTGAGGTACGCCATGGCCTCCTCGGTCGTGACGCTGAGCGCCGACGAGGGGCCGCGCAGTGAGATCATCACCGAGGTGCCGGTGAGGTTGACGCGCGCCAGCACGCATGCGCTGACCAGCCGTTGTTGCGACGTCGTGAGCGCGGTGGTCCGCCACCCCGGTGCGAGCCCGATCTCGCCATGCCACGTGATCGAGAACAGCGAGCCGTCGAAACTGTAGCTGCCGGTGACGCTGACGCCCGCCGGCAACGCACAGCCGACAGCGTAGACGAGCGCCGCACGCGCGTTCGAGTTACCGGCGTACGTATTCAGCATCGCCGGGCTGAGCGGTGTGTAGTTGAGAGAAGCCCCCTGCAGCTGCGCAGGCGTCAAGGCATTGGTGGCGAGCTTGGGAAGCACCTCGACATCCGCATCGCCGTCGATGTCGTCGGTCGACAGGCCATCGTCGATGCAGCCGGATGCGAGGACACAGATGATCAGCGCAGCGGTCTTCATGGTTTCTCCCGAGGCGAGTGCCTCCCGAGTCAGTTCCGACCAGTATGACCGCTTATGAACAGACGCCGTTAGAATTCGGTGAGGCGACGCGACCAGATCGAATCGATGCTTGCGAGCGCGATGATGTCGGTGCGTCGGTCGCCCGACAGATGCCCCGTGATGGCGGCAAGGTGCGCAAGCTCCAGCCGATGTGCGGCGTCGAGCGTATCGACCTCGGCGAGCGCCGTTTCCCATCGCGCGTTGTCGGCATCTTCCGCGACCGCGGAAAGCACGCCGAGCACGATGCGCTCGTCAGGGGGCTGATCCTCCGTGGTGAGCGTGATCAGCAACTCGCCGAGCTCTCGGCGCTCGAGCCGGGCCGCGAGGATCCTGGCGAGCAGCAGGCGATCGAAGCGCGACGCGCCTTCGCCGTGGGACTGCTGCAGCGCCAGGCTGCGTCGCGCCAGCCGCACGGCCTCGTCGCTCGCGCCCTGCCACAGCCGATCCTCGGCGAGGTTGTAGGTCGCCGCGCGCTCGAGCAACGCGTGGCCGACCTCACGCGCGAGCTGAACCGCGATCCGCTGATCGTCGGCGTTGCGCTCGACCTCGCCGAGCGCCGACCACAGCCACGCGCGATTGCCGTAGGCCGCGCCGAGGTGAAAGCGATCACCTCGCGCATCGAGCCGCGCGATCAGCTGCGAGAACATCTCGCGGGCTTGGTCCAGCTCACCCGCCTCGACCAGCGACGGTCCGAGGAGCAGCTCGGCCGCGGTCTCGACGTCCTCGCGATGCTGCGCGCGCGCGGCATCGGCGACCGCTTGCAAGGCGGCGGCAGCCTCGGGGAACCGGCGGGCCCGAAACGTGACGCGCGCCTCGGCAAACGCGAGCTCGAGCGCCAGGCCCGGTGGTGGCGCTGCGAGCTCGCCGAGCCGCTCGCGCGCGATCGCCGTGACCTCTTGCGAGCCGCTGAAGTCGTCCGCGAGATCGAGCGTGGTCGCCTGCTCGAGCAAGGAGGCGAGCTCCCGTACGGGATCGCGGAGCTGGTGCGCGCTCTCGATCGCCGCATGGATGTCGGTCAGCGCGTCACCCAGCCGCTGCTGGCGGGCACGGGCACGAGCGCGTCGAGCAGCGCGTCGGTGCGCGCCGGATCTCCAACGTCGAGGTTACGCAACGCGCCAGTCCAGCCCTGATCTGCGTCGATCAGATGATGTGCACCGTGCGCGTGCTCGGCGAGCCGCGCGAACGCCGTCGCGGCCGCCCTCCGATCATCAACCGCTTCGGCGTGCCGCGCGATCCGCGATGGATCGCCCTCGGGACGGGTCCGCCAATAATCGAGCGCGGCCGCATGGAGCACTCGGCGTTCGTCCTCGTCCGTCGTCGCGTACACACCTTCATGAAGCAGCCCCTGGCGAAACACGAAGCCGGTCGGGTTGGGCGCCAGGATCGCGTGCGCCTCGAGCTCACCGAGCCCGACATCAAGATCGATCGTCGTGGTCGCGCCGCCGCGTCGCTCGACCGCATCGAGCACAGCCGCGAGCTCGGCGCGGTCGACCTCGTCTCCCAGCACCGCGCACACGCGCGCGAGCGCGACCAGCTCGCTCCCGAGATGGGACAGCTCGCGCGCCGCGAGCCAGGGTCCGAGCGCGACCGGCGGCAAGGCATCGAGGGCCGTGGTGTCGAGGAAGTGCTCGCCGTTGGGGCGCGTCCGGATCGCGCCGCGGTCGTGGATCTCGCGCGCGATCGTCGCGAGGTGCATCGGGTTGCCGCGCGAGATCGACGCGATCTGGCGCAGTGCACGCAGCGGCGGATATTCCGCTGGCCGCAGCAACTGGGCGGTCATTGCAACCGCGGCGTCCTCGTCGAGCGGGACGAGGGTGTCGCGACGGCGCCGCTCGGCCCGCGAACCGAAGCCGGGCCGCCGGTGATCGAGGCGCGGCGTCGCGAGGCACAGGATCCACAGCGCGAGTGCCTCGCCGCCGAGCGTCGCGTACTCGAGCGCATCGAGGAACTCGTGCTCGGCGAGGTGAACGTCGTCGAGGATCACGACGGTCGGACCGGCGCGAGCCGCGGTTCGCAACGCATCGCCGATCGCGCGCACGAGCGGCACGCCGGGATCCACGATCAGTTTGCCGAGCGCACTCTGCGGCGGGCGACCCGAGCCAGGAGGCGGCAGCACGCCGTAGTGCACGACCGGCGCGAGTGCGTGGAGCTTCGGCAACAGCGCCGCGACGAGCGCTGACTTGCCCATGCCGTGATCACCGATCAGCGTGGCCAGCCCGGGTCCGGCCCCGGCGAGCGCCGCGGCCGCATCGACCTCGAGATCCGAGATCAGCGCGTCGCGCCCGAACAGCTGGGTGGACTCACCAGCTTCGCCGAGCATCACGAACCCGGGCCCTGCTGCGGTTGGTCGGGTGGGAAGCTGGGTCACCGTCGCGAGCGCGCGCGTCAACACCACACCGGCCCATGGTCCCTCGGGGAGCCACTCCTCCGGACGCTCCACGCTCGGCCCGACCAGCACGTTCGTGCCGCCGCGCACGGTCACCTGCACGGCATCGAGGTGGAGTGCGACTCGCGCCCCGACGTGCACGAGGTCGCGCGCCGCGGCGATCGCGGCACTCGCCGGGTCGGCGTGATCCGCGCCGATCACACCGCCGAGCACCCGGCGGCCACGCTGCGAGACGATCGTGATCTTGCGTGCCGACAGCATCCCCAGCAGGGCGCGATCCACCTTCGGCAGCTCGGCGAACAGCAGGACGACCGGCTGCTTGCCTTCACGGATCATCGACATCGAGCGCGTCGGCAGCACGGCGGAGACCTCGTCGTGGAGCGCGAGCAACCGGTCCGCGACGTCGCGCGCGCTCGCAGGTCGCCGCGCCGGCTGCTTCGCGAGACAGTCATGGCACAGCTGCTCGAGCCTGGACGGCACCTCGGCGAGCGCGGCCAGCGGTGGCGGCCGCAGTGCGGCGTGGGCGCGCTCGAGCGCCGACGCATCGCCGACGAACGGGGGACGACCCGCGCACAGCTCGTAGAGCACGCAGCCGAACGCGTAGAGATCCGCGCGCGGGTCGACCGATGCGGCGTCGAGCTGCTGCTCGGGTGGCATGTACTCGAGCGATCCAACCTGGACGCCGGCGCGTGTCGGATCATCCGGATCGCGCGGGAACCGGCGTGCCAGCCCAAGATCGAGGATCGCGACCGAGCCATCGGAGCGGCGGTAGAGGTTGTCGGGCTTGAGATCGCGATGGATGAAGCCCGCGGCGTGGACCCGCGTGAGCGCGTCGACCAGCGAGCGAGCCATCGCGATCACGCGCTCGATCCGGATCGGGCCGTGCGCGATCAGATTGCCGAGGTTGGTGCCCGCGATCCGCTCCATCTCGATCCACGCACGCCCGTCCGCGAGGACACCGTGGCCAACCAGCGCCGGCACCGCGGGCGCACCGATCGCACCCAGCGCCTCGGCCTCGCGTGCGAGTCGCGCCCGCGCGAGGTCATGATCCGCATGTGCGATCTTGAGGACGGTAGGCGACGTCTCGTCCGCTGTCAGGACCTCCCAGACGGACGCGAACCCGCCCCGACCAATGCAGCGCCCGAGCGGACGGACCCACTGCGGCGCGATCTCGGGTACCGGCTCGCCGGGCGAATCGTGCGCTACCACCACAGCCGGGTGTTGCGGGCATGGGTGTCCGGAAACCAGACGACGGTGACACGTCGGGCACCGGGCCACGTGTCACTCTAGCCGGTGATGCGGGCACGCTGGTAGTTGCCTGACCGCCGATGATGGATGGTACAGTTTGGGCTCGGTGTTCGAGAACGTCATCGAGGCAATGGTCGATGCGATTCTCGTCGTGGACGTCGAGGGACGCCTCACGATGTGGAACGCGGCCGCGGCCGAGCTCACGGGGTACTCCGCCGAGCAATTGACCCTGATGCCGGTCGCGAAGCTCCTGGCCGACGATGGCTCGGGACTGCGCACCGTGGTCCGTCGCCGAATCGCGGACGGTGACGTGCTGCGCCGCGAGGAGTCGTGGCTCGTGACCAAGCACGGCACGAAGATCCCGGTGTCGGTGACCGGCTCGCCGGTGATAAATCCGCAAGGTGTGCTGGAGGGCATCGTGCTGGTCGCGCGAGACATCCGCGAGCTCCGTCAGCTGCTCGCAGATCGCGACGCCGAGATCGAGCGCCGGACCCGCGCCGAGGATGAGCTCCGTGCAGCGAACGCTTCGATCGAGGAGCAACTCGATCGCACGCGAAGCTCGCTGCTGCTCGCGGAACGACGCGCCACACTCGGCACGCTCGCCGGCGGTGTCGGTCACGAGCTGCGCAACATCGCCCAGATCCAGGTCGCCGCCGTCGACGAGCTGGCCGCCGCGCTCAAGGCGAACGAGGACGTCACCGAGCTCGCGCGCGTGATCCTCCCCGACCTCGAACGCGTCGGCGAGCACATCTCGGCGCACGGGCAGCGGTTGATGCAGCTCGCGCGACCGGGTCCGGATCACGTGTTGCCGCTCGACCTCAACCAGGTGGTGCGAGACGTCGTGATGATGCTCCGCGGCGCCGGCAAGCTGCGCCGCCTCGAGGTCGCGACCCGGTTCGTCGATGGCGAGCTGGTGGTCACCGTCAACCGGACGCGGATCGAGCAGATCCTGGTCAACCTGATCGGCAACGCGGTCGACGCGATCGGCGAGCAGCCGGGCACGATCACGATCGAGGTCCGTCCCGACGCCGACGGCAAGCGCGTCGTGTGCGAGGTCCGCGACAGTGGCTCGGGCATCTCCCCCGGCCACCTCGATCAGATCTTTCGTCCGTTCTTCACGACCAAGGACGAGGACAAGGGCACCGGGCTCGGCCTGCCGGTCGCGAAGGAGATCGTCGAGTCCTACGGCGGTCAGCTCGCCGTCCACAGCGAGCTCGGCCGCGGCACCACGTTCACGTTCGATCTCCCGCGCTAGCCGCGAGATCGACCGGCGGGCCCTCGGTGATCGCGTAGAACCCGCCGAGCTGCTCGAGGATCTGGGTCCGGTGCTCGACGTCCGGGGCGAGATAGATCTCGACCGGCCCGCGTCCCAGCCGGTGTGCCGAGGTCACGAGGGCGGTGAGCTCGAACCGTAGGTTGGTGTGGTCCGGCGATCCGTGCCACGCGATCTGGATCGCGCCCGAGCGCGGGATCCGCACCGCAAAGCCATCGGGCGCGAAGCCCCCGCCACGTCCGGACGTGACCGAGCACCGCAGCTCCAGCGACCCGTCGAAGCAGTCGAACACGTGCTGCGGGCTGGGGTTGAACCACACGTACGCCTCGAGCCCGAGCGTGACCGCGCGACGCATCGCGACCAGCAGCTCGTCGGGCTCGCCGTGCTGCCACGAGGTTCCGCCGATCACGGCGAGCGCCGGGAACGCATGCCGGTCATCCGGGAACCATCCCCCGCGATCCGTACCGATCGCCCGCAGCCGCGGGTGCGGCCCGGTCGCGACGAGGGCCTCGATCGAGTCCACTCCCCAGCACCTGATGGCCCGCAACAGCGGCGCGTGCCGGATCACGTCGACGAGCGGGTGAGTTCCAACATCCAGCACCTCGACGGTTCCCCACGAGGGCGCGTCGAGCGACAGCGCGAGCGCATATGCCGGACCTTCGAACCGCGCGGCGGTGAGGAACCCACGCTCGAAGCGCGACCCGGTGCGCGCCAGGCCGGGGAGATCCGCGGTCCAGGTCGCGAAGTGCGCATCGAGCAGCAGGGTGGCGCGCTTGTGGAGCTTGCGGTCGGTCGCGCCGCTGGCGATCGCGAGCTGCAAGCCGATCAGCTCGCCGCGCGGATCACCCGCAGCCTCGAGCGCATCCGCGACCACGGCGCGCATCGCGAGGTCGTCGGGTTGGCGTGCGGCCTGCGCGACCAGCGCCTCCAGCGTGGCCCGACCCTGCGTCGCGACCTGCGCTTCGGCGACCAGCGCAGGATCGGCCCGACGGTTCGGTGTCGGGGTGGCGTCGCGGATCAGGGTCGTCGCGAACGTCAGATCCGGACGCACTCGCTCGATGGTGTCGAGCCGCGCTGCCAGCCGCGACGAGGCGAAGTGTGCGGCCATCTCGCGCGCCACGACGTCGACCAGCTGTTCGCTACCCCGCTCGCTCGCGGCGGCGACGTCGAGCAGTCGCGCGAGCCGGGGATCCGGGGGGTGCTTCGCGAGCTCCTCGATCCGAGCCATCGCATCGCCAAACCACGGCAGCGGGACATCGAGCAGCAGATCGAGATCTCCCGGGTCGCGCAGCCGCGCCCGGCGCTGCCAGATGCCCTCGAGCTCGTAGTACGAGGTGGCCTTGCGCTCGGTTCGCAGCGGTCCGCGAATCGTCGCGATCACGCGACCGAGCCGCTGGATCGGCAGCTCGAGCGCCGGGTCGCGACACGCGCGCCACTCCACGAGCAGCCGCTCGAGCAACTCGCACTCGACCGGCGAGTCGTTCGGAGCAGGGATGAATGTGCCGAGCGCGGCATCGAACCGCGCGAGGTCCCGTGGATCGGTGGCACGAGCACGTGCTTCGATCAGTACCTCGTGTGCGGGCTCGCCGAGCAGCCCCGCGATCCGGGCCGCGTGCTCTCGCGTGATCGTGGACTCGGCGCACACCGCGGCCGGCAACAGCGAGAGGAATGCGTCCGTCGGCGCCGGCACGCGGTAGCTCACCATCAGGTTGCGCACGACGAGGCGCTCGATCGATCCCCAGGCGTGCTTGCCGGCCTTGACGCCGGCACGGATCCCCGCCGCGAATGCGTCCAGCAAGTGAGGGATCGGGTCGTACAGCCGCTCGCGATCGATGGATCCGGCGATCACCCGCTTCGCGTCGTCGAACATCGCCATGCCGGCCAGCCAGCCGGCGACCACCGGCGGTCCGGTGCGCCACAGCTCGAGGCTCGCATCGATCTGGCGGCCTCGAGGGTCGAGCCAGCCAACCGCGATCCCCTCGCCCGCCCGCGCCTGCTCGAGCACCGCCCGCACCTCCTCGGGCATCTCGCGCTCGAAGGGATGCGGGTCGGCCGCCATCGATCAGCTCCCCGGAATGAGCTCGATGGCGCCGTCGCCGACTCGCTTGCCGCGCAGCACGCGGTAGTCGGCGCTGAACTGCTCGACCAGCAGCGTGTCGTCGCCCGGCGCACTGTACAGCCACCACCGGCACCGCTCGACGTGGGCGTCCGGGCGATCCTTCTTGAGCGCCCCGAGTGGGCCGAGGTCGCCGTACAGCTTGCAGGTCGCGGCGCCGCGCTTGTCGAGCGCGTACCGAACCTCGCCGATGACGAGCGCCTCGGGTGGGTAGCCGGCGATCACGGTCGCCTCGTCCTGCGTGAGCAGGCGCGTCGAGCTGGCGGCCGCACGATCGATGCCGACCACCAGCCAGAACACCTCCGCGCCGTCGACCACACGCCCGCCGATCCAGCGGTGACCGTCCTCGTCGTAGAGGATCAGGCCCTCGCACAGGAAGTCCTTGCCGTCCATCGTCAGCACGTCGTCGACCCGGAGGTCGCGCACGGTCCGTTCGAGCAACTTGTCCCCGATTCCTTCAGGCAACGCCTTCGGGCCTGCACCGCCGCGCAGCTGTTTGCGCCGATCGCTGATCGCGATCCCGACTGCGGCGGTAGCACCGAACACGGTGACGAGCACGAGCAAGAACCAGATCACGCCTGACTATCCCCGCGTGCCGGCATCGACGCAACGCAGCGTGGCGATTCGTGATGCGCGGCCGGCCATCCCCTGCTTGGCAACCTTGACATGCGATCGGCGCAAACGTACAGCACGGTTAGCGAATGCCCACGATGAACATCATCGAGGCGGTGCGTGACGCGCTCCGCACGCAGATGCGAGCCGACCGCCGCGTCGTGGTGCTGGGCGAGGACGTCGGCAAGTTCGGCGGCGTGTTCCGCGCCACCAGCGGCCTCTACGACGAGTTCGGAGCGGACCGCGTGATCGACACACCGCTCGCCGAGGCCGGCATCATCGGCACCGCGATCGGGATGGCGCTCTACGGGCTGCGTCCGGTGCCGGAGATCCAGTTTGGTGACTTCATCTTTCCGGCGTTCGATCAGATCGTGAACGAGCTGGCAAAGTTTCGCTATCGCTCGGGCGGCCAGTACACCTGCCCGGTCGTGATCCGGACGCCGGTCGGCGGCGGGATCCGCGGTGGTCACTACCACTCGCAATCTCCCGAGGCGCTGTTCATCCACACGCCTGGCCTGAAGGTCGTCGCGCCGTCCAACCCGTATGACGCGAAAGGTCTGTTGCTCGCGTCGATGCGGCAGAACGATCCAGTGCTGTTCATGGAGCCCAAGCGGATCTATCGCGCCAGCAAGGGCGAGGTTCCGGAAGCCGACTACACGATCGAGCTCGGCAAGGCCGCTGTCACGCGCGCTGGCACGCAGGTGACGGTGCTGGCGTGGAGCGGCATGGTGTCGATCGCGGAGGACGCCGCGCGCAAGGCCGACGAGGCTGGCATCTCGGTGGAAGTGATCGACCTGCGCACGCTGATGCCGTTCGATCTCGAGACCATCCTCACCAGCGTCAAGCAGACCGGGCGCTGCGTGATCGTTCACGAGGCCCCGCGTACGTGTGGCTTCGGGGCCGAGCTGATCGCGTCGATCCAGGAACGCGCGATCGAGTACCTCGAGGCACCGATCCTGCGAGTCACCGGCTTCGATACGCCGTTCCCGTACAGTCTCGAGCACGAGTACATGCCCAACGCGGACCGCGTCCTCGGCGCGGTTCGCAAGACCATGGAGTGGTAGCGATGTCCTTCGACTTCTACATGCCCGATATCGGCGAAGGCGTCGTCGAGGGTGAAATCGTTTCGTGGAAGGTGAAGGTCGGCGACAAGGTGAAGCTCGACCAGCCGCTCGTCGAGGTGATGACCGACAAGGCCACCGTCGAGCTGCCCTCGCCGCGCGCGGGCACCATCACCAAGATCAACTACAAGGACGGCGACATCTGTCCGGTCGGCAAGGTCCTGGTCGTGATCGACGAGGAGGGCGCCGCGAAGGCGGGCAACGGCAAGCCTGCCGAGCCGGCCGCCGTACCGGTTGCACCGACCACGGTCGCCTCGCCGGCGCAGACGGCGATCCCGGTGGTCGACGCCTCGGCCGATCGCTCCCGCGTACTCGCGACGCCAGCGACGCGCAGGCTCGCGCGCCAGCTCGGGGTCGAGCTCGGTCAGGTCCCCGCGACCGGCAAGCATGGTCGCGTCACCGCCGAGGACGTCAAGCAGTTCCAGGGCAACGGCGCCGGTGCGGCGTCACAGCCCGGCTCGACCGCGATGGTCAAGGCGCACGCCCCGCTCGCGATCGCGAAGCCCGGCCTCGGCTACGAGGAGGAGCGGATCCCACTGCGCGGCATGCGCAAGCGGATCGCCGACGCGATGGCGCGCTCGGTCCACACCGCCGCGCACTTCACGTATGTCGAGGAGATCGACATGACCGAGCTGGTCAGCGTGCGCGAGCGCGCAAAGGCGCGGGCTGCCGAGCGCGGCGTGAAGCTCAACTATCTGCCGTTCATCGTCAAGGCGATCGTGTCGGGCCTCAAGCGATGGCCGCAGCTCAACGCGAGTCTCGACGAGGCGACGCAGGAGATCGTGCGCAAGAAGTACTATCACGTCGGGATCGCGGCCCAGGGCCCACAGGGGCTCGTGGTCACCGTCGTGCGCGACGCCGACATGCGCTCGATCTTTGATCTCTCGCGCGAGATCGATCGGCTCGCCGAGGCGGTGCGCACCAACACCGCGACGCGCGAGGAGCTATCCGGATCGACGTTCACGGTCAGCTCGCTCGGCAAGCTCGGTGGCGTGCTCGCGACACCGATCATCAACTTCCCCGAGGTCGCGATCGTCGGCGTCCACAAGATCGAGGAGCGCCCGGCGGTGCGCGACGGCAAGATCGTGGTGCGCAACCTGATGAACCTCTCGATCTCGGTGGATCACCGGCTCGCGGACGGCTGGGACGGCGCGATGTTCCTGCAGGACGTCAAGGCGCTGCTCGAAGATCCAACGACCATGTTCATGGAGATGGTCTAAGCGTCTGCGACATGGCGATCGCGAATCGCGATCAACAAGGGGACCACCAGCGCGTCCCGCGCGCGGCCCGTGCCGCGCTTGATCTCGATCAACGTGTCGAGGTCGAGGACGCGCACACGAAGGTCTCCGTCGACGATCTCGGAGGAGTGCGGCAACAGCTCCAGATAACCGCGCGCGTCATGGATACGTAGCAGGACATCGAGCGGGCCGTGCCGGGTGATCAGATTCAACTGACCGTGGCCCCGCAAGTGCGTCTCGTCCGGTGCGATGTCACGGTCAGAACGCACGGGACGAAATCTCGTGTCGAGTCGGTCGAGCACGGCGAGAAGTCTTGCGACGCCATCCCCACCCTGATCGGGGACGATGTCGAGGTCCTGGGTCGTGATCGGCGCGCCATGGATCACCGCGGCAGCCCCACCCACCACGATGAAGCTCAGACCTGCGGAGACCAGCTCGCGTAGTAGCGCTTCGAGATCAGCGGTTGCGGGCCGAGGCACGAGCCAGGCGCTCCAGGACCGCCGCACTGCGGCTGGCCGCACGCAGTCGTTCGACAACCGACAGACCGAGATGCCATTCGATCAAGGACACGTCGACTTCTGCCACGGCTTCGCGCATCCGCTCATCGTCTTCGCTGGATTCGCCGGCCACGCCAGGAGTCTGCCGGTTGGTGCTGACACGCGCAATGCGCCGTGCAATCACCGGCGCATGAAGCTCCGCCTCCTGGTGCTCGCGTTCGTCGCCTGCGGGTCGAAGGCCGCACCGATCCCGACCTCGCCGCCGCCGCCGCCGCCCGTCGTCCTCGTCGCGCGCGGCGCCTGGACGCCCTCGCCGACCGAGGCCTATCGCGGCAAGCAGGATGACATCACGTTCGTGTCGTCGAAGCTCGGCTTCTACGGCAACGGAGCCGGCAAGATCTTCCGCACCACCGACGGCGGCACGAGCTGGACGCAGGTGCTCGCCCAGCCTGGCACGTACATCCGCGCGCTCGGGTTCCTTGACGACAGGCGCGGCTTCGCCGGCAACATCGGGCCGGACTCGTTTCCTGGCGTGACCGACGAGCACCTGCTCTACCGCACCGACGACGGTGGCGCGTCGTGGCAGCCGGTCGTGCTGCCCGATGCCGCTGGTGCACGCGGCGTGTGCGCGATCGACATCCTCGCGCTCGACACCGTGAATGCGGGCGTGCGGCTGCACAAGGAGCACGTCTACGTCGGTGGCCGCGTCAACGGCCCGGCGGCGCTGTTCGCGAGCGAGGACGCGGGCGTGACCTGGAAGCGGCTCGCGCTGCCGCCGCAGATCGCGATGATCCTCGACGTCAAGTTCCTCGATCCGTCGACCGGCTTCGTGTTCGCGGGCACCGATCCCGATGCCGCGAAGTCGCACGGCGCGATCGCAAAGACGCGAGACGGCGGCCGCACCTGGCAGACAGTGTACGAGTCGAAGCGCCCGTACGAGCTGATGTGGAAGGGCGCGTTCCCGTCGCGTCGGGTTGGTTACGCCACGCTGCAGAACTACTCGACCCAGGCCGCGCAGGATCCCGCGGCCGGCGTCACCGCGAGCCCACAGCGCTTCGTGGTCAAGACCGAGGACGGCGGGGACACGTGGCGCGAGCTGCCGATGGTCGAGGATCCGAAGGTCCAGGAGTTCGGCATCGCGTTCGTCGACGAGCGGATGGGCTGGGTCGGCGCCGCGCCGACCGGCTTCGCGACCGAGGACGGCGGCGTGACATGGAAGCCGGTGCCGGAGATGCCGGTCGCGGCGAACAAGCTGCGGATCGTGCGCGACGGCGATCACGCGACCGTGTGGGCGATCGGGCTCGACGTACGCCGGCTCGAGCTCGCGCCGCGCGAATAGCCAGCACAGCGCGCCCGCGCGCGCGCCGATCAGCGCTGCGTCCGCTTCGCTTCGCATCGCACGTCACCCACACTCGTGCGATGCGCCTCGAGACCAAGCTGATCCACGCCGGTGAGCCCCGCCCCCGCCCGAGCGGTGCGGTCAGCATGCCGATCTACCAGTCGGCGACGTACGAGCACGCCGGCTCCGGGAGCTATCACGACCTCCAGTACATTCGGCTCAACAACACGCCGAACCACGTGGTGCTGCATGCCAAGCTCGCGGCGCTCGAGGGGACCGAGACCGCGCTCGTGACGAGCAGCGGGATGGCGGCAATCTCGTCGACCTTGCTGACGCTGCTGGTCGCTGGCGATCACCTGCTCGCGCACGACGGACTGTACGGCGGCACGTTCGATCTGCTGACCACCGACCTGCCAAAGCTCGGCATCACGTGCACGTTCGTCGACGCGAACCGACCCGAAACCTGGAAGTCGCACGTCACGCCGAAGACCCGCGCCTTCTACGTCGAGACGTTGACCAACCCGCTGGCGCAAGTGGTGGACTTGCCCGAGGTCGCGCGATTCGCACGCGAGCACGGCCTGATCTCGATCATCGACAACACGCTCGCGACGCCGGTCAACTTCCGGCCCGCCGAGCACGGGTTCGACCTGATCGTGCACAGCGCGACGAAGTACCTGAACGGTCACACCGATATCGTCGCCGGCGCGGTCGCGGGCTCCGCGAAGCTGGTCGGCGCGGTCAAGCACAAGGTCGATCATCTCGGCGGCGCGCTCGACCCGCATGCGTGCTTCCTCCTGCACCGCGGGATGAAGACGCTCGCACTGCGCGTCCGGCATCAGAGCGCGAGTGCCCTCGCGATCGCGACCGCACTCGCACGTCACCCCAAGGTCAATCGCGTGCACTACCCCGGCTTACCCGAGCATCGCGATCACGCGCGCGCGAAGCAGCTGCTCGCGGGGATGGGTGGCGTGCTCTCGTTCGAGCTCACCGATGGGGTTGCCGGTGCGGCGCGCTTCTTCGAGCGCATGAAGCTGCCGGTCAGCGCCCCGAGCCTCGGTGGGCCGGAGACGCTCGCGACCCGACCCGCGGCGACCTCGCATGCCGGGCTGTCGGCAGAGGCGCGCGCTCGCCAGGGAATCACCGACGACCTGATCCGGATCTCGGTCGGCCTGGAGGCCATCGAGGATCTGATCGAGGACTTCACCGCCGCGCTGTAGCGGTCTTGCCCCCCAGGGTGCTGGGCTCGCCATGGCAACTCGATCAGCCACTGCAAACAGAGCGATCCTCGTCGCTTGTCGGCGGCGGCGGCTGGCATACAGACTGCTCCTTGAAGGACGTGATGAGCAAGCACGCCCTGTTGCTGGTGAGCCTCGTCGCATCCTGCGCCGACCCCGCGCCGAAGCCGGTGTACCCGGATCTGTTCGAGGAGGTGTGGGCCGCGACCATCCGGCCCGGTGACCTGGTGATCGCGGTGCCCGGCACCGGCGCGTACTCGTCGCTCGGTAAGGTCATCGAGGACCAGATCGATCCGGCGCAGCCCGACGCGGTCGAGATCGATGGTCGGACCCTGATCTCCAACGTCGAGGTGCTCGAAGGCGCGATCGCGGCCGTCCAGCGCGCCGGCATCACGAGTGCGGAGCTCGAGGCCGGCACCATCACGATCGCGCTGTGGGGCTCGGGCATCACGAAGCTCGACAGCTTTCGCTACCTGAGCCTCGGCAAGCTACACGTCCGCGTCGAGGTCCTCGGCGGTCTCAGCAAGTGCGGCGTCGGCGGCATCCCCGAAAACCTGAGCAACTACAACGCCGGCAACGCGAAGGCGGACGCCGAGGACCTGTATCGCCGGACCCGTGACTGGCTCGCCAACGATGGCGGCGTGCCGCGCAATGTGGTTCTCGCGTCGCACAGCTGGGGCGGCATCGTCGCCGAGTACGTGGCCTCGAACGCGGCCGAGCTCGAGGTCAAGAACGGCCCGCTGCCGGGAGGCTCGACGATCGAGTTCGCGATCGCGGGCGGTGTCCCGGCGTTCGTGCCGGACTTCCGGCCGCACGGGCCGGGTTTTCGCACCGTGACCAGCACGTTCGAGGGCACGACGGCGAACGTGCGGACCTACGAGGTCAACCGCCCCGACGATCCGGTCCACAGCTTCAACCCGCGCGAGACTGGCGGCGGCCATCACTACGTGATCATGTTCGGCGACGAGTATCAGGGCTGGTTCGGCATCACCACCGACGAGATGAGCTGCGTCGATATTCCCGGTCCTTGCCCGCAGCGATGACCAGGAGTACGACCGCGGGATGAACGATCCCGCGATCTGGTACGTCGGCATCAATGGCCAGCAGCAAGGTCCGCTCGGCGTCCAGCAGATCTTCGACATGATCCGGGCCGGACATGTCACGCAGACCGCGTACGTGTACAGCCAGAGCAACCCGGCGTGGACCCCGATCGTCCAGGTCCCCGGGTTCGCCGCGGCGTTCCAGTCCGCCGCACCACCGCCGCCACCACCGCCGCAGGGCCCGGCGCCGATGGTCGCCGATCAGATCGACTTCGAGGTGTTTGGCGAGGAGATGCAGTTCGTCGAGATCGTGCTTGATCCGGGCGAGGCGGCGATCGCGGAGGCCGGCGCGTTCTTCTACATGGACCCCGGCATCAAGATGGAGACCATCTTCGGCGACGGCTCGCACGAGGCGCAGCAGCAAGGCTTCATGGGCAAGCTGATGCAGGGTGCGAAGCGCGTGCTGACCAACGAGTCGCTGTTCATGACGATCTACGGCAACAGTGCGCAGGCTCGCCAGAAGGTCGCGTTCGCGGCACCCTATCCCGGCAAGATCATCCCGATCGATCTGCGCCAGTACAACGGCACGCTGCTGTGTCAGAAGGACGCGTTCCTGTGCGCGGCCAAGGGCATCTCGGTCGGCATCGCGTGGAACAAGAAGCTCGGCGCCGGGCTGTTCGGCGGCGAGGGCTTCATCCTGCAGAAGCTCGAGGGCCAGGGCCTGGCGTTCATCCACGCCGGCGGCACGATCGTCGCGAAGGAGCTCGCCGCGGGCGAGACGCTGCGGCTCGACACCGGCTGTCTCGTCGCATTCGAGCCCAAGGTCAGCTACGACATCCAGTGGGTCGGGGGGTTCAAGAGCGCGCTGTTCGGTGGCGAGGGGCTGTTCTTCGCCACGCTGACCGGGCCCGGCAAGATCTGGCTGCAGTCGCTCCCGTTCTCGCGGCTGGCCGGGCGGATGCTGGCGGCGGCGGTCGCGGCGGGGTTCGGGCGCGGCAGCGACGAGGGCTCGGTGCTCGGCGGCTTCGGCATGGGGTCATGATCCCGCCGGGGGCGACGATGCGCTAGATTGCGCCGCATGGCAGAACCGCGCCCTCGCGACACCCGCAGCGATGCGTTCGCGTACTTCACCGGCGATCCCACGGCCAAGGCGCGCGGCCTGTTCCAGTTGTTGCGGGAGGACGGCACGCCGATCGACGAGGCCGCACTCGCCGGGCTCGAGCGCGATCATGCGCGCAAGCTGTTCGACGGCATGCTCCAGATCCGCGTCACCGACGCGCGCATGATGGCGCTCCAGCGCCAGGGCCGGATCGGCTTCTACGGCGAGGCCGACGGCCAGGAAGCCGCGGTCGTCGGCTCTGCCGCGGCGAGCGCACCCAGCGATTGGATCGTGCCGGCGTTGCGCGAGGCTGGCGTCGGGCTGTACCGCGGCCTGACGCTCGACTCGTACATCGCCCAGATCTTCGGCAACGCCGCGGACCCGACCAAGGGCCGCCAGATGCCGTGTCACCCCTGCGACCGCGAGAACCACTACGTCGTGATGTCGTCGTGCGTGTCGACCCAGATCCCGCATGCGGTCGGCATCGCGATGGCGATGAAGATCGCGGGCGACGGCAACGTGTGCTTCGGCTTCATGGGTGACGGCGGGACCAGCGAGGGCGACTTCCACGTCGCGCTCAACTTCGCCGGCGTGATGAAGGCGCCGTGCGTCCTGATCTGCCAGAACAACCAGTGGGCGATCTCGACGCCCGGCCAGCTGCAGACGGCGAGCGTCACGATCGCCGACAAGGGCCTTGGCTATGGCCTCGAGGCGATCCGCGCCGATGGCAACGACGTGCTCGCCGTCTACCATGCGGTGTCGTACGCGGCAGCCAAGGCCCGCCGCGGCGATGGGCCCACGTTCGTCGAGCTGCTCACCTACCGCGTCAGCGCGCACTCGTCGTCGGACGATCCCTCGCGCTATCGCGACGAGGCAGTGACCGAGGTGTGGCGCGGCCAGCGCGATCCGATCCGGCGGATGGAGACCTACTTGCTCGCCCGGGGCTGGCTCGACAAGGGCGAGCGTGAGCACCGCGCCGAGCAGATCGAGCGCGAGGTCCGTGAGGCGGTCGCGCGCCAGGAAGCGGTCGGTCAGCCGGCGCTCGAAACGCTGATCACGGACGTGTTCGAGGAGCCGACCTGGCTGCTGCGCGAACAGCTCGCGGCGATCGCCGACGGTCCGCGCGTGAAATCTCCGCACCAGCACGGCTAAGGTCCGGCTAAGGTGCGACACCGGCGCGACCTGCGACACCGCTACAGGACCGCGGTGGTCAGCAGGCTGTCATGGCTGGTTGGTCGACGCCCGCGCATAGCTGACGCATGCGCAACATGCTGCTCGTGCTCGCCGCCCTCGCCGGGATCGCCGGCTGTCATCACCGCGCGGGCTCTCACGTCTCGGGCGGGGTACTCGGCAGAGTGGTCATCTACCGCAACGGCGTCGCGTTCTACGAGCGCAATGCCACGGTGCAGGATGGCCGGATCGTCGTTCGCGTCCCTCGCGATCGGGTTGACGACTTCCTGAAGTCGCTGACCGTCGTTGATCGGTCGTCGAACAAGCCGCTGTCGGTCACGATCCCACGCGATCAAGCCGCGGACGGCAACTACCTCACGATGACGCTCGAGACGCCCGTCGCCAGGCACGCGCAGGTCATGCTGACCTACGTGACCGAGGCGCCGGCGTGGAAGCCGAGCTACCGCGTCGTCATCGGCACGCAGGGCAAGGTCATGCTCGAGGCGTGGGCGGTGGTCGACAACACGACGAGCGAGGACTGGAACAAGGTGTTGGTCGGTGTCGGGGCGAGCTCCGCGCTCGCATTCCGCTACGACCTGTGGAGCGTGCGCCAGATCGATCGCGACCTATTGGCCGGCGAGGACAGGTTCGCGATCGCGCCGCCGACCGGCGTATCGCCGTATGCCGAGGCCGGCGAGGAAGAGGTTGTCGCGCTCGGCGGCACCACCCCGACAACCGGACGATCGTTTACCAGCACGATCGGCATGGCCGCCGGGGTGGATACCACCGGGATGTCGTTGCAGGGCCAGATCAAAGACAAGAAGTCCGGCGAGAACCTGATCGGCCTGACCGTGGTCGCGACGTCTCCCGCGCTGCAGGGCGAGCAGGTCGCGATCACGGACGAGCAGGGCAAATATGCTCTGACCGTGCCGCCCGGCACCTACACGCTCACGTTCTATTACGACAACAGCACGTACTCGCGCAGCGGCATCGTCGTGCGCAAGGACCGGCCGCTGTTCCTGACCCAGAAGATCGACCTCTCCGCGTCGACCAGCAAGGGCGAGGTCATCACGATCACCGCCCAGGCGCCGCAGATCGATACGGCGTCCGCGTCGATCAAGCTCCCGGGTCACGTCAACGATCGTGGCAGCGTGCCGTTCGAGACCAAGCCGGGTTACTACCCCGACGACACGCGCAACGCGCCGGCGGTAAAGCCCACCGACCCGATCAAGACGCTGGTCGAGCGCTTCCAGCAGGACAAGCGCGACGTCCTGATCGAGGTCCACGGCGCCGCAGGCTCGGACAAGGCCGCGCTCGCCCGCGGGGAGGTGATGAAGAGCAAGCTCGTCGATGGTGGACTGCCTGCAAAGCGGATCCGCGTCGTCCCGAAGCTCGGCGAGGGCAAGCCCGAATCCGTGCGCGTGATCGCGGTCGCGCCGGGCGAGAAGCCCGAGGCCACGCCGCCCAAGCAGATCGCACCGGGCGACACGCCCGTCGGCGAGAGCCACTTCATGGCGGACCGGCCGATGACGGTGAAGGCCGGCTCGAGCGCGATGGTCGCGATGCTGCACGGCGAGACGACCGGCGGCGTCGTCTATCTCTACGATCCGATCAGCGAGCGCGGCGACAAGCGGTTTGCATTCAAAGCAGTCCGCCTCGATAACCCGACCGGCGACACGCTCGAGCCCGGGCCGGTCACCGTCTACGGCGACGGCCGGTTCATCGGCGAAGGCATCACCGAGCCGGTGCCACCGCATGCCTCGGTGGTCGTCCCGTTCGCGCTCGACAAGCAGGTCGTCGTCGAGCGCCACACCAGCGAGCAGGATCGGATCGCGAAGCTCGTCACCGTTCAGCGCGGCGTCATCACCGCGGAGCTGCAGCATCGCCGCGAGAGCAAGTTCTCGATCACGAGCCGGCTGCCGACCCCGACCCGCGTGTTCGTGCGCCACCAGCTCGAGTCCGGCTGGGCCCTGGTCGAGTCGCCTTCGACGTTCACCAAGGTCGGAGACTCGCAGCTGTTCGAGATCTCGCTCGCACCGTTGGAGACCAAGCTGGTGACGATCAGCGAGGCAACTCCGGTCGAGAGGACGTTCGATCTCCAGGCACCCGACGCGATGGCGATGATGCAGGTGTTCATCGACGAGCCCGCCGCGTCGCCCGAGCTCAAGGCGCAGATCACCGCGATCCTCGCAACCCACCGCGTCGCCGCGGATCTGACCGACAAGATCGCGACGCTACGGGAGCAGCTCGGCGAGTACCGCGCGCGCTCGGGCGAGCTCAACGCCCAGATCGTCAGCCTCCGCAAGGTCCGCTCCGGCGGCGAGTTGATGGCCGCGCTGCGCACGCGGCTGGGCGAGATGGCCGATCGCACGCAGAAGGCGACGATCGCGATCGTCGATACCCAGGAGAAGCTGATGCTCGCGCGCGTGAAGTTCCAGAACCAGCTCGCGGACCTGAAGCTGACCGATCAGACCACGGCGAAGAAGTCGGTGTCGACCCGCTAACGAGGGGGCCATGGTATAGGGCGGCATGCCCGAGCAACGTTTCGACGCCGTCGTGATCGGAGCTGGTCCCGGTGGGTATCCCGCCGCGATCCGGCTCGGTCAGCTGAAGGTCAAGACCGCCGTCATCGAGCGCGAGTACATGGGAGGCGTCTGCCTGAACGTCGGGTGCATCCCCTCGAAGGCGGTCATCCATGCCGCGAAGATGTTCGACAAGCTCGGACACTCGGAGGACATCGGCATCATGGTCGAGAGCAAGCCGACGCTCGACATGAAGAAGATGCAGACCTGGAAGAGCGGCGTCGTCACCAAGTTGACCTCGGGCGTTCGCACGCTGCTCAAGGGCAACGGGGTCGAGATCATCGAAGGCACGGCCAAGCTCGAGAAGTCGGGCCCCGACGGCCACCGGATCACGGTCAAGGGCAAGACCGGCGACCAGACCATCATCGCGAAGAACATCGTACTCGCGACCGGCTCCCGCCCGCTGGAGATTCCCGGGTTCAAGATCGACCAGCAGCGCGTGATCGACTCGACCGGCGCGCTCGCGCTCGACGCCGTGCCCGGCCGCATGATCGTGATCGGTGGCGGCTACATTGGACTCGAGCTCGGCATGGTCTACGCGAAGTTCGGCACCAAGGTCACCGTCGTCGAGGCCACGGCCGGCCTGCTCGGCACGATGGACCGAGAGTGCGTCGCGGTCGTCGCACGCAAGCTCAAGAAGCTCGGCGTCGAGGTCATGCTGTCGACCAAGGCGAAGTCGTGGGAAGACAAGGGCGACCGCGCGGTCCTCACCGTCGAGATCGACGATGGCAAGGGCGGGTCCAAGACCGCGACCATCGACACCGACAAGATCCTGCTGTCGATCGGCCGCCGCCCCAACTCCGAGAACCTCGGCCTCGACGCTGCCGGCGTCGCGATGGACAAGCGCGGGTTCGTGGTCGCGGACGACCAGCTGCGCACCAACGTCGGCGGCATCTACGCGCTCGGCGACCTGATCGGCGGCATGATGCTCGCGCACAAGGCGACCAAGGAGGGCGAGGTGGTCGCCGAGGTGATCGCCGGCCACAAGGCGGCGTTCGACGTCCGCACCATCCCCGCCGTCGTGTTCACCGATCCGGAGATCGCCTCGGCCGGCCTGACCGAGGACGAGGCCAAGGCGAAGAACCTGACGGTCAAGGTCGGCAAGTTCCCGTTCGCGGTGCTCGGCCGCGCGCTGTCGGTCAACGACACCGATGGCTTCGTGAAGGTGATCGGCGATGCCAAGTCGGGCGAGCTGCTCGGCGTTCACATCGTCGGTAACGGCGCCAGCGACCTGATCGCCGAGGCCACGCTCGCGATCGAGATGGGCGCGATGATGGACGACCTCCGACTCACCATCCACGCGCACCCGACGCTGTCCGAGGCGATGATGGAAGCCGCCGCGGTCGCCCTCGGCGAAGCGATCCACGTCATCAACCGGTAACGACCGCGCTAACCGGTCGTCGGCGTCTCGGGCTTGAACTGCGCGAGATAGCGCATCAGGCGATACAGCGCGCGGACCTCCTGAAGGCGACGCGCCACGGCATCCGGAGACATGTCGACCTCAGGTCTAGGATTCGTCATCCAGACCCTCCAGCTTCGCGAGATCCGCCAGGTCCTGCGGACGGCCAGCGATTCGCTTCATCGTGACGAGTCCGTCGCGCGAGACCACCGACACGCGTCGCGCCCCCGCCGCCAGCACGATGCGTGTCGCCCACACCCTCTCGAGCTCGGCGTTGCGTCGTCCCCCATCGAGAGGAGGTTGGGTGACGATGAGAACGATCGCCGCAGGCAAGAGCCGACTACTCGCCTGGCAAGGTGGGTGCGATCTTGCCCATCGACTCGTACTCCAGCTGCGCGGCATACACGAGATGAGCCGCCTCGATCGTCGTCCCCTCATCGGCGGCCAAGAACGCCGCACGAAGCACTGCATTACGAATGTAGCCGCCGCTCATCACGTAGGTCTCCGCGAGCTGGTCGAGCGGAAGATCCTTGGCGACCGGCGCGGAGGTCGGCAGAAGGGCGTGCCATAGCCTCCTGCGCTCCTTCGACTCGGGGACAGGGAATCGAACGTGCAGGGACAGGCGCCGCCGGAATGCTTCATCGATCGCATTGTCGTGATTTGACGTGAGGATGCAGATCCCCGTGAAGCTCTCCATTCGTTGCAGAAGATAGTTGACCTCCTGATTTGCGTGGCGGTCGTTGCTCGACCTCACCTCCGTTCGTTTGCCAAACAGTGCATCTGCCTCGTCGAACAGCAAGATGGCGTGCCCAGCCTCGGCGGCGTCGAACAGCGAAGCGAGATTCTTCTCGGTCTCGCCGATCCACTTCGAGCTGATCTTGCTGAGATCTACCTGGTAGAGCTCGACGCTGAGGTCGCGTGCGATCAGTCCAGCGGCCATTGTCTTGCCGGTTCCAGGCGGTCCCGAGAACAGCGCTGACACCCCGAGACCCCTTCCCACCTTCTCACCGAAGCCCCAGTCCTCGTACACCTTGCGGCGTTCGCGGATCCTGGCGAGCAGCTCGACGATAGCCGTGATCTGGTCATGTGGAAGGATCAGGTCCTCCCACTTCTGTGTCACATCGACCCGTGTAGCAAGTCCGGCGAGCCGATCGTCGAGCACCGAGCGGAGACCCGCCTCGATATGCTCGGGTTGCATCTTGGCACCTCCGCAGTGTGCAACGGCGGCGGCGCTCGCCGCATGGATCAACGACGGCGCGAGCGGATACATGGTCGCCAGCACGTCCGCATCGGCTTCATTGGCACCTGGCAGGGCGTTCGCCCAGAGCTTCGCGCGCTGAGCACTGCTCAACGTCGGCAGCTCCACGGTAATCGGCGACTGCTGCCAGCGCCGCGCGATTGGTTTCGCGCACGTAGTTAGCACCAGCCCCGCGAAGATTTCGTCGACAAGATCTAGTCGGTCCGACACTTCACCTGCGCCTGCCAACGCGTCCAGATTACGAATGAGTGGTATCAGCCCGCACAGCCTGCACTCTCGCGCGAGCAGTCGAATCTCGTGTCTTGCGTCCGAGAGTTGCTTGGATATCGCGCGGCCGTCGATTTCCAGAACCTCTCGCCCATTATGCTTGGCGGCAGCGGCCAAGAGCGATCGACGTCCGGATCCCACGCGTCCGCAGACCATCACGAGCGATCCCGACTCCTCGATGGCACGCATCACTCGAGCGCGGGCGGCCCCATCGATCTCCAGATCTTCCAGACCTCGAGTCCGTTCGGGGAGCTTGCCCATTCGTTTGATCGCAGGCGCGAGACGAACAATACCCGACGCAAGCTCGAGGACACGTTCTGCGATCCTGATTCGGCGCTGACTCAAGGGGGCCGCGGCATCTGCAGGGTCAAGCTCGACAAGACACCACTCGACCATCCGGCTCTCGGTGCCGAGTTCCGAAACTCCTTGATGTGGAGTGTCATTGTAGACGATGGATAGCAGTGTCCCTATCGTGAGCCCGCGATTGTCCTCGCTTGCGACTCCACGCAACAAATTGCGGATCCCCGGATCAAGCTCGAAACCTACCAGGCACCAGAGCGTTCTTTGCTCGGTCGACGACAACTCGAACACCTGTTGCAACACGTCCATCGGAAGCGGGCGAGACTCGAAGCGACTCGCGGCCAGGTGGGCTTCGATCTTTCGAATTGACGCGACCAGATCCTCATCGGTCGAACGATTCGACAATGGACCCTCGGCAAGCCCCGGGCCATTCGCAATCGGCGGCCCGGCGGCCAACCACCCATACTTGCGACCGCGTTCGATTGCTCGCATGGCGAGCATATGGACGACTGCGATCTCGTCGCCAAGATGATGGCGCGGGTCGCTGTACGGACCTGGTTCGTTGGGCAGCGTCATGTTCGATCTCTGCGTAGCCTCGCCGCCACGCTCGGGTGTGGTGGTACCGAGTTGCGGACTATTTTCTCCAGGCTTTAACGTGTGCTTTGTCGGGCCCCTTGCGTGCGTGATAGCCTGCGAGTGTGAGCTGCGGTGATTTGCGTGTATTGCTAAGCCTTGGGGTGGTGTTTGTGGCTTCGTGCGAGGGCTCGGGAGCAGTCAAGCCGGAGGCCGCCGCGATGGTCGTGGTCCCTGCAGGTCCCTTTCTAATGGGCTGCGTGCCGAGCGCCACCATCGATTGCCCGAGTGACACGATCCCCGCACGGGCTGTTCACCTCCCCACCTTTCTCATCGATCGCACGGAGGTCACTGTCGCTGCGTACACGCGCTGCGTAGAGGCGAAGGTTTGCGAACGCGTGCGTCCAAGGGGAGGAGACAGCCCCGACCTGCCGATCACCGGTGTGACCTGGCACGATGCCGATCGCTATTGCCGCTGGATGGGCCGCCGTCTGCCCACCGAGGCCGAGTGGGAGAAGGCCGCACGAGGGAGCGATGGGAGAAGCTACCCTTGGGGCGAAGCCGATCCCACCTGTGCCCTTGCACACCACCTCCGGGACGGGTCCTATTCCGGTTGTGGTGCCGAGCTCGTTGTTGCGGTCGGCACTCACCCGGCTGGCGCATCGCCGTGCGGGGCGCTCGATCTCGCTGGCAATGCCCAGGAATGGACGGCCGACTGGTACCACCCTTTCTACTATTCGCACGGCCGCACGAACGAGCCTCCCGCCCCCAGCTTGAATCAAGGAAACTTCGGCCGCGCCGTGCGAGGCAGCCCTCAACTCCACGAGTTGGAGATCTATCACCGCGGTTCGCAGAAGTCCCGCCTATCCATATCCAACATTACGGGCTTTCGCTGCGCCCGCTCCGTTCAAGTGCCGTGACCCCACCACAGCGTGGTGAAGAAGTTCGCGCTTGTGTCCACGAGTTCAGCCCTTCTTCGGCTCGACCGTCTCCTGACCGATTTCGTTCGTGAGGATGTGTGCTGCCGCTTCCATGGGCTCGGCGCCGCCAGGCTGCCGCATCGCCATCAGCTTCGAAAGTGCTTCTCCTTCCTCGGAGGCCCAGTACTGATTTGCCTCATTGCGACCGATCACGAAGCCGGACTTTTCTCCGTTCAGATCGCCCCGGTGGGGGCCCGGCGTATACGCGGCGACGACCGGTAATCGGAGAGCTTTGATCGGGGTAGCGTTGATCGTCGAACGAAAGTCCTGATTCTCGAGTCCTGATATGGTGGCGCTCTTAATCGTGAGTGGATGGTACTCCTTGCCGTGTTTTGCATAGACCGTCACGTTTGGTTTCTCGACTAGCCTGAGATTGAGCACGCCCGGAGTGTTGGAGAGTCCCGGTGTCGCCTTGTCCTTGTAGTCTCCGGCCTCGTCTTTCGTCCGGACGATCTTGTCAGCATCGACAGACTTTTCGAGGTTTGTCGTCGACCCGTCATCATGCCCGGTATTGAGCGTGTTCGATGCGAGCACCGAGCACCAGCGCTGAAAAGTCTCGACGTACTGCGTGGTCTCTGCGGTCTCGTATTTTTTCTTGAGCTGAGTGTCGAGCTTGAGCGCCTCGCGAAAGCCGCTTCCCGGTTTCTCGGTCTCGAGGCGCTTCACCATCGTATCCGCGGTTACCAGCGCCTCCTGCATGCTAGTGGTTGCCTCAACTCCAAGTGCGGCCTTTTGCGCATCGCGAAACATGATTCCCATGCCGCGTCGCGGTTTTTGGGTACGCGCTGCACGAACCCCGTACTTTCGCCGCACGTTGCCTGATGCCAACTTGAGGGCGTGAACGAAGCGCGCGACTCAGCCCGAAACCGACTGCTCTGCCGTCGGCGACGCATTCGGGACGGTGAGTGGCCCCAGCTCGGCCTCGAGTTCGGCGGCGTCGAGGCGAGCGCGAGTAGCGAGCCAGTATTTCGGGGCGAGCTCGAGGTAGCGACCGCTGGGCCAGTGGGGCAAGACGCGAAAGATGTCGCGCAAGTAGGCCTCGGGATCGAGGGCGTGAAGACGGGCCGAGGCGATCAGAGTCATCAGGTTGCCGGCGGCCTGCCCGTGGTCGTCGCTGCCGACGAAGAGCCAGGCTTTGCGGCCGGTGGCCACACGGCGAAGCTCGCGCTCGGAACGATTGTTGGTCAGCTCGAGGCGACCATCCTCAAGGAATCGCGTGAACGCGACTTGGTGACGGGTCGCGTAGCCGAGCGCCGAGGCGAGCATGCCGCGCCGACCGTCGAGCTTCGCGAGCTCGGGACGAGCCCAGGCGAAGAACGCGTCGACGTGCGGCTGCAGGTGCAGCTCGCGCAACGACCTGATCTCGGCGTGTGGTTTTCGTCGCCAGCTGCGCTCGAGGTCGAAGATCCGTTTTACGCGCAAGACCGCCTCGCGCGCGACGGGATCCTTCGTCGTGATCGCGGCTTCCCAGAATTTTCGCCGAAGATGACTCCAGCAGCCGACCTCGACACGCTCGGCGAGATCCGGTGGAGTATCGTCCTCGGGCAGCGGCCGCTGGTCGGGTGGCCGATACAGCAAGTCGTAAACGCTCTTGGCATCGGCCTGGACGTAGCCCGTGAAGCCACGGAACAACTCGCCGATGGCCGCCGAGGTCTCGCGCGCGAGGAACTCGAAGAAGACGTGGTCGCGATCCGCGATCTGGACGAGGAAGTGGGCGTGGGTGCAACCGCGGCGCAGGTGATCGCCGCCCGGAATCGGCTGGACGAGGATGCCGGTGGCATCGGTGGCGATGCAGAACGCTGTGCGCATCGCATCGTCGCGCATCGCCGTCACGATCGTCGCGCCGACGGTGCCACCGAGGTGCTCGGCCCAGCGACACATCAGGCTGCGATCGAGCGACATGCCGGTTCCCGCCGCGCGATCCGCCTGACGATGAAACGGGATTCCCCAGCAGAACTTGTCGGTGACGACGTGCGCGAGCATCGCCGGCGTCGCGATCGAGCGCGGCAGGATCTGCTCGGGCAAGGGCGCCGTCGCGATCGACGACGATGCCTCGCCCTCTCCGAGGTCGAGGTACTTGGCACGCGCGATGATCACGCGTACGTAGCCACCGCGCCGCCACGAGATTCGCGAGCTCTCTTCCCAGCCGATCTGGGTCTCGACACCCTCGCGTGAAGGATCAAGGATCTCGATTCGCTCTTCGGGCAGGTCGACTTCACGCAGGTCGCGCCGACCGGACGGCTTGTGGCTCTTGTTACCGTGCTCGCGCGTACGCCCGTCACCGCTCGGTGGCGGCGGCGATGGTGGCAGGCCGAGCTCGCGATTCATCGCGTCAAGAGCGGCGACCTTGTGCGCGAACTCCAGCTCAAGCTGTGCCGTGTCCAGGCGCTCCGCTTTCGCATCGAACAGCCGTCGCCGCATCAGCTCGACGTCGGCTTTGAGTCGATCGTAAGCGAGTCGCAGATGGTCGCGCTCGACGGTGACCTCGGCGAGCTTGTCCTCGAGCTCGGCGATGCGCCGAGTCGCGGCATCGCTCATCAAGACGCTGACGTCGGCCACAGATCTTTCCTACGCGACCGTGATCGCGCTGTCGAGTCCCGTCGATCAAGAAGTCAGTGAGTCGTCGCGCGACGGCGAGCCGGCTGCAACGGCGCGAGGTCGATGCCATCGAGCAGGTCATCGAGTGCGCGCTCTTCGATGGCGACGATCGTCGTCCCCTCCGGAGCGCTCGGGATCCGGAACGTCCCCTTGTCCAGCCGCTTGTAGAACAAGCAGACCCCGGAGCCATCGAAGAACAGGACCTTCAGCGCTTCGCGCCGCTTGCCGAAGAACACGAACAACGCGCCGCTGCGCGCGTCGCGACCGAACTGCTCCGTGACAATCCCCGTCAGTCGATTGAAACCCCACCGGAGATCGATCAGATCGAGCCCGACGAAGACCTCGACGCCGCTCGGAATCACGGGCGGCCCCCGAGCATCGCGAGCACCGTCACCACGGTCGCCAGATCGGCGCCGCGCCCGACAATCATCCGTGTGCCACTGAGCTCGATCACGATCTCTCCATCGCGACTCGCCATCAACGCTGCCGCCGGCGTGGGCACGAGCCGCGCGAGCCGCGCGAGCCGAACCACCGGCCGGCTCCTCTTACGCTGCTCGACGCTCGCTGGACTCGTGGGCTCTGGCATGCGCGCCACCGTGCACGAACGTCGACGAAGCGAAAAGTACGGGGCTCATGCAGCGCGTACATTTTTGGGGCATCGATTCCCGTGGGGCGGCCTGGCCGTGTTTCTCATCATCGCCCCTTCCGAGGCTCTGCTGTGCGGCGCTGACTGCCGCGGTCGACATCGTTTGTTCGAACAGGACCTTCACAAGTTCGGTGGCCAGCGGCTTCGTATCCGAGTCGGCGATCAAGGAGCCCGCGATCGTCGCGCCCAGCCCGGCAGTCACCGAGTTGATCGCGATCGTCACCGCGGTCTCCAAGAGCGTCTTCCACAGCGGCGTCTTAGGCGCGGCGTCCTTCTTGCTCTCCTGGTCGTAGACATTGTCGAGCGCGTCTCTGCGGCGAGTGAAGATCTCGACCATGGGTATGCTGAGCCACCCCTTCACGTCGCTGACGTCCCGCGGACGCGTACCTGCACTATCCACTGTCTTTAGCTTTTCGACATTTAGCTCAAGCTTGACCGTCGGCGCTTCCGATTTGGGGGTCTCATAAGGTGCCACGCGCAAGGTGCCGATGGCTACTCCAGCCTCGGTCGGCTTGAGCCGCAGCTCGAACGTGCCAGGGCCGAGCTTCCTGAAGCTCTGGTACACCAGCGACGAACTGTCGATCGACGAGTTGAGCTGGTCAGCCTCGTCACCGAGCAGTTCGAATCGCACCGTCACCAGCAGATCCTCGCCGAACGCGAGTGTGTCGAGCACCGGGCGCCGGTTGCCGTCCTTGGAGATCGATTCGAGGACCGGCTCGTACCCTCTTTGAAGCTTGGGCGCGGGGGTGGTGACGACGACATCCTCTACGTTCAGCTTGACCTTGCCATCGGGCCCCGTCTGGAGTGCTGTGGTCGTTATCGTCTTGGTACCCGGAATCTTGGGCTGCACGAGCAACTCGTTGCTTACTCCCTCACCGGTATGGCCGTACAGGACCTCGTTGCCCACTGCGGCACTACCTTTGATTGTGTGACGCCACTGGTAGCTCACACCCTCAGGTGCCTGGTCTGCGTTGCTGATCCAGTATTTCTGCGTGTGTTTGTGGCCCAGCGTGACCTGAACTTCTTCGGAGGGTCGCGCGAGTGGGATGCCGCGAAACTGCCGAGGCTTGGGCCGGGTCTCCTTCGGTCCGCGCGGGTCCCAGTCCCCATCTGGTTCGTGACGATCGCGCTTGCCCGCAGCCGGTGCTGGCGACTTCGATTCTGAAGCTGTTTCGGCCACGATATCTCTCCTTCAACGACGTACGGTGTGGATGGCCTCTCGACGACGGGCGTCGGCGAGAAAAACGAGTAGGCGATTACGACGCTCAGTGATCATCCGCGCGAAGCGCGCTGCGATCGGGTCGCCAAGCTCCGGCATCGACAAGCGCTTGTGCAGGATGCGCGCCTCGCTCACAGACAGTTGCGCGAAAGCCTCGCCGAGCGAGCGTTCCTTGCGCCGGTTGAATGCATCGATGGTTTCGCCAACCCCAACTGGTGTGTCGAGCGCAATGGCGATCGCGCTTTCACGCTCCGCCGTGAGACCAAGATGCTGCGAAACTGGCCGCGCTCGTTGCACCTCGGCAATGAGTAGGGGCTGAGGTGGTGGAGCGGCTGCTGCCGCGGCTGGCTGTCGTCCTGCACCCGTCGGCATGGGCGGTTCTGGCCGGGGGGCGCGCGGTCGTTCACCTGCAGGCTTCGGGCGATGCCCGTAGATCAACGGTGCCGGCAGCGCCGCCGCCGCCGCGATCATCGACTGCACCTCGGTTTTCCCGCGTTCATCCGTGCCGCGCGCGAATCGCGGCTGCTCCGGACGCCCATCCACCGTGTCGCAGCACCAAGTGATCCTCGAGGTATCGCTAGACTCCGATGGGAGTGGGTGCTCGTCCATACGACTCCCTCGACCAGCCGCCTGGCGGGTTGCCGAAATTTCGAAGAATCGAGTCCAGGTGGTTTCGGCCGTTTAAGTCCCCGCTTGGCACTACACCCACTCGGCAGCCGGCAGGAAATCTGACACCGCTGTCGCGGACCGTGGTGACTTGCTGCGATGGCGCCGCGGAAGATCAGCCACTTGCTGTGGTCTGGTTCGTGCTCTCCTCGGCCGCGTGCGGATCCTCCTCGTCCTCGTGTGCCTGACCGGGTGTTCCCTGTACTTCGATTCGCCCAGCGACGACGGGCCTCCTCCCGACGCCGGCCCCGCGCCAGACATCGGTGACCCACCGTGGGGGGACCGGATGGCGCGCTGCGAGGACGGCGCGCTGCGCGCCGTGTCCACCGGCGCCTCCGAGTCGGAGCAGCCGGGTCACGGCAGCGGCGAGCGGATCGGTCGCTGCGAGGGCGCGTGTCGCTCCGCGGCGATCGTGTGCAGCGACCGCAGCTGCTCGAACGCGAGCGACCTGTGCACCGCGCGGGCGTACGCCGGCTCGTGCCCGCTCGAGGGCAGCACGTGCAGCGGCACCGAGACCGTGGACTACCCGAGCGCGACCACCTGCGGCTACGCGGTCGCGGGTCAGACCTGCACTTGCGGGTCCGATGGCAGGCTCTACTGCGTCTCGCGAACGCCCGCGCCGTCGACTCAGCAGAAGCTCGTCGGCAAGTGGCGCGGCATCGTGACCCCGCCGGACTTCGCGGCACCCTACCCGGTCTCGCTGTGGATCTATCCCGACGGCACGTACTGGGCCGAGAGCGAAACCGCGTACACGCCGGCGTTCTACTACGGCGGCGATGGACCGCACCCGATGCGCCGGCTCGAGCTGCTGTCGACGTCGGCGACCGAGGGCTCGTGGGCGGACATCGCGATCTACTTCGGCGGTCCCGGGACCAACACGGGCGCGATCTCCGCGTTGACCGTCACGCAGAGCCGGCTGTATTTCACGTTCTATGCCTCGTGGTTCGGGTGCGGCCAACCGTTCGCGTTCGACCTCACCCGTGAGTAGCCCGATGCTGCGCGCCCTGTACTCGTTCTTCGCCACCCGGTATCGCGTCGTCGCAATCGATCCGGTGCTATCCCTTCCCGCATGGCCTGGGATGTCGTCGATCTCGGAACCGAGTCGTATCGCGACACGTGGGCGCGTCAACTAGCGCTCGTCGAGCAGCGCCAGCGCGGTGAGGTCGGCGACACGCTACTGGTCGTCGAGCACCCGCACGTGTTCACGCTCGGGCGACGGCGCGAGGCGAAGACCAACGTGCTCGCACCTGGTGACGTCGAGGTGATCGAGATCGAGCGCGGTGGCGACGTCACGTATCACGGCCCCGGCCAGCTGGTGGCGTATCCGATCCTGCTGCTCGGCGAGGGCGAGCGCGATCTCCACGCGTTCCTGCGCAACCTCGAGGATGCCGTGATCGCGACATGCGCGCGATTCGATCTCGCGACCGGCCGCGAGCCCGGCAAGACCGGCGTGTGGCTAGGTCCCGAGGGTGCCCGCAAGAAGCTGTGCTCGCTCGGGATCGCGTGCCGCAAGTGGGTCACGTTCCACGGCCTCGCGCTCAACGTGACGACCGACCTCGCCTACTTCCAGCGCATCAACCCGTGCGGGTTCGAGGCGAACGTCATGACGTCGATGGCCGCCCAGCTCGGCCACGTCGACTTCGCCCAGGTTCGCGGCGCGCTGGTCGAGGCGCTCGCGGTGACGCTGCGCAGGTAGTTACTGGATCACGGTGCCGGGGGTCGCGAGCTCGGTCGACCACTCCCAGGCATCGAGCAGCGCCAGCGAATCGCGCTGATGATCGCTGGTGTCCCAGATCGCGATCCGCAGCGTGATGATCTCGCCGGGCGTGACGTTGCCGCTGGTCGTCAGCCAGCCGGTCGCGCCACCTTCGATGCTGCCCGACTCGCACTGCCCCGATGCGGAGTCATCGAACCCTGTGCCAACCAGCATGTCGGTGCCGGTGCAGGTCGTGATCGTCCCGGCCTTGCCAGCGCATCCAGTCTTGCCGTTGCGACACTGCGTGAACAGCCCGGTGTTGCCGTGCCCGAGGTTGATCCCGAGCGGGTACTTCATCATCGTGGTCGGCTGCTCGTAGA
This sequence comes from Kofleriaceae bacterium, assembly GCA_037720695.1. Classification (GTDB taxonomy): domain Bacteria; phylum Myxococcota_A; class Polyangia; order Haliangiales; family Haliangiaceae; genus JABFXX01. Next base: position 12,751 of record JBBJLY010000039.1, on the reverse strand, counting down.
ACGCGAGGTTCTTGTCTGCCGGGTTGCCCGGCGTGCCCGCGTACGTCGAGTCGAGCAGCGCGACGAAGAAGTCGTTGTACTCGCTGCACGTGTACTCGGGAAATTCCGAGCTATAGAAGTTGGTCGAGAACTTGAACGACTTCGCGTTGGTCGGCACGCGCACGCGCAACGTCAGCATCTGGACGTCGTTCGCGTACTCGTCGGAGTCGACGTTCGGGCAGCCCGGCGCGTTCGGCAGCCGATCGTTGTTGAGCTCCATGAAGTCGCGCGGGAAGTCCGACGTGTTCGGGATCCGGTGCGCGTAGCCGTCGACCCACGAGTGGTAGTCGGGGTCCCGGTCGCCCTCGGCCGCGGCGGCGCCGGTCGACAGGATCGCGAGCTTGGTCCCGGCGAGGGCCGGTACGTTCGGCCCGAACGTCGGGCGCACCGCGTGGCCGCGCGGATCCGGCGTGCCGTCGCCGTCGGAGAATGAGATCTTCGCGTCGATCACGCCCCACCGGCGGTCCGCCATCGTCGCCGCCTGGCAGAGGTCGATCGCCTTTGCGAAGTCGCTCGCGGTCTGGGTGTTCGAGGCCAGCGCCTGATCACACACGGTGACGGTGTCGTCGATCACGCCGTTGCAGTCGTCATCGACGCTGTTGCCGGGGGCATCGTACGCACCCTCGTTGACGAATTCGGGCCCGCCGCACTCGGTCGAGTCACAGCAGTCGTTGCCGGCGCAGGTCGTGAAGCCGTCGCCATCGAGGTCGACATCCTCGTCGGTCATCCCGTTGCAGTTGTTGTCGACCGCATCGCTGCAATCCTCGGCACTCGGGGCGACCTCGTTGTTGCACGCGGACCACGTCTGATCGGCGTTGCAGATCTTGTTGCCGGCGTGGCAGGGACCGACACCCTCGGTGCCGTCCTGCCCGCTGTAGCACGCGGCCGTGGCGCCCGGCCGGCACGGTCCGTCATCGTCGTCGGACAGTCGTCCCGCGGGGCCGCAGGCGACGAGCATGATCAGGACAAGACTGGCGTGCGTGGACATCCCGGCTCCTCCTCAGGTGCCGCGACCATACACAGGTGATGGCTCGCTTGCTGCGCACGTCCGTGCGCAACCGGTCACCCGGTGCGGACGCTGAAGTCCCGCACGGAGACGATCTGCTTGGTCTCGAGATCCGCGAGGAAGCTACGGCCCGAACCGATGCGGCCGTCGAACGCGAGCAGGTACCAGACGTCGAGCGTCCATCGCTCGTGGTCGGTCTCGCACGGCGGGGTCCAGGACACTGCCTCGAGATCGCCGAGGTAGGTCGGGCGCGATGGCGAGGACGCGACGAGCTTCTGATACTCGTCGCAGTTCTGGACCAGCCCGACCGCGGCGCCGGCGTCCCGCGTCCCGACCGTGCGGCGCCACGCCGAGGTCAGCCGGCAGCGGCCGATCTGGCCCGTGGGCGACAGCTCGATCTCGTAGGCCTCGTCGGCGGCGAGCCCGTCGAAGTCGGGGACGTCGAACTCGGGATACTTGTCGCGCTCGGCGATCTGCTCGAGCCGATCGTCGAACGCCTCGTAGCCAGCGTCGAGCGTGTCCTCGCCGTAATAGCCGTAGATCCGGAGCACGAGGTTCGACGACGGCAGCCGGTGATCCCAGTCGACGACCGAGATCGCGCCCGCGTAGTCGTGGCGAAACCGCGCGAGCGGCGGCAGCGAGGCGGCCACACGCGTGGCGGCGCCTTCCTCGGAGAGGATCCCCTGGTACGCGACCCTGGGATGCAGCCGGATCTCCTCGGCGACGTACGGACGAAGATCGGAGGACACCTCGCCAGCGAGCATACACTCGGATTTGGCGAGATCAGGCGTACTGCACCTGGATCGTCTCGATCACCGTCTTCATGGCCGCCTTGACGACCTCGGTGTCGGGGTGGCGGACGATGACATGACCATCGCCCTCGTAGCTGTCCGAGCGCGGGGTGCCGGGCTGCGGCAGTCGCGCCTCGACGACGTGATGTCCGACCAGCTCCTGCGCGCGCTCGACACCGGTCACCTTGAGGACGCGACCGCGGCCGACGCCACGCAGGAACGCGCAGCCGACGGCGTACTTGCGCTCGAACGGACCGTCGAACGCGTCGTCGACCACGGCACGCGCCCACGCGCGATACATGTCGGTGTCGTGCGCGAAGCTATTCATCCGCACGATGTTGGCGCCCGGTGGACGCGCGGCGATCTCGCCGATCGCGAGCGAGTCGTCATCACGGCGGAACCACTCCATGTGCGTCATGCCGGTGTCGAGTCCGAGCGCGGTCACCGTGCGCACGGCGAGCTCGCGCGCGTCAGCCAGCTCCGGTCCATCGATCACGCGCGGCAGGACGACCACCCACTGGACCCACGGGGTCTCCATCACCTCGAGCGGTGTCGGGTAGTAGCGCGACATCGAGCTGAACACGACCTGGCCGTTGATCGTGATGGTCTCGAAGCTGTGCTCCGTGCCGCGCAGGAACTCTTCCGCGAGCGCGGGATTGTCGGGCGAGGCGTGGATCGCGGACAGCGCACCGCGCAGCTCGTCGGCGTTGTTGATCCGCCAGGTCGCCTTGCAGCCCATGCCGGCAGGCGGCTTGAGTACGATCGGGAGGCCGACCTTGCCAACGAACGCCTCCGCATCGGCCCACGATCGGAGCAATGCGTGTCGCGCACACGGCAGGCCGTTGCGGCGGAGCTCGTCCTTCATCCGGGCCTTGTCGCGGAACAGATCCGCGGTGGCCGCGCTGGTGCCGGGGACCCCGAGCGCACGCCGCACCTCGCCGAGCTGGACCTGGAGCGGCTCGAGGATGCCGAGCACGCGGCTCAGCTTGCCGTGCCGCTTCTCGAGCAGCTGGGCGGCCTCGATCAGCTGCCGGGTGTCGAGCCCGTCCCGCACCGTGACCAGATCGACGAACATTCCAGCGTCGTCACCCCGCGGGAGCTCCTGCATGATCCCGAGCAGCCGGACTCCCGACAGCGCCGCCGCTGCGCGGGCAAAGCGCATCGTGGTGTCGAGCGGGAACGGCGCCACGAACACGACGTTACGCATGGGTCGCGTTGTAGCATGCGCTCGATGAAGGCCGTGTTCCTCGCACCGAGCTATCCGCCCGAGATGCAGCAGTACACGCGTGGCCTGGCCGAGGTCGGGGTCGACGTCTACGGAGTGGGCGACACTCCCGTCTCCCAGCTGCCGCGGTCGCTCAAGCCCCACCTCGCCGACTACCTCCAGGTCCCTCGCCTGCTCGACGACGACGACGTTGTCGCCCGGGTCACCGCGTGGATGCGCGGCCGCGAGGTCGATCGCGTGCTCGCCAACTGGGAGGTCATGGTCCTGACCGCGGCCCGGTTGCGGGAACGGTTCGGCGTGCCCGGCATGACCGTCGACACCGTCCAGGGCTTTCGCGACAAGCAGCTGATGAAGGAGCGCGTCGCGGCCGCAGGCATCCGGGTGCCCAAGGCCGAGCGCGTGCGGACCGTGACCGAAGCGCGCGCGGCCGCCGAACGGATCGGCTTCCCGCTGATCCTGAAGCCGATCGCCGGCGCGGGCAGCGCGGACACGCACAAGGTCGAGGACGCGGCCGAGCTCGAGACCGTACTCGGCAAGATGCTGCACGTGGGAGAGGCCTCGTGCGAGGAGTTCATCGACGGCGAGGAGCTCACGTTCGACACCGTGTGCATCGCCGGCAAGCCCGCGTTCATCAACGTCGCGCAGTACCTGCCGAAGCCGTTGATCGCGCGGACCAATGAATGGATCAGCCCCGTGATCGTCACCGTGCGAGACCTCGCGCAGGACAAGCTCGCCGGCGGCATCGAGCTCGGCCACAAGGTGCTCGCCGCGCTCGGCATGGGCGACGGCTTCACTCACATGGAGTGGTTCCGCAAGCCGGACGGCGAGGCGGTGTTCGGCGAGATCGGGTGCCGGCCGGGCGGCGCGCATCTCGTCGATCAGATGAACTACACCTGCGACATCGATCTGTTTCGCGAGTGGGCGCGGGCGTCGTGCTTCGGCACGTTCGCGGCGCCGACGACGCGCAAGTACAACGCCGCGATCATCTTCAAGCGGGCGAAGGGCCAGGGCCGGATCTCGCGGATCGACGGTCTCGGATCGTACCTGCGCAAGTTCGGCCCGCATGTCGTCGAGCAGGCCCTGCTGCCGGTCGGCGCCGCGCGCCGTAACTGGAAGCACACGCTGGTCTCCGACGGATACTTGATGGTGCGCCATCCCGACTGGGATCGCGCCTGCGAGATGGCGATGGCCGCGGCGACCGACGTGACGCTCTACGCGGAGTGACGACCGAAGAAGAAGCCGTCGCTGCCCTGCTTCTGGTAGAGCGGCAACAGCACGAAGCCGTCCTCGGGTGCCCGGATCTCACCGTCGCGATCGCTCGCGATCAACGTGCCGGCGACGACGCGCTGGATGTTCGCGAACCCAGGTTCCATGCGGAACTCATGCGCCGGAAGCACCGGATGCCGGGACACGACGTCGATCTCGGTGGGTAGCTCGCCGCGCGCCTGGACCAGCGTCGCCTCGGCCGTCGCCAGCGCCGGCAGCTCGATGATACCCGCCGCGGCGAGCGCGATCGTGACCGTGGCCTCGAGGTTCGCGAGCGTGGTCGGCGCGTCGCTCTGGCCACCCTCGATCGCGACCGTGATGCAGCCCTTGCCGCCGAGGTAACGCGTCAGCACGCCCTCGATGAGCTCCTCGATCCCGGCGATCCCGGGCATCGGGAACCTCCTGGCAAACGCGCGATGGGCCGGGGTGCTTCCGACGATCGAGAATGGGATGCCCGGTGCGGACGTCGTGTGAAGATCGACGACGAACACGGGGCCGCGTGCGGCGCTGATCACGCGATCGAACGCATCGGCCAGCTCGGCGAGCTCGCTCAGCTCGGCGCCGTCGAGCGTGGGCATGGTGAACGGATCCGAGGTCGCCGCGCGCGCGGCGGAGACGCGTTCCGGGGTCCACAGCCGGTTGAGATCGCGCGCCAGGTAGCGCCGCTTGGCCGCCAGCGCGCGCACGTTGCCGCGCAGGCCGAGGACCTGGCCTTTGATCGAGAGCCGCTCCGTCTGGATGCGCTCGAGGACGCGCCGCGTGGCCTCGACGCCGACGGCCTCGTTGCCGTGCAGGCCTGCGACGATGATCAACGTCGCGCCGTCCGCCCCGCCGCGGAGCGCGGCGATCTCGCGCTCGTCGTTCACCCGGGCGTGCCCCCGAGCTGATGCTCGAGCAGGCGCGACGCGATGGTCATCATGTCCTCCTCGGTCAGGATGCCGACGAGCCGCATGTCCTGAACCACGGGCAGACAACCGATCCGGAATCTGCGCAGCAGGCGGATCGCGTCGAGCGTCGGCGTCTCGAGCCCGACGGTGTGAACGTCGGTCTTCATGATCTCGGAGACCGGCGTGTTCTGGATCGAGCCGCCCGTGGTGAGGAACCGCAGCACCGCACGGTAGGTCACGAGGCCGACCAGCCGGTTGTCCTTGTCCTCGACCGGGACGTGGCGGATCCGCTCCCAGCTCATCAGATTGGCGACGATCTCGATCGCGTCGTCGGCCTGCACCGTGAACAGGTCGGTCGTCATGTACTGATCGACGCGCAGGTAGTTGAGATGCGACATCTCCGCTTCGTCGAGCCGGGCGCGCTCCCACTCCGAGACCGGGCGACCGGTCAGCTGGCGCTTGATGGTGGCCGCGACCAGCGCGTTCGAGCGCTCGCCGGAGGCCGCCTTGTCCTTGAGCGCATTCCACGACGACAACAGCCAGCGCGAACCTGTGCGACCCGTCCGCACGCGTGCGTCGATCACGCCGAGGTAGCGCTTGATGTCGTCCTCGTGGATCTGCTGGCGGCGGAGGCCCGCCTCCGCGATCGGGAGGAGACGCTCGAGCACGAGGTCGGACGCGGAGATCTCCTCACCGTCGAGCCACTGGAAGTGCGCGCCGATTCCCTCGCGCGCCGCGGTGTAGAAGTTTGCTCCCGCCTGGTCGAAGTCCATCCGCGCCGGGATGTCGTCGAGCTTGCTGCCGAGCTCGACCATCAGGCCGAACCACAGCGCGCCGTTGGCGACCTCGTCGATCACGCTCGGGCCCGCTGGCATCACGCGGTTCTCGATCCGGAGGTGCGCCTTGCCGTTCATCACGCCATAGCAGGCGCGGTTCCAGCGATACACGGTGCCGTTGTGGAGGCGCAACGCCTTGAGCTGCGGGAGCTCGCCGCGATCGAGCACCGCCATCGGGTCCTCGTCGAGCTCCGTGTGCGCGACGAGCGTGCGAAATCGCGCGATGTCCTCGCGGAAGATCTCGAGCACGCCCTCCTTCACCCACTCGGTTCCGAAGCTGACGCGCGCCTCGCTCTCGCGCAGGTGGTGCTGGTGCTGGCTGCGCGTGTCGACTGCCTGGCGGAACAGCGCGATCCGGGTCTCGGCCCACAGCCGGCGCCCGAACAGCAGCGGCGAGTTCGCAGACACCGCGACCATCGGGCCCGCGAGCAACTGGGACAGGTTGTACATCCGCGCGAACTCGTCCGGATCGACCTGGAGGTGGACCTGAAAGCTCGAGTTGCACGCCTCGACCATCACCGAGTCGTGCTCGACGTGGAGCTCGTCGAGGCCCCTGATAGAGAACACGTAAGCGCCCCCACCCACCTCGGTCATAGCCTTGTTGAGCGCCCTGTAGCGCGGGCTGGGCGTCATGTTGTCGAGCCCGAGGTCGACCTTGCGCATCGTCGGCAAGATGCCCATCAGCACGGCGTGCATGCCGAGCTCGTTGGCTGCCTTGCGGGTCTTGTCGACCAGCTCGTTGAGCTGGTGCTCCATCCGCGATAGCCCGTCGCCGCCGAACGGCTGCGGGTCTGCATTGGCCTCGATCTGGAACTGACCGAGCTCGGTCGTGAAGTGGGGGTCCTTCAGCTTGTCGAGCAGAGGCAGCACGCCGCGTGTCGCGGTCCACGCCTTGTCGATCAGGAACATCTCCTGCTCGGCGCCGATCCTCCTGATGCCGGTCTCGAACCGGTCCTCGTTCAACATGCGCTCGAGGGCGCGCAGGTCGGCGAGGATCGCGGACATGAACTCGCGGCGCTTCTTGCCGTCGACCGCCTTGCTGTCGACGTCCTTGTGCTCGCGCGTGGTCACGACGTCCACTCGGTCAGGATCTGCGGCAACATCTGTCGCCAGGTCGGCCAGTCGTGGTGCCAGTCCTTCCCCCACGAGTCGACGCGGTTCGGGATGCCCTGCTTGCCGAGCACGTTCGCGAGCGCCCAGCTCTCGCCGATGTCCTCGGCGCGGCCCTCACCCGAGACCAGCAGGATGAACCGCTCGCGCAGCTTCTCGAGGTGGACGCCGGCGAGCGTCGGCACGAAGTGCAGCGGCGAGGACACCCAGAACTCGTCGGTGAACTCGGTCGCGTCGAAGAACCGCCGCAGGTCGTAGGTGCCCGACATCGCACACGCGCGGGCGAACACGTCCGGCCACCTGCACACCATCGCGACCGAGTGGAACGCGCCGATCGACGCGCCGGCCGACCCAGATCTCGACGTCGGGCGCGTCGCAGTCGGTGCGGATCGCCGGCACGACCTCGTGGCGAATGAACTGGTGGAACTGATTCTGCAGCCACATCAGGTGCCGCGCCTCGCCCTCGCGTTTGAGCAGCGCCGCGCCCGACACGCTGTCGACCGAGTAGACCTTGATCTTGCCGGCATCGACCAGCGCCTGCACCGAGCCGACCAGGTGCATGCGCTCGATCTCCTCCCCGTCGCCGCCCGCCGTCGGGAACACGAGCACCGGCTGGCCGAAGTGGCCCCAGCGCGCCATCGTGACCTCGCGACCGACGCGCTGCGAGTGCCAGCGTGCCGACGTCTTCACGCCACACCCCGGGTGTCCGCACGCCACGCCTGGACGCGGTTCCAGAACAGCTCGGTGAACGGCTCGATCTCGTGCTGCGGGAACAGCGCTGTCACCTTCTTCTTCATCGCGTCACGCGCGATCGGCGTGCCGAAGAACTCCCACGCCACCTCGTCGAGGTGCCCGAGGTGCTTCGCGCTCCACTCCTCGAACCGCGCGAGGTCGAACCGCTGCTCCGCGACCTTCGCGTACTCGCGCAGCTTCTCGCGGTACGGCAGGTCGCGCTTCGCGAGCGCGTACCACGGGTCCCAGTCGAGCGTGCGGCGAAACGGGCGCTTGGTCATCGCGCAGAACAGCGACCACCGGATGTTCGCGATCACGAGCCACGGGAAGTGGTAGTGCAGCGACGTCACCTGCGAATCGGGACACGGGTTCGCGAAGTCGATCGGGTACCAGGTGCCTTCGCGTCGGAGTGCCTCGCACGAGTTGAAGTCCCAGCCGAAGAACGCGTTGATCGTGAGCGTGGTGTCACGCAGGATCGAGGCCTCGTCGTCGCTGATGAAGTCCTTCTCCATCGTGTAGCGATCGTGTAGCGGCGCCGCCGGGTTGTACTTGACGAGCCGGGTCTGCGGGCCGATGCCGATGCAGCGCACGAACGAGTCGAACGGATCGACCGCCTTCTGCAGGTGCATCACCAGCTTGCCGCTCTCCTCGTAGCGCGCCTTCAGCTGGGCGTCGTTGTCGATCCGCGACACGCCCTTCCAGCCGCCACCGTCGTACGGCTTCATGAACAGCGGGTAGCTCATCTGCTTGCCGATCGCGCCGAGGTCGAACAGCTTCGCGTAGCTCTTGAGCGTGGGCGCGAGATCCGGCAGCGGCTCGTAGGTCTTGGGCGGGACGAGCCAGGTCTCGGGAATTGGCATCCCGAGGTGCATCATCGCGGAGTAGGTCGTGTGCTTCTCCATCGACTGTACGGACCAGGGATTGTTGAGGACGTACAGGCCGTCCATCACGATCGCCTTTTTGATCCACTCGCGACTGGTGTGGTACCAGTGCGTCAGCCGGTCGAGGACAACGTCGTAGCGGCACGGCTGCCGCAGATCGAACGGCTCGATCGTGACGCGCTCGACTTCGACGTCGAGGCCGAGGCGCTTGACGATCTCCTCGTAGCAGATGGGCCAGCAGATATCGGCCCCGAGCGACAACCCGATCCTTCGCGTTTCCGTCGCCATTGGTGACTCCCGTATACCAAACCTCGCCCGCCCGATGTCAGCGGTCCGGTTGCATCCGATGTCACGTGCGCTGCAACAGATCGACGAACCGCGCCGCGGCCGGGCTGCGCGAGCCGCCCCGCAGCTCGACCAGGTGGAGCGACCGCCGGATCGCGAGATCCGAGATCCGGATCGCGACCAGCGCGCCGCTCGCCAGCTCGCGCTCGGCCGCGAGGCTCGACACCATCGCCACCCCGAGCCGGGCTGCGACTGCGTGCATCACGGCCTCGCTGCTGCCGAGCGACATGATCGGCTCGAGCCGTAGCCGCTTCTTCGCGAACGCCTCCTCGATCACCTCCCGCGTCCCCGAGCCACGTTCGCGCAGGATGAACGGCAGGGCGGCGAGCTGACGTGCGGTCAGCGGTGCCTGGGCCAGCACCGGGTCGTCGGGCGCCGTGATCGCCACCATCTGGTCGCGCGAGAACACCGAGCTCGCCAGATCCTGATCATCCGGCGCGAGCCCCTCTGTCAGGCCCAGCTCGACGATCTGACGGCGCACCAGGTCGTGCACCGCGGCCGTGTTGGCGATCTGGAGCTCGAGCCGCAGCTCCGGGTGCTGGAGGTGGAACGCACCGAACACGGCCGGCACCAGGTAGCTGCCCACCGTGGTGCTGGCGCCGATCGTCAACTGGCCGCGGCCAAGCCCGAGCAGCGCCGCGAGCTCGACCTCGGCGGCATGTTCGCTCGCGAATCCTCGTCGCGTGCTCCGACAGTGCGCGACCCGCCGCGGTCAGCCGCACCCCACGTGGCAGCCGATCGACGAGCCGTGCCCCGAGCGCGAGCTCGAGCTCGCCGAGCTGCTTCGAGATCGCCGGCTGGCAGACGTGGAGCGTGCGCGCCGCGCCGGTCACGCTGCCCGCAGCCGCGATCGCGTGGAACGCGCGAAGGTGGGTCAGGTTCATCCGTGTTGCTATACCTTTTGGTTATGGATAGCATGATTCTTAGCTGTTTTGCTTATTCCGTGACGGCACGTAGGATGTCGGGGTGCCACCTGCGAATCACTGGGTCGTGACGGCGAAGTTCACCGAGGACGGCTCCAACTCGTGGCGCCGCGCCGATGGGTCGTGGTCGCGACAGATCGCTGAAGCCGGTCTGCTCGTCGACGAGGCGTCGGCCACCGCGCTCGCGGCGACCGCGCGCGTCACGGAGCAGCGCGAGATCTCGGATCCGTACGTGATCGCGGTCTACGCCAGCACCGAGTCGATCGACCCGCTGTCCGCGCGCGAACGCATCCGCGCGAACGGCCCCACGATCCGCGTCCGCCGCCCGGACTGATCGGAAGTCTCATGTACCAGTACGACGACTACGACCGCCGCATCATCACCGAACGCGCCCACCAGTTCCGCGGCCAGGTCGCGCGCCGGCTATCGGGCGAGATCACCGAGGACGAGTTCAAGCCGCTGCGGCTGCAGAACGGCCTCTACATGCAGCTCCACGCGTACATGCTGCGCGTCGCGATCCCGTACGGGCTGCTGAGCTCGACACAGGTCCGCAAGCTCGCAGACATCTCGCGCAGGTTCGACCGCGGCTACGCGCACCTGACCACGCGCCAGAACGTGCAGTACAACTGGCCGAAGCTGACCGACGTGCCGAGCATCCTCGACGAGCTCGCGAGCGTCGAGATGCATGCCGTGCAGACCAGCGGCAACTGCGTCCGCAACATCACATCGGATCACTTCGCCGGCATCGCGATCGACGAGCTCGAGGATCCGCGCCCGTACTGCGAGATCCTTCGCCAGTGGTCGACGCTCCATCCCGAGTTCGCCCACCTGCCCCGCAAGTTCAAGATCGCGGTGACCGGCACGCCGGGTGACGATCGCACCGCGGTGTGGTTCCACGACATCGGGCTGCGGCTGGTCGCCAATGCCGAGGGCGAGCACGGCTTCGAGGTGCTGGTCGGCGGTGGCCTCGGGCGCACGCCGCACATCGGCGTCGTGATCCGCGAGTTCCTCCCGAAGCGTCACATGCTGTCGTACATCGAGAGCATCCTGCGCGTGTACAACCTGTGCGGGCGCCGCGATAACAAGTTCAAGGCGCGGATCAAGATCCTGGTTGCCGCCCTCGGGATCGAGGAGTTTCGCCGGCGCGTCGAGGAGGACTGGGCCGCCTCGCGGACCGCCGAGCTCGAGCTGCCCGACACCGAGATCCAGCGGGTCACCGCGTTCTTCTCGCCGCCGGCGTACGAGCCACTGCCCGCGAACGACGGCGTGCTCGATGCGCTCACGCTCGGCCGCGATCGCGACCTCGGAAACTGGGTCAGGAACAACGTCGTCCGTCACAAGGTCCCGGGCTACAGCGCGGTCGTCATCTCGGTGAAGATGCCCGGCGTGCCCCCGGGCGACGTCTCGGACACGCAGCTCGACGCGATCGCCGCCGTCGCCGACCGCTACTCGTTCGGCCACGTCGTCGTGACCCACACGCAGAACCTGGTGCTACCCGACGTCAAGACGTCCGAGCTCGCGGAGCTCCACGCCGAGCTGGTCGCGCTCGACCTCGGCAAGGCCAACATCGGCAAGGTGACCGACGTCATCACCTGCCCCGGCCTCGACTACTGCGACCTCGCTAACGCGCGCTCGATCCCGCTCAGCCTCGAGATCGCGGACCGATTCGACCGCATCGACTACCTGAACGACGTCGGTGACGTCAGCATCAAGATCAGCGGCTGCATCAACGCCTGCGGCCATCACCACGTCGGCAACATCGGCATCCTCGGCATCGACAAGCGCGGCGAGGAGTTCTATCAGCTGATGCTCGGCGGCAGTCCCGGCAACGATGCGTCGATCGGCAAGATCCTCGGTGCGGCGCTCGCGCAGGACCAGATCGTCAACGCGGTCGAACAGGTGCTCGGCCGTTACCTCACGCTCCGCGAGTCGACCGACGAGCGCTTCCTCGACACCGTCCGGCGCGTCGGGCTCGAACCGTTCAAGCAGGCCGTGTATGGCGCGGAGCTCCAGGAATAGTCATGAAGATCATCCGCGACCGCGCGATCGTCGACGACGACTTCCTCCACGTGCCCGACGACGCGGAGCTCCCTGCGACCGGCAAGCCCATCGTGACGCTCGCGCGCTACGTCAAGGACGGCGCGGCGCTGCTCGCGCAGTTCCCCGCGCTCGGCGTGCGCGTCCCGAGCGACAAGCTGCCGGAAGACGTCCCCACGCCCGACCAGCTCGCGCTGATCGCGATCGAATTCCCGAAGTTCACCGACGGCCGCGGCTACTCGATCGCGCGCCAGCTCCGCGACCGTCACGGGTTTCGCGGCGAGCTGCGCGCGGTCGGCAACGTCCTGCGCGACCAGCTGTACTACATGGCGCGCTGCGGCTTCGATGCGTACGAGCTCGCATCCGGTAAATCGCTGGAGAGTGCGCTCGAGGCGTTCGCCGAGTTCTCGGTCAAGTACCAGGCTGCGGCCGACGAGAAGCTCCCGATCTATCGCCGCCGCTAAGCGACGCCACCAGCTCCCCAAGCGCGGCACTGTTTAGATCGGGATCCGAACCTGGGGACGTTAGCCGTTAGCCGATCGGACCCGGATCCGTGCCCGTAGGCGTTGGCCGTTCGCCTCCGAGCCAGCTGCTCGCCGACGGCATGCGTGCGCGTTGCTCGGCCTCGGTCTGGCGCTCTCGCCTTGCGGGCCTGCGCGCACCGGACCACGCC
>JBBJLY010000198.1:0-15993 GCA_037720695.1 Kofleriaceae bacterium | reverse complement strand
GCGTGCGACACGACGAACGTACGATACCCTCGGCGAGCGATCGACGATGCGAGGCGATCGTAGAAGGTAATCGCGCCGGTGATTACGACGACCGTGAAGTGTCCCGGCACCCCGAGAAACATCGACCACGAGCCGACGATCGCGTCCCCCGGCGCAACTGCCGAGTCCGTCATCGATGTTCTCGCGTCGTCCAAGAGCACCAATTTACCTTGTCCGACGAATATCGTGGGGTAGGTACGGGGGCCTTCCAAGAAAGCACCGGGGGGCAGGCGGTGCCGCAGGATGCGGCCGGATCGAAGCCGGCGTGAACTACGAGGCCACTCCCGTCATCGCCGCTCATCGAGCCTGATCTCCAGGCGCGTAGCCAGGTTTGCGCAAGCCGCGTGTAGTCCAACGGAATGACGGCGGTAACGTTGAGAAAGCGCGCGAGTCCACGATGTCGACCGATAGCGCGGGGCACGTCGAGAGCTTTCTACAGTGCACGCGCTCCATCCACGCGTTCCGTGAGCCACGCCGCATTAGTCGCGACCTAACAGCGCCTCGTAGGTTGTGGACATCACGACGCTGCTTTGAACGTAGCCGGGCACGATGGCTTCGCCGAGGTTCGCCAATCGTGGGAGCCGACGGTCTGGTGTCCGCACAGGACAGGAGGCGCTGTGACGAACGGCGCCGTGAACAGGACAACGCCGCTCGCCGAGATTTCTTCTCGCCTCGCAGAGTTGGCGATGGGGGCCCCAATGAGGCCCGCCCACCGGGTCCAGGTTCAAGTCGCTAGAAATAGCGACGTAGGTTTTACCGAGGCTCAGACTATATCAAACCCGTAGAGGTTTCTCTTAGTGCTCCATTGCCTGGGGGGGACGCGGAAGAGTACTACGTGGTGGTGCCGGACTCGAACGGGTTTGACGGTCTACCGTTGCGCACGGCACTGCCCCCGGAGCCGCCGACCGGGTTACATCCGCTGTGCAACGGGTTGACCCGCACATGCGGTCGCCATCGGCGACAAGATCGCTGCCGCACTCGCGCACAAGTCCGCCTCCGGGGTGTCATCCATCGAGACATCAAGCCTGCCCCCTCGTGCTAGAGGACGGCAGCGTTCGACTGACAGGATTCCGGATCGCGTCTCTTCTCCGCGTCGACGCCTCCGCCGTTTCGGTGCAGGGCACGTTCGCCTGTATGGCTCCCGAGCCGACCGGACGGATGAACCGACCGATCGATCAGCGCGTCGACCTTTACGCGCTTGGCGTGACGCTGTACGCGTTGCTCACCGGACGGCTCCGGTTCGAGGCTACGGATCCACAGGAACTCGTCCATGCGCACATCGCCAGGTCGGCCGCGGGGTTGGCATCCCGTCCGATCTACTTCTGCGTGTGTTCGACTTGTTCGTTCAGAATTCGCAGACCCTCGATCGGTCTCGTGGGGGGCTCGGTATCGGTCTCGCGATCGTTCAAAGCTTGGTGCAGCTCCACGGTGGATCAGTCACGGCACAGAGTGAGGGCGCAGGCACCGGCTGCACGTTCACGGTTCGGATCCGGATGGCGACCGGGTCGAGACCGAACGCGCACCACCGGAGCCGGCTGTTGTGCCAGCGATGAAAGATCGCAAAGTCCTGATCGTCGACGACAACGAGGACACGGCGGAGCTGCTCGCCATAACACTTCAAAGGCTCGGGTATACGACGCGCACCGCACACGACGGGCCTGCAGCTCTGACCGCGCTGCAGACATTTCGTCCAGACCTCGCGCTCCTCGACATCGGGCTTCCAGGTATGGACGGATACGAATTGGCGCGTCAGATGCGGCAGATCCCCGCCATCGCGACCCCGAGACTCGTCGCCATTACCGGATATGGCCAGGAATCCGATCGCCAGCGAGCTCACGACGCCGGTTTCGATGCTCACTTGGTCAAACCGGTGAGCCTTGCAAAACTCCGTGCGGTCCTCGACGCGCCATCGTGAGTGCGTCTCCGTCGAGTTAGGTTCCGGCCGTGCTGAACTACAACCACCTGTACTATTTTCATGTTGCCGCAGAAGAGGGCATGGTGAGTCGCGCCGCCGAACGCCTCGGCGTCACACAGTCGACGGTGAGCGAGCAAATTCGTCTGCTCGAGCGAGCGCTGGACGCGACGTTGTTCGAGCGCACACCGTCGGGTCTAAGGTTGACCGAGCAAGGCGAGCTCGCCTTCGAGCACACCGCGGCAATGTTTCGTTCGGGAGCTCGACTGGTCGAGAGTTTTAAGAGTGCGTCCGAGCCGCCAATCCCGTCTCTCACCGTTGGGATCAGCGCTGCGGTTTCGCGGACAATCGCAGCCGACTTCTTGCTACCTTTCGTCAGGCTCGAATCGTGGGTTCCAAACATCGTCGTTGGCGAGACCAACGAGCTCATTCGATCCCTGCGGCGAAGTGACTTCGACCTGCTCCTCTGCGAGTGCGAACCGTCACCTGCATTACGGCACGACCTGACGATCGTGTCGCTGTACACCTCACCCTTGGTGGCGATCGTCGGGACCTCGGTCGAACCACTTGTGGATTGGCAGAACCTGGGGTTGGTACAATACCGAACGAGCTCGAGCTATCGATGGGAGGTCGAAGAGCATCTCGACGAACACGGCCTCCGCCCAAGAACGGTGTGCGAGACCGATGACTCTGGATTCATGATCGAAGCGGTATCGCGTGGCGACATCGTCGCGTTCGTTCCCCGCGGCTTGGCGCGGGACGCACTCGCTGCGAACCGCGTCCGGACGCTGTTCACGCTCGAGAAATCGTCCGCACCGGTGTTCGCCCTCTATCCAAGTGCGGAATCGGCCATCGCCGCGCGTCGCGCCGTAGATTTACTCGCGCGGCATGCGCGTGGTGAGTCCTGAGACCGCCTCCTTTCCGGCGCCGACCTGTCGCCGAAGAACGCGGTGGGCGAATCCTCCTGGAGCAGCAGCTCTACGAGGGCATGGTCAAGCGGATCAAGAATCTGGTGAAGTCCGACTCGGACATCTCCGACTACGTAAAGTGATCGCCGTCCGACCTGCTAGGCACGCCCGCACCGACGCGCGATTGCCGCCAACCGTTCCCCAGATTCCTCGATGGAGAACTCGTGTTGGGGAACGAATCCCGCCGCAACGCTGTATAATTGCGGCTCCCGGGAAACGGGTGGCTTTCCGACGAGCAGCGTGACGGGCGGGTCGCGGTCGCGGTCGGCGCTATTCTCAGTCGGTGCGTGACACCGACTTGTATCGCCAGCTTCTGGGGCTTGAGAAGCCGTGGACCGTCGACCGCGTCGAACTGGACGTGAAACAGCAACGCGTGGACGTCTGGGCGAAGCACGACAAGCAGAAGACCTGGCCTTGCCCCGAGTGCAAGAAGGGCGTTGGCCTTCACGACCACGACGAGGAGCGCACCTGGCGACATCTCGACAGCTGCGGGTTCCAGACCCATCTTCATGCACGCATCCCGCGGGTGAACTGCCCTGAGCACGGCGTGCGCCAGGCCCGAGTGTCGTGGGCCGAACCCAAGTCGCGGTTCACCGCGTTGTTCGAACGGTTCGCGGTCGCCGTCCTCCTCGAGACCAGCATCACCGGCGCCGCGAAGATCCTCGGGCTCAGCTGGGACGAGGGCCATCACCTGATGGAGCGCGCGGTGGCGCGAGGCTTGGCGCGGCGACCCCATGCGGTTCCCAAGCAGCTCGGCGTCGACGAGAAGTCGCTTGCCAAGGGTCAGCGCTACGCGACGATGGTCTGCGACCTCGAGCAGGGTCACGTCATCGAACTCGCCGAGGGCCGCTCGAAGGACAGCCTACTGCAGTGCCTGGGTCGGTTCTCGATCGACGAGCTCGCCGGCGTCGAGGCGATCGCGATGGACATGTGGGAGCCCTACGCGCAGGTGTTCCGTGCCGTCATCGACGACGCCGACGACAAGATCGTGTTCGACCGCTTCCACATCGTCGGTCACATCAACAACGCCGTCGACATCGTCCGCCGCAGAGAGAACAAGCTGCTCCGCTCGGACGGTGATGACCGTCTCGTCGGCACGAAACACCTCTGGCTCTACGGGGCGGAGAACATCCCCGCCGATCGCTACAGCATCGAGACCCGGGTCGAGTTCGCCGCCCTGCGCTCCTCGAAGCTCAAGACCGCGCGCGCCTGGGCGCTCAAGGAATCGCTTCGGGAACTCTGGAACCAGCGAAGCCGGGCGGCTGGCGAGCGCTGGTGGAAGCGCTGGTACGGCTGGGCGGTTCGCTCGCGACTGGAGCCGGTCAAGAAGGTCGCGGCGATGGTGAAGCGGCACCTGCACAACGTCCTCACCTACTACAAGCACCGCATCACCAACGCCGGTAGCGAGGCCATCAACTCCGTCGTCCAGATGCTCAAGAAGCGAGCCTTCGGATACCGCAGCTTCGAGAACTTTCGCACTGTCGTTCTCTTCCGATGTGGTGGACTAGATCTCTATCCGACGACCCACCTGAAAGCCGGATGAGCCTAATTGCGGCTCCCGCCATAATCGCACTCTAGAGGTCTGGGGTTCGATCCCCCACGGCTCCACCGGGAATGAAAAAGCCTCGCAGAGATGCGAGGCCTTTTCGTTTTCGGCGCTAGCTTCGCGCCGTCGGTTCGCATCGCCGCTCCTCGAGTTGCAGAGCACACCAGCGGGACTGTCGACTCACGCCTGGGTACGGCTCCGCTCGCCAGCCGAGCCCGCCTTGACTGCGTGCGTCCAATTGCTCGCGTGCGGGTCCGAACCGCCGAGCTGATACACGCTTGAGTCGATTGGCAATTACCGGATGTGCGTTCGTGCACTCAAGCACATTGATGAGTGCCGTTGGCTCGCGAACACCTTCGAGTCAACAATGGAGCTTGTACGGCGCGCAAAACCCGGGCTGACGACGTGGCGCCCGATCTCGTTGCCTTGGGACCCCGACTTCGCGCCATGGTGGGAAGCAGGCGACATGCTCGACGAGAAGGCCGGCTATCCCGCGCTCGCCCCCGAGGGCTACGACGAGGAAACGCGCTCGTACGTGTTCACCGGGTTCATCACCAAAACGCCCCTCGAGAAAGGCGGCAAGGAGCCGCGCCGCGTGCTGCTGCCCGAGATCTACATGCTGCGCCAGCTCATGCTCAAGAAGAAAGACAAGCAAGGCCGCCCGGTCGACTACACCAAGGTCGTGTTCGGCGAGGAGTGGATGGCGCGCCAGGAGCGCCGACCGCTGCTCGACAACGGCGCCCGCGTGTTCTTCCTGCGCGCTGGTCGCGAAGTCGAAGTCACAGACTGAAAGTCGGTACCTCACGCCGCGCCACGCCCTTCACAACGAATCTGATGCGTACGACTCGCGCCAGAGTTCATACGTCGCTTCCTTTGCAGGGTGGATCTCGAGGCGCAGCGGCAGGCGCTTGGGATCGCCCGGGAGGGTCAGGTTGCGTTTGTTGAGAGCCTCGAAGAGCCATGCGATGGCATGACGCTCAGAGCGGTGCGCGGGCCCACGCCGCGCAGGCGCGCGAGATTGCGTCCGGCTGAGGTCTGTGATTAGTATGACCTCGGGGGCGGCGCTCATAAGAGCGCGCATTTTGCAGGAGAGGAAGACTCGATGCGCAGGCACTTACTGTGGACCATTCCGCTCGGCCTCACATTAACCGTGGGGCTCGTTCTCGCCGACGACGATTCGGAGCGGCGGAGTCTGATGTCGCAGATCGACTCCAAGCTCGACGCGGCAGCCGGCGAGCTGTCGGGGATCGAGTGCAAGTCCGATGCTACGGACATTACAGACGCGCAGGACTACGTGCGCGAGGTCGAGCGGGTGGTCGAAGACCTCAAGAGAGTGAAGGGCAGCGATTCCGCCGCGGAGCGGATCGTGGCGAACTACCCGGGATACATTCGCGAGTTCCGCACCGCGAGTGACGAGCTCAAAAAGCTCAAGCATCGGCAGACCAAGGCCGACGAGATATTGCGCCAGTGCAAGTCGTTCGACACCGCGATGTCGTCCCGGGCCAACGCAGCGAAGGATGACCCCGAGGCGGCTGACGAGCTGACGGAGTTCGCGCGTGTGACCGGTCGCAAGGGAGAAGAGCTGCTGGCAGACGCGGGACGCATGTGGTCCGAGATCGAGCGCAGCCGCGACGACGCCAAACGGTTCTCGGCGAGCGACGGTCGATGGTCGAATGTTCGCAGTAACCTGCACTCCGGGGCCGAGGCGATCGCCCGCGGCTGGCGCGACGACTGGGACAACGCGAAGCGCGCGTGCGAGGAGGTCGTCAAGCGCGAGCGTCATCGCGACGTGGATCGGGTGCTCGCGAAGCTTGCCAACTCGCGGACCGGTCGCGCCGAGCTGCGCAAGAAGCTCAACGAGCTGCTCGAAGACGTGTCGGATCGGATCAAGGATGTGCAGTCGCAGAACGGGACGACCAACGTCAGCAGTGCGCTCGAACTCGCAAAAGAGCTCGAGTCCCAGCTGGAGCGGCTCAAGAACGCGGCCGGTGACGACCGCGACAGCAAGGCGATCGCTTCGACCTGGCCGGCGTGGGTGCGAGGCCTGCGAGAGTCGCTCGAAACGCTCAAGGAGATGAAGTTCAACCAGCACCGCGCCGACGATGGTGAGGACAAGTGCGAAGCGGCGGAGAAGAAGCTCGAGGAGCTGATCAAGCGCGTGCTCGAGGACCGCGAGGACTACAGCGAGCCCGACAAGACGATCAGCGAGGAAGCCGAGCGGCTTGGCAACCCGATCGAGCAGGGCCTGAAGGCGGCCGGTGAGGTCGACCGCAAGATGGGTGACTGGGAGAGCAAGGCCAAGTCGTTCAGTCAGAGCGATGGCAAGTGGAGCCGGGTGAGCTCGAACCTGCGAGACTCCGCAGAGCGCGTGTACGCGCACTGGCGCACCAAGTTCGGGGCGATGAGCAAGGCCTGCGCGAGCATCTCGAAAGGCGGCGAGCACCCGAAGGTCAAGTCGACGCTCGACCAGCTCAGTGGCAAGTCCAGCTCCACCACCGGCCAACTCGATCACGACGTGAAAGACTGGGTCGATCGGGCGCGGGCGACCTACCGCCTCGACTGCGACGCGATGCAAGACATGTGGCAGGCCTATTGCGGGACCGACTGGCAGCCGAACGACAACGATGCTGGCGACGGTCCCAAGCAGATCGCCGCGCAGCTTCAGGACAGGATGCAGAAGGCGATGCTCCCGCTGCTCAAGGACTTGCCGCCGCTCGTCGAGCGCGTCAAGGCGCTGGTTCGCAAGAGAGCGACAAAGTCGCGCGGCGATGACTTGATGGGCCAGCTCGAGAAGCAACGCGCGCGGCTCAACCGACTGTCGACGAGCGGCACCTGGCACGGCAGCAACGATCCGGTCCGGTTCTACGCAGCGGAGTATGGGAAGGATCAGCACAAGCGGTTGTGGTCGAGCTTTGGGTGCAACGTGCCACTCGCGGCCGACAAGGAAGCCAGATTTCCGGGCAGCGGCCACACAAAGCCCGACTGCGTGAACCCCGACAAATGTGAGGTCTGGGAATTCAAGCCGGACAGCTCGAGCGGCAAGGCGGACGGGCCCAAGCAAGCATCTGCGTATAGTGCGATTGTTCCGCAGTACTACACTGCCAGGTATAGACAGAATCAGCCAGCAGACGAGCATCTCGGTGGAGCTGGGATTATGAAGACGCTGTCGGCTGCGTGCCTTCAGGGCGACCAGATCAGACTCGACGCACGGGTGCACTATTACAAGATGTGCGAGAATCGCTATGTGTGTGTCAATGAGTAACGTGGCGCTCGGGGTCTCGTTCCTCGCATCGGGTCAACCCAACAGCTACGAGGCCCTCGCTGAAACGATCATCAGGCTTTATGCAGACTTGGGCGCGACGCCTCGCGGAGTCTCGACCTCGCTCAGCAACGGCAAGTTTGTCAATCGTGTCTATCGGCCCAAGACCGTTCATGAAGTCGTGCTCGAGCCCAAGGCACTATGGCTGCACGTTGGCGACGTGACGAAAGCAGACGATGTCGTCCTCGATTGTTTTCTTCGCCCCATCAACCCCGCGGATCAGGAATTTGGCGATCGATGGATTGCAGTCACGGGCCCCTCACGCGTGCTCGATCAGCGGTCGTTGCGTCCGTTCCTTGCGGCGGTGCCGGAGATCTATCCGATCGCCCACGGAGGGATTGGTAAGTATAGATCCCATGCGTATGCCGGCCGGGAGTCATCGTTCAGCGGTGCATTTTCACCGTTCGAGGTGGATGTCGATACGCGCACGCGGCTGCATGACGATGTGATGCTCGGAGGCCAATTTCTCAGGTGCTTGCGGCGACTCTACCCAGTCACGATCATCGGCCCCCGGATCTGGTCGCAGCTCCCACCAATGCCAGCAGTCCAGCCGGCGCCAAAGGTTGAAGATCTGGGCGACTGCAAGATGCTGACGGTGTGGCCCGAGTTGGTGGAGCCTCGCGATCCCGCGTTCCTCGCCGGCACGAAGGAGCTCCGACGCTGGCTGTGGCCGTTCACGATCCAGAACCCTGCGGACGCGATCGATGCGCCGCCACCCGAGCCCATCCCCGAGCCGTTCTTCTAGCCGGCTCGTGAAGACCCGTGTCCGAAGCGCATCGAAGCGGCGCACGAGAACGGACGCACCTGCAGATGCACGGGCTGGACGACCGAGCTGCCTCCGCTGGTGTGGCTGTTCACGATTCAAACCCTCTGACCGAGCGAGGCACCATGAAGAGACTGCTGTTGTTGATTCCACTCGCCGCCTGCGTCCCGCCCTCGTTGACGACCGGCGGAGGCGCGACATCGACCACCGGCCCTGACGCCAGCGGCAACGTCACCGTTCCGAACGTGTTCGCGATGCCCAAGGACCAGGCGATCGCAGCGCTCCGGCGCGCAGGGGTGCAGGGTGACATCGGTGACGACTCAGGTCTGTGCGGGAGCGTGGTCGAGGGTCGAGTGATCGACGTCGGCGCTGTCTGCTATCAGCATCCGGCCCCCGGTGCCGTGCAGGGTGCGCGACTGTCGGCGAGGCTACGGGTACAGAGCGAGAATCCGTGGCACGGCAATGCGGGCAAGCTCACCGAGTGGCACTTGATGCCGAACCTCGTCGGCATGCCAGTCGAGCAGGCGCGCGCAGAGATGAAGCGCGTCGGGTTCGAGCGCGATGACCGGGTGTTCCTGCAGTGGGTGGACGAGCCGAGTTGTCAGCCACGCACCGTGTGCCGGACCAACCCCGACTCGATGTCGCGCGCCGGCATCAACAGTGACAAGATCGTCTACGTCGGCCGTGCTCCGAACCCGACGCTGCCGGCCGGCGACGCGACGCCACCGGCCGGAGACCCTACGGCACCGGTAAGCGACCGGACCCCAGCGAAGCCCGATCGGTCGAAGCCGGCGACTACCAAGACCGAGGGCGCCGATCCCGAACCAAAGCCGGAACCTTTCTTCTAATTCAATTAATCGGTTAGCGACGACGAGCCAGGCGTATATCTGCGCCCGCCCACGTGACGATCGGCACAGCGAGGCCCGTGGGAGTCGGGCCGCGCCTGGCCGGCGGCACCGGACGACCCGACCACCCTCCAGTGACCGGTACAACCCGCCGGTCAGCCCGGTACATTCGCGTTGATCCGCGCCGACATCTCGAGCCTAGCGCCGAGGCCCCTCCGACAAGCGCCGGCGCGATTGGGTTGTCGGCCAGATAGCAGCGCCCGATTCGTTGAGGTCGATTCGAACCAGACCGGCGGTTTCCCGGGAGGTCTCTTGCCCAGGTCGGCGACCGGTGACGATCGTGGGTAGTCGCTGCACGAGCCCAGACGGGATCCGTCGAGCGGCGGCACGCCGTCAGGTTCGCAGGTTCGCCACGATCGTTCCGCAGGCTCCTCGACGGAGAATTCGTGCTGGGGAACAAATGGCGCTGCAATGCCGCGTGATTATTGGGCGCCGCCATAATCGCACTCTAGAGGTCTGGGGTTCGATCCCCCACGGCTCCACCGGGAATGAAAAAGCCTCGCAGAGATGCGAGGCCTTTTCGTTTTCGGCGCGAGCTCCGAAGGTGGCTGCGGAACGATTGCGGAACGGTTAGACCACACGAGTTGGCGCACTTCGCCGTGTTCAGTGGTTCGCTGTTCAGTGGCTACGGGTTGCCGCTCTCGACCTTCAGTCCTCCCTCAAGGAGGACGAGGCCGCGACGACTCGCGCCGGCAGCGGCCGCCCCGGGCACAGCGTACGCCGTCATCGTCGTGCGCTCTTCGTCGTGCCCGAGCGTCGCCGCGATCAGGTGACCCGCGAGGCCGCGTGACCCGCGAGACCGCGCTCTGCCGTCAGCGTCGCGAGAAGTCCGCGCAGCGCATGAGCGGTGACGCGGGGACTCCTTCAGCTCGACGGGAAGATTTGTCGTCGAGTCGCCTCGGTCCGTGCCATGCCCGCATCGCGGACGTCGCCGATCCAACTTGGTGGGCGCGTCCTCGTCGACGAGGACGACGATGGCCGTCACGGCATCGCACTGCCTCCGGCAAACGCGAGCGTCCATTTCTCGCGCGTCACGTCGTGCGGCGGGGCGCGCCCCATCGCGACCTGCGCGAACGTGTCGCCGAATGCATGTCGCCAGCGGCGCAGCGCGGGCCACGAGGTCGTGCTCTCGCGCGTGAGCTGCCACGCGCACACGCGCCGCCGCACCTCGCGAACCGGCGCCTCGACGACCAGCCACAACGCGAGTGCCATCGCGATGGCCGCGAAGCCGTGGGCTTGCGCGGCGCCACGCCCCGCGGCACCACGAGCAGGATCGCGCCGCATGCGGTGCACCGGTACCGCCGACACGTGAGCACAACCGTCTTCGGTGGACCATCGGCGACGACAGGCTCGCGCAGCTGGCGCTCCCGAAGTCCGTGGCCATGCAGCCTCAACCGTCGACCGGGCTCGCGACTCGGCGCGCCACACGGGCACGCTGCCGGTCGGGCCTGTTCGACGGTCGGCGGTGATGCCAACCAGTCTTGACGTCGCGCGGTGATGAACGATTCGTAAACTGCTTCACGTCGGGCTCTTCAACGGTGTCAGGCGCGGAGCACGACGTCGGCGGTGCTCGTAACACCGTCGACGTCACCTATGCGGCGAGCACCATGCTCAGCTCCGGAAACCTGACGCCGCCTTTACCGCAACCAGCCGGTCGTCCGCGCGGCTCCACGTTGTCGCAGAGTTGTAGAGCCATGCGGCAACAGACCCGACAAACGCAGCCTACCCAGCGGCGTGGAGCGGCTACCCCAAGAAGGCAGTAGGCCACAATCGAATGAAGCGACCGCAGCTCGGCGAGCAGTCGATCGAGCCGTTCAATCTCGTGGGCCTCGTCGCGCGCGGTCAGCCATTCTCGAAGACGAGTGAGTTCGTCGAGGGTGTCGGCGTGATTGTCCGGCGTGACCTCAAAGCCTGTCTCCATGAGATCGACCCACTGCAGCCCCAGTCCGGATGCTCCCGGCAGCCATTTCGCAGCGAACGCGCGCTGCGTCGCGATCGGCACAAGTCTCTGCTCCGCGTCCTTGGCGTCTCGAATCAGGAGAGCGATCGACATGACTAGTTTCCAACCTCGCGTTGAATCTGAACCCAGGATACTTCGCCCGCAAGTTCGCGAGCTCCGTCTCGCCGGCGGCCTTCGCGTTGCCATCCGCCGATTCGATCACGAATTCGAACTCTTTGATCGAACGCAATTGTGCAACGTCGGGAACTGACGGGCGCCAGCTCCGTCGGGTCGTGTGTCGGTCTGCCCGAGTTGCGCGAGCGGCTCGCGCTGCGCCGCAATCGCTCGCTGTACTCGCGCATCCACCACCGACTCGAAATCAGCACACTCACGCCTGACGACACGACCGAGTGCATGCGCATGCGCATGGCGCGCGCGGCCTGCACTCGCGAGGTGTTCGCCGGCGATGCCATCGTCCTGCTGCATGAGGCCACCGTCGGCGCAATGCGCGACCTCGATTGCCTAGCCGCCCCCTTCGCGAGACCGCCCGCAAGAAGCGCAAGCTCGTCGAGCGCGATGTCGTCAGTCGCGTCATCGAGGCCGACACCCGCGAGCGCGACCGCGACCGATAGTCCATCAGCATCGCTGCACGCGCCGCGTCACATCGCGAAAGCCATCGCGCGTGGCGCGCTCGGTGCGGTCTTCGCGACGCTCATCGACCACGCGGCCTCGTTCGCCATCATCAGGTGCGCCTCGTAACACGTGCCAGACGCCCTCGGGGACCAGGGTATGAAAATGCAAGTTGGCATTGGCGAACGAACCCACCCGTTGGATCGCGGTGACCGCGCCGGTCTGCCCGCGCGCGCTGCCGCGGTGCCGCGCGCGCGGCGATGATACGCCGCCACGACGCGCACGAACACGAGCAGCACCTCCGAGACCAGCGCCTGGTCGCGGAGCATGTCGGGCCGAGGACAGCGGAGGTCACAATCGAGCGCAACCGAGGCTGGACCACGGGCCAGGGTGAGCAACCCGCGACTCGTACGAGCTCGGGTACACACCCGTCGTTGCCGCGGGGCCGGTGCCTCCCGCAACCCCCAAGCGCTTCTCGGGATCCGACCGACGCTCGGCCAGCGTCCGGTGATGGGCGTCGCAGCAGAGTCCCTCGCGACCCGGGGGCCGATACCGGTATGGTCGGCGGGGGTTCGCACCGTCCCGTATGAGCGGGAGATTGCGAACTGCTGCCGTCCGTGTCTAGATTCGCCGCGGGGATAGCGCTCGTTCGAGCGCCCACTTTGTAGGAGAAGGCTCGATGCGCAGGCACTTACTATGGACGATTCCGCTCGGTCTCACCGTGGCCGTGGGGCTGGTACTGGCCGATGACGATTCGGATCGACGGAATCTGATGTCGCAGATCGACTCCAAGCTCGACTCGGCAGCGAGCGAGCTATCGGGAATCGAGCGCAAGTCCGATGCTACGGACATTACAGACGCGCAGGACTACGTGCGCGAGGTCGAGCGGGTGGTCGAAGACCTCAAGAGAGTGAAGGGCAGCGATTCCGCCGCGGAGCGGATCGTGGCGAACTACCCGGGATACATTCGCGAGTTCCGCACCGCGAGTGACGAGCTCAAAAAGCTCAAGCATCGGCAGACCAAGGCCGACGAGATATTGCGCCAGTGCAAGTCGTTCGACACCGCGATGTCGTCCCGGGCCAACGCAGCGAAGGATGACCCCGAGGCGGCTGACGAGCTGACGGAGTTCGCGCGTGTGACCGGTCGCAAGGGAGAAGAGCTGCTGGCAGACGCGGGACGCATGTGGTCCGAGATCGAGCGCAGCCGCGACGACGCCAAACGGTTCTCGGCGAGCGACGGTCGATGGTCGAATGTTCGCAGTAACCTGCACTCCGGGGCCGAGGCGATCGCCCGCGGCTGGCGCGACGACTGGGACAACGCGAAGCGCGCGTGCGAGGAGGTCGTCAAGCGCGAGCGTCATCGCGACGTGGATCGGGTGCTCGCGAAGCTTGCCAACTCGCGGACCGGTCGCGCCGAGCTGCGCAAGAAGCTCAACGAGCTGCTCGAAGACGTGTCGGATCGGATCAAGGATGTGCAGTCGCAGAACGGGACGACCAACGTCAGCAGTGCGCTCGAACTCGCAAAAGAGCTCGAGTCCCAGCTGGAGCGGCTCAAGAACGCGGCCGGTGACGACCGCGACAGCAAGGCGATCGCTTCGACCTGGCCGGCGTGGGTGCGAGGCCTGCGAGAGTCGCTCGAAACGCTCAAGGAGATGAAGTTCAACCAGCACCGCGCCGACGATGGTGAGGACAAGTGCGAAGCGGCGGAGAAGAAGCTCGAGGAGCTGATCAAGCGCGTGCTCGAGGACCGCGAGGACTACAGCGAGCCCGACAAGACGATCAGCGAGGAAGCCGAGCGGCTTGGCAACCCGATCGAGCAGGGCCTGAAGGCGGCCGGTGAGGTCGACCGCAAGATGGGTGACTGGGAGAGCAAGGCCAAGTCGTTCAGTCAGAGCGATGGCAAGTGGAGCCGGGTGAGCTCGAACCTGCGAGACTCCGCAGAGCGCGTGTACGCGCACTGGCGCACCAAGTTCGGGGCGATGAGCAAGGCCTGCGCGAGCATCTCGAAAGGCGGCGAGCACCCGAAGGTCAAGTCGACGCTCGACCAGCTCAGTGGCAAGTCCAGCTCCACCACCGGCCAACTCGATCACGACGTGAAAGACTGGGTCGATCGGGCGCGGGCGACCTACCGCCTCGACTGCGACGCGATGCAAGACATGTGGCAGGCCTATTGCGGGACCGACTGGCAGCCGAACGACAACGATGCTGGCGACGGTCCCAAGCAGATCGCCGCGCAGCTTCAGGACAGGATGCAGAAGGCGATGCTCCCGCTGCTCAAGGACTTGCCGCCGCTCGTCGAGCGCGTCAAGGCGCTGGTTCGCAAGAGAGCGACAAAGTCGCGCGGCGATGACTTGATGGGCCAGCTCGAGAAGCAACGCGCGCGGCTCAACCGACTGTCGACGAGCGGCACCTGGCACGGCAGCAACGACCCGATCCGGTTCTATGCAGCGGAGTATGGCAAGGATCAGCACAAGCGGCTGTGGTCGAGCTTCGGCTGCAACGTGCCACTCGCGGCCGACAAGGAAGCCAGGTTTCCCGGCAGCGGCCACACCAAGCCCGACTGTGTGAACGCGGAGAAATGTCAGGTCTGGGAGTTCAAGCCTGACAGCCTGACCGGAAGGGTGGACGGGCCGAGGCAGGCAAGCGCGTACAGAGATATTGTTCCATCGTACTACACGGCGAAACACCAGCAGAATCAGCCTGCAGAGACGCAGCTAGGAGGAGGGGATATCATGAAGACGCTGTCGTCCCGATGCCTTCGTGGAGGCGAGATAAAGTTCGAGATCAACGTCCACTATTACAAGATGTGTGACAATCGCTATGAATGCGTCAGAGAATAGCCTCGCATTCGGACTCTCATTTCTGGCATCGGGTATCCCGAACAGCTACGAGGCGCTGGCCGATGCGGTTAACAAGTTGTACGCGGACCTGCACCAGAAACCGAAAGGCATGGCTGCTTCTCTCAGCAATGGGAAGATTATTCATCGCGCCTACAGCCCCAAGACTCTTCGTGAAGCTGTGCTCGAGCCCAGTGCCTTGGAAGTGCATCTCGGCGACGTGACAAATCTCGACGATGTGATCGTGGACTGCTTCCTTCGCCCCATCGACCCTACTCGTAAATTTTTCGGCGATCGATGGATCGCTGTAACGGGCCCAACACAGGCATTACAGAAGCAATCGCTGCAAGCGTTCCTAATGGCGGTTGTGGACATCTATCCCATCGTACAAGGCGGGTTGGGCGGATATCGATCTCATGCGCAGGCCGCGCGCGAGTCGTCGCTCAGCGGTGCATTTTCCCCGTCGGAAGTAGACGCTCATACTCGGGAGCGACTGCGGGAAGACGCGATGCTGAGTGGCCAGTTTCTCAGACGCTTGCGACGGCTCTACCCGGTCACGATCATCGGTCCCGAGATCTGGGCGCAGTTGTCGCCGATGCCAGCGATCGACCCGCCTCCGAAGGTGGAGGATCTGGGCAACTGCAAGATGGTGACGGCGTGGCCCGAGCTGGTCGAGCCGCGAGATCCTGCGTTCCTGGCCGGAACCAAGGAGCTCCGTCGCTGGCTGTGGCCGTTCACGATCCAGAACCCCGCAGATGCGATCGATGCGCCGCCGCCCGAACCCGTCCCCGAGCCGTTCTTCTAGGCCGTTGGCCAGGCTCTCGACCCTGGACCGATGCGGCGCAGGGGGTTGAAGGTCTGCATACCTCGTGACGCATGGGCGTGAAGCACGGAGCCGCGTGGGTGGGTGTGACTGTCTCGTGAATAGAACTTCTGACCGACCGAGGAACCATGAAGCGACTACTGTTGTTGATTCCACTCGCAGGCTGCGTCCCGCCCTCGTTGATGACCGTCGGAGGCACGAGCACACCGGCCACCGGGCCTGATGCCAGCGGCAACGTCACCGTTCCGAACGTGTTCGGAATGCCAAAGGACCAAGCGACCGCAGCGCTGCGGCGCGCAGGGATCCAGGGCGA
>JBBJLY010000431.1:0-4487 GCA_037720695.1 Kofleriaceae bacterium | reverse complement strand
CGCTGATCTCGAGCTGCAAGTACTCGAGACCGAGCCGCCGGCCCTCGGGCATCGCGCAGCTCGGATCCGGTCATCGATTTCCCGGGCGGCGAGATCGAGCGGGCGAAGATCTCCCATTCCTTCACGATCTCCACGCGCCGCTGGTCGATGAAGTCTGCGAGCAGTAGGTGCCTCATCACGGGCGCCAGTGTAGCCGATTGCCATCACGGGCAGGTCGGTGCGACCTGGCCGTCCGAGCCCGTCGACACGAACGCATCCGGAATGAAGCCGGCGCCGACCTTGTCCCACAGGGTCGAGCTGCCGTAGGTGCCGGCGACCGCGTCGCCTTGCTTCTGGCAGGTGATCGCGACCGTCGCGCCGTCGGCGACGGTGCCGAGCTGCGTCGCGGTCGTGCTTGCATCCGCACGCACGGGCAGCGTGCCACCGCCGGTGTTGACGCGCCCGATGTAGCCGTCGCAGCCGTTCTGGCTGGTGTAGTTCTTGGTGCCGAAGTACAGCGCCTCGCGCTCGTCGTACTTGATCCGGACCGGGCTCCCGTTCAGGTGCTCTTCATAGTGAAGGTGTGGGCCGGACGATCCGCCGGTCGTACCGACGGTGCCGATCACCTGGCCGCGGGAGACCATCTGCCCGACCGTGACTCGCTGCGACGACAGGTGCGCATACCGCGTCCGCCGGTTGCCGCTATGCGCGATCTCGATCCAGCGGCCGTAGCTATCGGCGCCGGTGTCCGCGACGCGCGTGACCTTACCGCTGCCCGCGGCGACCACCGTGTCCCCATCGTCGTCCGCGCGGTTGAAGTCGAGCGAGAGCTGCGGGCTGTGGTTGGTCCGACTCTGGCCCGCCCACACCTGACCGCACGGGAACGGCAGCTGGAGCACGCTCTCGTCGACCTCGGGCACGTCGACCGGATCGTCCGAGCCTTCGTCTCCGGGCAACGGACCGTCGTCCTGCTCCTCGTCGCCATCATCCGAGGGATCGAGATCCTCGATCGGCTCTCCGGTCGTGCAGCCGACCACGGCAACCAGCGCGAACAGCATGCGGATCATCGCGTCAGCCGGCAGCAAGCGGCACGCCACCCGCGTGCCCGCGAGATCATTGAAGCCGCACGCAGGCCCTGTTGCGACCAGCGCTACACCTGAGATCGCGGGTGAGCACTTCCGGTTGCGGCCGCTCGCGCTGCCATGGCATGAGCCCCAGTCGCTGCAACCACGATCGGGCAGTGCTGAAGTTTCGCGCAGCTGACTGATCCCGCGACCACCTGAAGTTGCAGATCTCGCGGGCATAGCTGCTGCACCTCGGGTGCGCATGCGAGCCATCGTCTTTGCCCCGCTCCTCACGGCCTGTGTCGGATCGTCGTCGACCACCAGCAAGGACATCGAGTTTCATGGCGAGGTGCCAGTGCTGAAGGACTTCGCGTTCGACACCGGCATGCAGCCCGCCGACAGCTCGGTCCAGGTTCAGTTCCAGCTCACCGCCGGTGGTTCGCTCAAGGCGAGCGCGGGCGCGGTCGCGGGTGGCAGCGGCGACACCATGGCGGTCGCCGCCGTGCCGGGCTCGGGCAGCTACGCACTCGACGCGCACTTCCGGGCCGCGGCCATGCTGCACGTCGCACTCGGGACCCTCAAGTACGACGGTCCGCTCCCCGGGATCGAGAACCTCGACATCGCGTTCGGCGGCCAGGTCGCGTTCGATCCGTTCCTCATGAGCACCACCGCGACGGTCACCGCGATGCTGCCCGAGACCAAGCTCCCCGACATCCCGCTGCCCGGCGGCATCCCCGGACACCTCGAGCTGACGATCGCAGCGGGTAGCACGATGACGTCCGAGCTCGCCGGGTCGTGCGCGAACTTCGAGGGCTCGACCGCGAAGTACGTCGCGCACACGTCGACCAGCGCCAACCTCCTGCTCAAGTCGAAGGTCGTGATCACGCTCCCGATCGGCGGCGACCGGGACTTCGCGCTGCCCGACATCGAGATCCCGGTCCCGGCCGTGTCCGCGCCGCTCGATCTCGGCGCCCACGAGTTCGCGGCGAGTGGCGATGTCCCGACCGGCGCGCTCGCGACCACGGGCGGGTGTGGCGGCGCGGACGATCCGAATGGCGGTGGCGGTGGCGGTGGCGGTGGGGGTGGTGGCGGTGGCGCGGTCTGCCAGCTGATCGCCACCGATCACGACGCGTCCTGGCACCCGCCGAGCGGCTTTCGCCAGCGCGCGTGCACCGACGCGCAGCTCGATCAGTTCCGCGCGACCTGCCGCACGAAGGGTCTCGACTCGGTGGAGTGCAAGGCGTTCGAGGCGGCGTACCCGGCCTGCGAGTCGTGCCTGATCGCGCCGCCGGAAGCGCCGGGTCACGGACCCATCGTCCGCTACACGAACCTCGCCGTGTACAACTTCCCGGGTTGCCTCGTGCGGGTGAACCCGAACGAGCTGCAGTGCGCGAAGAACATCCAGAACTACACCGCCTGCATCGACGCGTCGTGCGCCAGCTGCGGGGACGCGCCGAGCGCGGAACGCACCGCGTGCCTCAGCGAGGCCGAGTCGACCACGTGCGCGGTGGAGACGATCGACGCGAACAACTGTTACGCGCGGCTCCAGACCACCGAGTCGGCGAGCGAGTGCTTCGACGCGTTCGACTACGAGCGAGAGTTCTGCGGCTACTGATCGAATCAGGTTGCAACCTGTCGTGGGCAGCGCGGTCTCTGGCCCCAGGCCCGGACTGCACGTGGTGCGCACGTTGGTGCGCTAGGCTGTTCGAGCGGGGCATGCTCCGTGCAAAAGCACCGCGCATGTTTTCTTCCGTCAGTCGCTACGTAACCTTGCTCGCATTTTTCACCGCCTGCATCGACGATGATCGCAGCCTCGAACCAGCGCTCGCGGAGGTCGCTGCGGAGGCCTCGTGCAGCGACCTCCTCCCGATCTCGTCCGTCGCGGTCAGCGGTGCACAGACCGGGAACCCCGGCACCAACGCGATCGATGGCAACCTCGCCACGAGGTGGTCGCACGACGTGATCGGCGCGACGCTGACCGCGGACCTCGGTAGCCTCAAGGGCATCTGCAGCGCCAGCATCGCCTGGTACAACGGCGCGACCCGCACCAGCGCGTTCACGGTCGAGGTCTCGAAGACAGGCGCGACCTGGGACGAGGTCGTCGATCGCTCCAGCAGCGGCACGACCGCCGGCTTCGAGAGCTATGCGTTCACGCCACGCGACGGGCGCTATCTCCGGCTCAAGGTGTTCGGGAACTCGACCAGCAACTGGGCCAGCGTGAGCGAGCTCCGGGTCACCGGCGGCGCACTGACCAAGCTGACGACGGCGCAGCGCAATGCGCTCGTGTACGGCCAGTACAAGCCCGACGCGACGAACACGGGTCCGGTGCCCGAGGTGACGCTGTCGCAGTACGGCACGCCCTCGACCAGCACCGACTTCCTGGTCACGGCGAACAACCAGATCGTCGAGAACCTCGAGATCTGGGGCAGGGTGGACCTGCGCTCGTTCACCAACGTCCTGGTCCGCAATTGCATCATCCACGGCACGCTCAATCGCGGCGTTGGCTCCGGGCACGTGTTCGGGAGCAGCAACGACCTGCGCGGCGCGACGATCCTCGACACCGCGCTCGTCGGCCGCCCGGTCACCGTGCCCGCGTCGTACAACGGGGTGCCGAACCCCGATGCGGGCAACGTCAACCTGGCGAACGAGTGGGTCGGCGGCGTGACCGGCTCGAACTTCACCGTGCTCCGCACCGAGATCCGCAACACCTCCGACGGCATCGGGCTCAACTCGCAGCTCGGCAACGTGACGGCCAAGGGGACCTGGATCCATGACGGCTGGTTCAACGAGTGGACCGAGGAGCAAGGTTCGCCGTCGGGCGGCCCCGCCCGCTACTACCCCTACTCCTCGGGATCGCCGCGCTACACGCACGTCGACGGCGTGCAGTTTCACCGCGGCAAGCACTACACGTTCGTTGGCAATCGGATCGGCGGCAAGCGCGTGATCGGCGCCCACAACGCGACCCCGAGCCAGAAGTCGCAGATCAACAGCGGCGATGACATGTACAACGCCGCGATGATGATCAAGCAGGAGGTCGACAACACCGCGGCCAACAAGCTCGAGCACATCCTGATCGACCGCAACTGGTTCGAGGGCGGTGCGGCGACGATCAACATCACGTGGGGGCGGGACAACCGGTTCGAGACCCTGTCGTTCACCAACAACAAGTTCGCGCGCTCGACCTGGGGATCGCAGTGGTACATCCTGCGCGGCCGCGACGATGCGGGCGTTCCGGTCGGCAACTTCTCGAACAACGTGTTCGAGGACGATGGCAGCGCGGTCCCGATCACGCGCGGCAACTAACTACGCCGGCGCCGCCACTCGCTCGCCGTCTCGCCGGTGACTCGACGAAACAGCTCGCTGAACACCGACGGCGTGGCGCACCCGACGTCGAGCGCGATGTCCGACAGCTTGCGATCGGACTCGCGCATCAGCCGCTTCGCG
>JBBJLY010000197.1:0-16069 GCA_037720695.1 Kofleriaceae bacterium | reverse complement strand
GAGATCGCGGCGAAGACGGCGTCGGGCCCGACGGGTGCGCCTGCCGAGACGCAGACGGCGGCGAGATCCAGATCTATCCGATCGCCGAGAACGTCCACCGCCGTCACATCCTGCACACGACCCGCGCGCCGGCCCGGATGGCCGACGACCAGCGCGCCCGCGCCGAGCGTATTGCGGTGTGCATCGTCGAGGAGCTCGGGCATGTGGGGGTGATGGCGGTCGAGATGTTCGAGCTCCCGGATGGCCAGCTGCTGGTCAACGAGATCGCGCCGCGGACCCACAACAGCGGGCACTACACCTATGGCGCCTGCGCCACCTCGCAGTTCGAGCAACACGTGCGGGCGGTCTGCGGCCTGCCGCTCGGCGATCCGCGCGCGCTGACCGGCGCCGTGATGGTGAACCTGATCGGCGAGCTGTGGGCTGCCGGGCCACCGCCCTGGCTCCACGTGCTGGGCCGACCCGAGGCCCGGCTCCATCTCTACGGCAAAGACGCGCCCGCGCCGGGTCGCAAGATGGGGCACGTGCTGTTGCTCGACGACGATCCCGAGCGCGCACTGGCGAATGCCGAGGCCATGATCGCCTCGCTAACCGCGCGCACGTGATAGGTTTCGCCGCAGGGAATGGCGACCCTGGTCTACTCCGACGCGGACGGCGTCGATCGCTCGTTCGCGCTGGGAGTCGAGCCCGTGCTCGTGGGGCGCGGAGCCGAGTGCGCGATCCGGAGCGATGATCCGCGGGTCTCGCGCCAGCACGCGCGATTCTTCGTCGACAGTGGCGCGCTGTGGATCGAGGACCTCGGCAGCTCCAACGGCATCTTCGTCGGGCCGAACAAGGTCCAGCGCGCGCCGGTCCCGACCGGCGAGATCATCCTGGTCGGCAGCCTGATGATCCGGCTGCTCCCGGCCAGCGGCACCTTGCCACCACCGGTCGGCCTCCACGGCACGCTCGCGACGTGGCTCGATCTCGAGCGCAAGACGCGCAGCAAGGTCGAGGAGGAGCGCGACGCGTTTGCTCGGCGCGTCGGCGAGCTGCACCGCGAGCTCAACGCGGCGCGCGCGACCCACCCACCGTCCGCCTCGGCCTCGTTGGACGACACGCAGCCGGGCATGGCCGCCGAGGCGATCCGGATGCGCGACGAGGCGGACGCGCGCGCGGCCACGCTCGAGAAGACGCTCGCGGCGGTCCAGGACGAGCTGCAGGTCCTCCGCAAGGCGGCTGCCACGGCGATCGAGGACAACGAGGATCTCGATCGCCTGCGCGACGAGCTCGCCACCACGCGGTCGCGCCTCAGCGCCTTCGAGGACGAGGCCGCCCAGCGCGTCGAGTGGTCGAGCCACGCGGACGTCGAGAGCGGCAAGCAGTCACGCGAGCTGACCCGGCTCGCCGCCGAGCTCGACGAGGCGCAGAGTGCGCGATCGATCGCCGAGCACGCGCATGGCGAGGCCAGCCGCGAGGCGCAGGAGCTGCGCGACGAGCTCGACCTGCTGCGCCGCACCAGCCAGGCCGAGCTCGAGATCATCCGCCTCGATCTCGCAAAGACGCGCGAGCAGAAGATGATGGCCGACACCGTCGCCGGCGTCGCGGTCGCGGAGAAGCTGGCCGAGGCCGACCTGGTCGTCCAGACGCTGCAGCGCGAGCTGGCCGCAGCCAAGACGGCCGCCGCGACGCCAGATGTTCGGCTGCGCGAGCTCTCGGAGCAGCTCGCCGGGACGACCAGCCGGGCTGAGAAGGCCGAAAAGGATCTGGCGACCGTCGGCATCCGGACGCAAGGCGCCGAACGCAACCTGTCCCACGCCAGCGCCCAGGCCGCGAAGGCGGAGACCCGCGCCGCCCAGCTCGAGCAGAAGCTGGCGGATGCCGAGGCACGCGTCAGGCAAGAAGCCGAGGAAGTTGCGAAGGCGCATGACCGGATCGCCGCGCTCGAGACCCGGGTCGGCGCCGGGGATGCGCCGCTCCAGGCGGCGGAGGCGCGGGCCGCGAAGCTCGCGTCCGAGCTCGCGGAGCTGCAGGGCCAGTTCGACACCCGACGAGATCGGATCGCCGAGCTCGAGGACCAAGTCGGCGACGCGCGCTCGATGGCCAGGGATGCCGAGACCAAGGTCGCGGCTGCCAAGATCGAGGTTGCCACGGCAGCGCAGAAGCTCGCCGAGGCCGACCAGCGCGCGGCGTCACTGTCGACCCGGCTCGATCAGCTCGGCAAGGCCGACCTCGCGATCGCGGCGGCGGCCAAGTCGCGCGAGGAAGCGGCGGCCCGTGCCGCCGACGCCGATCAGCGCATGGTCTCGGCGGATCGCCGGATCGAGGATGCGGAGAAGCGCGCGAGTGCCGCCGACACGATGGCCAAGGCGATGGCGAAGGATGTCGCCGAGGCCTTGCGCCGTGCGGCCGAAGCCGACATGCGGGCGCGCACGTTCGGCCGCGAGCTGTCCGATGCGCACGCGCGTGCAGACAAGGCCGAGGGGACGTCGGCCAACGTCGCGGCCGCGATCCAGGCGTCCGAGGATCGGATCGCCGAGGTCCAGGCGCGCGCCGACAAGCTGGTCAAGCAGCTCGAGGCCAAGGCCGTCACCGATCAGAAGGATCTGAAGACCAAGCTCGAGTCCACGCTGCGCGAGCTCGCCGCCGAGCGCTCGACCGCGATGGGCCTCGTCGACCGCAAGACTCAGCTCGAGCGAGATCTTGCCGATGCCCGTGCGCAGATTCCAGCACTGATCGAGCGTGCCGAGGCCGCGGAGAAGCGTGTGCTCGAGGACGATGTCGCGATCGAGGCGCTGCAGGAGCGCGTCACCGATCTCGAGAGCGGCATCGCCGTGTCCGAGACCGCTGCCCAGGCGTCGCTCGGGGAGGCACGCGAGGAGCTCACCGCGTTGCGCCTCCAGCTGGTCGAGATCCGGACCGTCGCTGCCCAGGGCGAGAAGGCTGCGACCCAGTTGCGCGCCCGCGTCACCGAGCTCGAGCGCGCGCTGGCCGAGACCGAGCTGTTGAAGACCGCGGCGGAGACCAGCCTGCGGGAGGCAAACCTCGAGATCGCCGAGCTGACGCGGCTCTCCGAATCGCGCGCCGGCAACGCGGAGAGCGCGCAGGAAGCGCTCGAGGATGCCCGCGCACGTGCCGGTGAAGCCGAGCGCAAGATCGACGGGCTCGCCGCCCGCGCCGAGGCCGCGGATCTCGCGATCGGTCGTGCGTCCGCACTGCAGCGGCAGCTCGACGAGGCGATCCAGAAGCTCGCATACCTCGAGCGCGATGGCGGTGCCAAGGCCCGCGCGGCCGAGCAGTCCGAAGCGATCGTCAACGATCGCATCGCGTCGGCCGAGCAACGCACCCGCGAAGCCGAGACCCGCACGCGTGATGCGGAAGCGCGGGTCGCCGATGCCGAGCAGCGGCTCGATGCCGCGCGCGACGAAGCGGAGCAACTCGGCGCTCGGATCGGCGAGCTCGAGCACCGGCTCGCGCAGGCCGAGCAGTCCTCGCGCGCGTCGCCGGAGCATGACCGCCGCGTCGCCGAAGCCGAGACCCGCGCCCAGCGCTTCGAGCAGGCCGCCACCGCGGCGCAGCGCCAGCTGGATGAATCCGCGAACCGGATCGCCGATCTCGAGCGCGAGGTCGAGAGCGCCGAGAACGTGCGCTCGTTCGCGGCCGAGACCGAGCGCGAGATCGCGCAGTTCCAGCGCGAGCTCAACAGCCTTCGCAGCAAGCTGACGCAGATGACTCTCGAGCGCGATCGCCTCGAGGCGGATCTCCGTCATGCCCGCAGCGACGATAGCGAGACCACCAGCCGGCGCTTGCCGGTCACCCAGCCGCCGAGCCAGCGCCGCTCCGCCCCCCAGCCTGTCTACGATCCCGAGGCGACCGCGCACGCGGACCTGTCGCGCTACACCGCGATCATCGCAAAGGCGGAGCAGCTCGAGAAGCAGGTCGAGCGGTTCGAGCGCGACAACCGCGATCTCAAGAAGCTGCTGGCGGACACCGAGGATCGGCTGCGGAGTGCGATGGATCGCGACGAGGACGAGGGCGAGGCCACCCGCACCGGCAGCCAGCTCCCGATCGCGCTCGCCGAGCATGTCAGCGTGCTCGAGGAGTCGATCGACTCGCTCCGCGCGAACATGCGCGCTGCGAGCGACGAGACCGCGATGATGGATCAGTCGGACTCGGTGATCGTGGTGTCGAGCGCGGTCAGCTCGGCCGCCGAGCACATCGAGCGAGCGCGCGCCGCCGTGCGAGCGCTGCAGGCGGCGATCGGCTTCTCGAGTTAGTTCGCAGGCGCCGTGTGCTTGCGCAGGAATGCGAGGCTGTGCGGCAGCCGCGCGCCCCAGAAGCCCATGTCATGTCCCCCTGGGCCGGAGAAGTACGTGTGCTCGATCTTCCGCGCGTCGAGCAGGTCGTGGACGTACGCGGCCGCGTTGTGCAGCGCGTACTCGTCCTCGGTGCCGCAATCGAGATAGAGCTTCGGTCCATCGGGTCCGAGCTTGCCGACGAGCGTCGCCGGATCGTGCGCCTGCCAGTTCGCGAGGTCGGGTCCATAGATGCCGCGGACCCAGGCGCCCAACGGCCCGAGCTTGCCGCCCCATTGCGTCACGTCGGTCACCAGCTTGATGTTGTCCTTCTGGTACGGCTGCGGCCCGGCGTACAGCAGCGCGACGACGCCAGAGTGACTGGCGGCCGCTGCGTAGAGGTCGGGATGGCGGAGCGCGAGGGACAGTGCACCGAGGCCTCCCATCGAGAGACCGGCGATGCCGCGACCCTCGCGCGTCGGGATCGTGCGGTACGTGCGATCGACGTGGGCGATCAAGTCACGGGTCAGGTACGTCTCGTAGCGCGGCGTCCGCACGCAGGTCTTTGCCTTCGGTGCGCTGGGGTCGAACAGGCCAGTTCCGTGCTCGAGACACGCGGCGTAGTCGGTCGGCGTCTTGCTGTCGGCGTAGAAGCCATTGTCGCCGTCGGGCATGACGACGATTGCCTGGACGCCGAGCTCGTCGGCTGTGTGATCGAGCTTCCCGCCGACGAGCCAGCTGGTCTCGGCCGCGCCGAGACCGTGCAGGTAGTAGAACACCGGGTAGCGCTTCGCACCTGACTCGTATCCCGCGGGGAGATAGACGATCAGATCCTTGGTAACGCCGAGCGCCTCGCTCGCGAACTTCGTGCGCTCGATCTTGCCGTGCCCGGTGGGGACGACGGCCGCGGACCCCGATGCGGTCGACGCCGCCGGTTCCTGGCTCACACTGCCGCACGCAACGAGGAGCATCAAGCCTAGGGTCTTCATCAGTGCACCTCTGGTAGCACGGCGACGGCCTGGATCCGGGTGTGCTGGAAGGACATCACGAGCTCGATCAGCGCGCCCGCCGCGTCGGCCAGCCGGCGATCGATGGCACCGAGCGCCGCGAGCTCGGTTGTGAGTCCGATCGGTGCCTGGACGCCGGTGAAGCCGCGGAACAAGTCGCGCAGGGTCGGCGAGGGCGGATAGATCTCGAGCTCGGTCTCGGCATCGACGTTGCCCAGCTTGCGGGCTTCCGCGAGCGCCGCATCGAGGCCGCCGATCTCGTCGACCAGGCCGAGCTCCTTGGCTTTCTCACCGGTCCACACGCGGCCCTGCGCGAGCGGCTGGATCTGCGCGACCGTCTTGCCGCGCCCTTCAGCGACGCGGCCGAGGAACACGCTGTAGACCTCCTCCATCGTGGCCTGGATCACCGCCTTCTCGTCGGCACTCCATGGCGCGAGGCTGGTCACGATCGTCGCCCGCTTGCCGCGGCCCATCGGATAGGTCTTGATGCCGAGGTTCGCGAGCGCATTGGCAGGTGCGATCTTGCCGCCGACCACGCCGATCGATCCGGTGAGCGTGTTCTCCAGCGCGTAGATCTTGGTGGCACCGGCGGCGATGTAGTAGCCACCGCTCGCCGCGACATCGCTCATCGACACGATCACCGGCTTCTTCGCCTTGAGCTCGGCGACCGCACGCCAGATCAGCTCTGACGCTTGCGCGCTGCCACCGCCGGAGTCGATCCGCAGCACGACCGCCTTGACGCTGTCGTCCGCGGTCAACGTGCGTAGCGCCGAGACCAGCGTGTGCGCCGCGATCTGCTGGCGCGCGCCCAGCACGCCCTGACCGTCGCCGTCGACGATCGTGCCGAGCGCGTAGATCACCGCGACGTGAGCGCCGGCTGGCTTGTCGGGTGCGGCCATGCCGACGAACTGCATGACCTTCAGCATCATCGCGAGCTGGTCCTTGCCCGCGCTGTCCTCGAGCTTCATCCGCGTCCACGGCGTCTTGATGACGTCGGCGCGAAACGCCTCGAACGCGACGACCTCGTCGACGAGCTTTGCCTCTTTTGCGCGCGCGGACGGGAACAGTGCCTGATCGATGAGGCCCGTGACGACCGCGGGAGTCAGCTTGCGCTCGCTCGCGATCGTGTCGCGCAGCGTCGCGTAGTGGCGATCGAGGATCGCACCGAGCGTCTCCCGCATCTCCGGCGACGGCGCATCGCGCGTCACCGGCTCGGCGGCGCCCTTGTACGCGCCCACGTGGAGAAAGTCAGCGGTGATGCCGAGCTTGTCGAGCGCACCTTTGACGTGGATCGGCATCGCCGCAGGGCCGGTGATCGCGATCTGCCCGAGCGGGGCGATCCCGATCCGATCACACGCGGAGAGCATGAGGTAGGTCGCGTTCGAAGCGTCCTCGACGTGGCAGGCGATCGTCTTGCCCGCCTTGCGGAAGTCGTGCATCGCGACACGCAGCTCGACGACGTCGGGCAAGCTGACCGCAAAGTCCGAGACCCGCAGCACGAGGCCTCGCACGTGCTCGTCCTGGGCCAGCCCGCGCAGGCGCTCGATAATCACACGCAGCTCCGTGCCTCGCTCGCGCCCACCAAACGGCGACCACGAGTACGCCTCGCGCTCGACGATCCCACCGCCGACCTCCATCACGCCCCAGTACGGCTGCTCCGGGTCGAAGTCGGTCGACTTCTCGGGCGCCTCGTACGGCCCCGGTTTGCCGATCGACTCGCCGACCTTTGCCAGCATCGCCTTCAGATCGAAGCCCGCCGGGTGTGCACCCGGCGCGCTCGGGCTCGGACTCGAGACCGACCACGGATCGTCAGCGGCGTCGCTGGTGGCGGCGAGCGTGTCGAGCTTTGACGGAGGGTTCCCGCACGCGGCGAGCACTCCGCCCACAAGGGCGATCAGGCGCATGCGGCGGTGATACCACGTCAGCCAGAACCGGCGCCGGCACCGTCGGTGGGCGTCGGTGTCGTCGGTGGCGCCGCCGATCCGGAGCCGCCACTCGGTGGCGTCGGCTCGCTCGCCGTACCACCCAGGCGCTCGAGCTGGCGCTTCGCCTTGGCCGAGCTCGGGTAGACGAGCAGGTACGTCTTGTACGCCTCGATCGCGTCGTCCTTGCGACCCTGCTGCTGGTACGCCTCGGCGATCCCGTACAGCGCGCCCTCGAAGTTGGTGGCGACGGCGAGCGCCGCGCGGAACCGGCCATGCGCGCTCGCGAACTGCTTCGCATCGATGTGGCAGTAGCCGAGTCCGGTCAGCGCTTCGGGTCCATTCGGGCGCTGCTCGAGCGCCTTCAGGAACACTTCAGACGCCTTCGAGCAGTTTGATTCGGCGAGCTGGTTCGCGCGCGAGACCAGCTTCTCGTAGCTCTCCGTCGCCGGGCCAGGTTCTGGCGGCGTTGGCTTGCCCGAGCCTGGGTTGGGCTTCGCGCTGCTAGCGTCCTCTTCCGGCAGCGGATCCGTGGTCGCGACTGCGGTCTCGAGCTTGGCTTCGAGCGCCTTGGTCCCGGCGTGGTCCGGTTGCGCCGCGAGCACCTGCCCGACGAGCAGCTTCGCGTCGGCGGTGCGTCCCTGCGCGAGCGCGATCAGCGCGAGCTGGAATCGCGCCCGCACGTCGCCGGAGATCTCGAGCTTGTGGTCACCTTGATCGATCGCGGTCAGCACTTGCTTGGCATCGTCGAGCTTGCCGTCGCGCCGCAGCGCGAGCGCCTCGGCGAGCTTCGCGTCGCGGACCCAGTCGCCGATGTTCGCCTTTGCGGTGTCGAGGTGGCGCCCGATCTCCTTCAGCGATTTGCCCTGCAGTCGCAGCACGTGCGCCATCGCGAGGTTGGCAGCGGGATCCTCGGGCGCGGCCTTGTGGGCCTTCTGCGCCTCGGTGGCGGCTGCGATCGCGATCGTCTTGGCCTCCTTGCGCAGCTTGTCGGCGGTCGACTTGTCGACGAGCCCGGCGCGATCGTTC
Source organism: Kofleriaceae bacterium (assembly GCA_037720695.1). Lineage (GTDB taxonomy): Bacteria > Myxococcota_A > Polyangia > Haliangiales > Haliangiaceae > JABFXX01. Next base: position 7,840 of record JBBJLY010000197.1, on the reverse strand, counting down.
AGCGCCTGTGCGATCGCGGCCGCGACATTGGCCCGCACAGCGAGTGCGATGGCGTCGTCCGCCGGCAGCTTGTCCAGCTGGCCACGCAACCGCTCCTCGTTGTCCTGGCCGAGCTCGGCCCGTGCCACCTCGGTTGGTGTGGGCGCAGCCGCTACGGCGTCGGTCATTGGCGTGACCGTCATCGCGGCATCCGAGACGGCAGCGACGCCCGCGTCGCTCGACGTGCTGGCGATCGGTGCGGCCTCGTCCTTGTCGATCGCGAGGAAGTACACGGCGGCACCGGCGGCACCCGCGAGCAGGAGGCCGAGCACGATCCACAGGCCCGCACGCGACCCGCGCCGACCCGGCAGCAGGTCGTCGTCGTCGTCGAGCATGCGGACCTTGCCGGTCTCGAAGACGGCCTCGTCGCCCGGCGAGGCGCGCACCCGACCGGCAAACGCTGGCTCGTCGGAGATCGCGGACAGCTTGCCGACGAACGGTCGCGACTGCGAGTCGCTGGTCGGGCCTTGCCCGTCGGTCGCCCAGCCCGCGGTCTGACGATTGCCCGGCGGCTGTGGCATCGCTCCGAACCCACCGGCCGGTGGAGGATTCGTCGGCGGCTTCCGGGCCGGCGGCGGCGGTGGCGTGGTGACCGGGCGGCGAGTCGACACGAGCGACGCATTCGCATTGGACCCGAGCGGGGGCGTCTTGATTCCGGGATTGGACGCCGAGCGCGGCACGGGTGGGGGCTGCGTGGCGGGGCGCGCCGCGCGGAAGTTGCCGGTGGTGCGCTTGACGTCATCCTCGTCGTCGTCGGGCAGGATCGTGCCGCCCGCGGCTGACGCGACGACGCCGGTGCCCATCATCGTGCCCCGCGGGTCGATCGTCCCGGCGGGCACACTGGCCGGCCTGCCGGTCGGTCGCGTGTTGCGTTCGCCGCGCGTCGTCCGGGCCTCGTCTGCGATGTCGAAGTATTGCGCGAGCTCGGCGATGTCACCGAGCCGCTTCCAGGTCTTGCCGGTGCGCGAGATCAGCGACTCGCGTGACACCACGCACGCAACGATCCACTGCTGCAGGGTGGCCAGCTCGCGGCAGCTCTTCTGCTCACCGTTCTCGAGCCGGATCAGCCACTGGCGATCGACCGTGGTCGGACCCTCGAAGTCGCCGCGCGAGTCGTCCAGCACGGAGTCCGCGCGGTTGCGCACGGTCTGGTGGCTCCCCGTCGTTCTCGGACGCTCGACACTCGCCGCCCCGGTGCTGGTGACCGTCCGCTTGCGGATCTTGAACATGTGCCCGCAGTTCGTGCACTTGACGGTGACGCCGCCAGGCTTCAGACGGGCTTCGTCCAGCTCGTACTCCGTCTGGCACTTCTCGCAGCGAACGTCCATGGTCGTGCACGCGACAGCGTGGCTCGCGCGAGAAGCTACCACGCCGATCACGCCGCTGCACACGCAGGGTCACAGGTGATCCCGCGGGTTCTAGGAGCGGCGCACGCGCATCGTGGTGTGCACGTCAGGGTAGTCACGCGCGATCATCTCGTAGCAAAGGATGGAGTGCCAGCGGTCGTCTCGCCACACGTCGTCCTCCAGCTTCCCGATCAACCGGAACCCGAGCTTCTCGATCACGCGCTGCGAGCCGACGTTCGCTTCGAATGCGCGGACCTTCACCTTGTGGAGGCCGATCGTCTCGAACGCGCATCGGAGCACGGCGGACGCTGCTTCCGTCATCAGCCCCTCACCCCACGCTGCCGGCTGGAGCCAGTAGCCGAGCTCGGCGCGGTCGACCCGGACCGCGCGGAACTGCCACTCGATGCCATCGAGGCCGATACACCCGATCGCGCGCCCATCGTGCTCGATCGCCCAGGTCATCCCGGTGCCCTCGGCGTGTGCGCGCGTGACACCGTGGACGAAGGCGCGCGTTTCTTCACGGTCCTGGTGAGGTTTCCACATCATCGACCGCGGGAATTGCGGATCCGAGACGGTCGGCCACAGGTCCTCGACATCCCGTTCGGCGAGCAGGCGCAGCCGCAGTCGGCTGGTCTCCAGCGTCAGCGGTAGGTTGGCGAGCTCGGAGATCACGTCGCAGGGAGCAGAACCCATGTCCGTCCGAAGCTCTCACAGTGGCATCCCGATTGCTCCAGGGTTGGAGATATGCCGAGCATGGACCATTCGGAGCAGCTGGAACTGGGCCTCGACGATCGCGAGCGTCGGTGGTTCGACTTCGACGACTCGAAGGTACTGGACGACGACGTGTGGATCGGTCAGTCGCACCGGGTCGAGTTCGATGATGACGAGGTCGAGCTCGACGCAGACGATCTCGAAGAGCTGTTCGTCCGCAGCTAGTGAGCTTCGCTGAACGTGACTTCTTCGACCGTGGCGAGGATGTCCTTGACGTCGATCAACCGTAGCTGATCATCCCACGGTACGCGGACGCCGGCTGTCTTGCGAAACAGGACGAGCGCGCCGTGCGGGACGCCCGAGACGTTCTCGGACACATCGTCCGTGGTCGGTCGATCGCGGGCAACCTCGATCACCTTGCCGTAGAGCGCCTCGTCATGCGCTTCCTTGGCCCCGACCGGTAGGTACAACCCGGCATCCGTGCGCTCGTCGATCCGCTCGACTTGCACGAGTACGCGCATGCCGAGCGGCGAGATCAGCCGGTGGCGCTTCGGCGGGTCAGAGGTCTCGCTCGAGGACAACGGCGCCACTCTGCGCCAGGCAGCGCACACGGGTCAAGCCGGCGGCACGCAGCGGATCCCGCGCGGCGTCGATCATTGCCGTCATCCCGGGCTCGCTGCACGCGGCCGATCGGATGTCGACGCGTGACCCGTAGGCCTCGACGGTCGACCACAGGCGCTGGCGCTGGAGCGCGCGTTCGAGGCTCGCCGCGGTCGCGTTGGGGTCCGGGGCTGGCACCGCGATGGGGGGCGCGGCCTCGACCGGCGCGGTCGGGACGGGCGCACTGGGCACGCGGGCCATCGGCTCCTGGGTGACCGGCACCGCGCGCTTCGGCTTCTTCTTGTCCTTGCCGCCGAGCCCGAAGATCAGCACGACCGCGAGCGCGATCGCGATCGCGCCGATCAACGCGGCCATGATCGGAAACCCGCTCTCGCGGACCGTGGTGCCGCCCGGGTCCGACGTGACCCGCTTGATCCGGCCCGTGCCATAGGGCAACGCCGCACGGCACTTCGGGCAGCGTTGGTAGCCTGGAACAACTGCCACGCCGCAGGACGGGCACACGGCGCTCATCGGGGGCTAAGGATACTCGGTGGTGCGGAAATTACGAACTAATCGTCCGGCGCCGCCGGCGGGCGAGCAGCAGGACGCCGAGCACGAACAGCGCGGGGACCAGGGCCTGAGTCGGGCTGGCCGACGAGCTACAGCACCCGCCGTCGTCCCCGACCGGGGCGCAGGTTCCCGGATCGTCGGCGAGCGGGTAGATCGCGCAGACCCCGGCGATGTCGTCGTCCGACAGCGATGCCTTCTCGGTCTCGTCGCAGCTCTGGAAGTTGTACATCGTCGCATTGACGATCCGCGGGTCGCCCATCGAGGTGCTGCAGCTCGGGACCGGGTTGCCCGAGCCGTCGGTGCGTGGTGGATCACCGCCGGCGAGGCAGGGATGCTCGAGCCCGAGCAGGTGGCCGAGCTCGTGCGTCAGGGTGTTCGTGATCTCCGATCCGCAGTCGGCGGTCCCGGAGGACTGGCCCATGTAGGTCGTCGCGAAGTCCTTGCCGTTGAGCTCGATGTCCGCATCGACCAGCGCGCCGTCGCGATCGCTCGACGCGTCATCGACGAACACCGCGGTGGTCAGGCCGGCGGCGTTGGGCGAGTAGCAGCGCATCGGGTCGTCGTCGATCGCCGGCCGGCACCAGGTCTCGTCGCGAAACTTGATGAGGTTGGTGTTGTTACGACCGACCTCGAGCGGGTCTCCGGTGGGTTGCTCGAGGACGATGTTCATGTACGAGCAGCCGGCGATCCCGGTGTTCCACTCGGCGACCGTGCTCTCGATCGCTTCGAGCTCGTTGTCGCCGACGACCTGCCGCGTGCCCTCGGGCGAGGCCGTGACGTAGACGCAGCCGGACTCCCAGTACAGGTAACGACCGGCCTTGGTCGGCCCGGTGCGCACGAATCCGGCGGGCATCGCGAGCACGCGGACGTCGTCCGCGACGACGTGCATCCGGTGGCCGAGGTCGGCCGCCTGGTGCGTGCCGACCGCGACCTGCATCCCGACCGCGAGCGGCTCGGGCCCGGGGAACGTGCGCATCGTCAGGTTGTCGACGGTGCCGCCGAGCTGGCTGACGACGACGTCACCGGCGGCACTCCTCACGGTGGCATCCGTGACGATCCGCGAGCCATCTCGCGTCCACCGGCTGTGGGTCGCGACGATCGATCCCTCGACGGTGGCGACGTTGCGAGGCGGTGCCGGTGAGGCACTTGCGGCGAGCGGAGCGACCACAACCAGCGTCACGAGTCGGCGCATCTTGGTGAGGCTACCACGCCGTGTTACAAGGTCGCACCATGGCAGAGCCCGCCCGGCCGGTGCGCGTGCGGATCGCACCGTCTCCGACGGAGATCCGCACGTTGGCACCGCGTACATCGCGCTGTTCAACCACGCCTTTGCACGCAAGCACGGCGGCAAGTTCGTGCTGCGGATCGAGGACACGGACCAGACCCGTGCGCGGGCCGATTCCGAGCAGATGATCTTCGACGCCCTGCGCTGGGTCGGCCTGACCTGGGACGAGGGCCCGGACGTCGGCGGCCCGCACGCGCCCTATCGTCAGAGCGAGCGCGGTGAGCACTACCGCCATCACGCCGGCGTCCTGGTCGAGTCCAACCACGCCTACCGTTGCTTCTGCACCGAGGACCGGCTGGCGAAGCTCCGGGTCCAGCAGCAGGCCGAGAAGACCACGCTCGGCTACGACAGACACTGTCGGTCGATCGCCCCCGAGGTCGCGCGCAATCGCGCCGCTGCCGGGGAGTCCTACGTCGTCCGGCTCGCCGTGCCGGACGGCCCGGTCGCGTTTCACGACGAGCTCCGCGGGGAGGTGTCGCGCGACGCGAAGGAGATCGACGACCAGGTGCTGCTCAAGTCGGATGGCATGCCGACGTACCACCTCGCCAACGTGGTCGACGACCACCTGATGGAGATCACGCACGTGATCCGCGCCGAGGAGTGGGTGTCGTCCACGCCCAAGCACGTGCTGCTGTATCGCGCGTTCGGCTGGGAGCAGCCGAAGTGGATCCACATGCCGCTGCTGCGCAACCCGGACAAGTCAAAGATCAGCAAGCGCAAGCATCCGGTCTCGATCAACTACTACCGGGACGCCGGCATCCTGCCCCAGGCGCTGCTCAACTTCCTCGGGCTCATGGGGTGGTCGTTCGGCGGTGACCGCGAGAAGTTCACGCTGGCCGAGATGATCGACGTGTTCACGTTCGATCGGGTGGCGCTCGGTGGACCGGTGTTCGATCTCGTGAAGCTGACGTGGCTCAACGAGCAGTACATCCATCAGATGTCGTACGAGCAGCTCGCCGATGCGCTGATCGAGTGGCGGCTCAACCGCGACGCGCTGATCAAGTTGATGCCGCTGTTTCGCGAGCGCATCAAGCGGCTCGACGACTTCATCCCGGCGACCGAGTACTTCTTCTCGGGCGATCTCGACTACACCAGCGTGCAGCACGAGCTCGCGATCGCGGGCGTGGCGCCGCCCGATCTCGCGGATGCGCTGCTCGCCTACGTCGAGCGGTTCGAGGCGCGCGAGGAGTGGTCGGCGGCGATGCTCGAGGCCGAGGCCCGCGCGTGGGTCGAGTCGTACGGCTGGAAGCCCAAGCTCGCGTTCCCGCTGCTGCGGCTCGGGACCACGGCGCGCGAAAAGACGCCGCCACTGTTCGAGACGCTCGCGGCGCTCGGCAAGGAGACCGTCCGCAGCCGGCTGCGCAAGACCGCGGCGACCATCGACCCGGAAGCGCTGAAGCGACGGGCACGCGGACCTGCAAAGGCGAAGTGACCGAGCCCGGCGAACCCGACGCGGTCGCGGAGCCAGATCCGGCCGACCCACCACAGCCGGACGGGGCGCGGCACGCGCTGGCAGACGTCGCGCTCGCCGAGGCCCGCGTCCTCCCGCCGAACGCTGCACGCAAGCGCTGGCCGATCGCGCTCGCGAAGACGGTCGCGATCGTCGCGCTCACCGGCGGTGCGATCTTCGCGCTGTCGCGCACATTCGGCCCGACGACGTGGACGTTCCGGCTGGTCTCGATCGCGATCGGCGCAGGCGCGCTGGTCGGCCTGCTGTTCGATCCCGAGATCCGGCGCTGGGTTCGCGCGGTGTCCATCGATCAGTGGCGCGCGATCGATCGCGAATCGCCGCGCGATCCAGCGGACGCCGGCAACACCAGCCTGCGCGTGATGATCATCCTGGTCACTGCGGCGATCGCGCTGACGCTTCAGGAGTATCTCGGCAGCTCGGACAAGTTCGCGAAGCTCGTCCCGTACAACGGGAAGTACTGGGAGCTCCAGGGCTTCATGTGGTGGTCCGGCTGGCGCGTGCTCGGCTACGTGATCCTGCCGATGATCGCGATCGCCTGCATGCCCGGCGAGCGCATCCGCGACTATCACGTCTCGTTGCGCGGGTTCTTCCGCCACCTGTGGATCTACGGCGTGATGTTCGCCGCGATCTTTCCGCTCGTGATCCTCGCGTCGAAGACCGACACGTTTCGCCACACCTATCCGTTCTACCGGATGGCGAATCGCTCGCGAATCGATCTGTGGAGCTGGGAGGCGCTGTACGCGGTCCAGTTCGTCGCGCTCGAGTTCTTCTTCCGTGGCTTCCTGCTGCAGGGGCTGCGCCGCGTGATGGGCGCGAACGCGATCTTCGTGATGATCGTGCCGTACTGCATGATCCACTATGGCAAGCCGATGGCCGAGACGTTCGGTGCGATCGGGGCAGGCCTGATCCTCGGCACGCTCGCGATGCGGACGCGCTCGATCTGGGGCGGCGTGCTGATCCACATCGGCGTCGCGACCACGATGGACGTGCTCGCGCTCCGCGGCTGTCCCGACATGGGCAGCGGCAAGTACTGCCATCCCTGATCACCTGCGCGTACATGCGATCACCTCGTCGACCATAACGAGCGCAAGATCGATAAGCAGCGGTACACAACCGCGCTCGATCTCACGTGAACTAGCCGAGACATACCCGATGGGTAGCGCCGGGGTATTAGTCTTGGTCCTGATGTCGAAAGAACCGGGGCCGCACGTCGTCGTGCGCTCGTCGATCGGAAATCCCAGCGAGCCCGCGAGGTCGGACGAGGCGTGGCCAACCAGCAAGGTCGACAGCAGCGAGCTGCGCGGCCTCGTCGGCAGGACCACCGGATCGGGACGCGCGAAGCGGCCGACCGATCTCGACGTCAGCTTCGAGGTCGTGACCACGGATCAGCTGTCGCCGGAGCAACCGCGTGCGCGCGGTGGCCGTGTCGTCCAGACCGTGCGTCGGTCTTCGATCAGGCGCGCACCCGAACCCGTACACGCCGCGGGATCCGCCCCGCTGCCGGTCGCGCCGGTCGCGGCGCTCGATCCCGACGACCCCTTTGCAGACATGTTCGACGCGCCGCCCGCGGCCGTCGTTGCTGTCGCGGTCGTCGTCGAAGCGCCCGAACCGGTCCAGCACTTCGACCTCGAACCCGACGAGCCCGACGAGCCGCCCGTGCCGTGGCGCGCCGCATCACCGGCCGCGGCGGAGGCGCCGATCGCGGCCGAGCCCGCGCTCGGAGAGCTCGATGATCTGGCGATCGCCCTCGCGCCAGCCGAGCCGGCACCGAGCTCGGTTCCGTTTGCAGCACCGATCGCAGCACCGATCGCAGCACCG
>JBBJLY010000430.1:0-4522 GCA_037720695.1 Kofleriaceae bacterium | reverse complement strand
ACGCGCTGCTCGACGGGCGCGAGCTGTGGAGCGCCGTCGCTGCGTGCGCCGCGTGGGCGGTGGGTCCCGATGGTGCGCCACCGCCACCCGAGCTTCGCACCGTGATCGATCGCTCGATCGCGTACAAGGCAGCCATCGTCGGGCGTGACGAGCGCGAGCAGACCGGCCACCGCGCGCTGCTCAACCTCGGACACACCGTCGGGCACGCGATCGAGACCGCGTCGGGCATGTTGCACGGCGAAGCCGTGGGGCTCGGGCTGGTCGCGGCCTGTCGAGTTTCCGCGGCGATCGCCGGCACGCGCCCCGGGCTCGCCGGCGAGGTGGCGGCGGCGCTCACTTCGAGCGGCCTGCCGGCCGACCCAAGTCCGTGGTTTACCGACGAGGTGCTCTCGCGAATCGCCGTCGACAAGAAGCGGATCGGTGCCAAGTTGCGCTTCGTGGCCGTCAGGGAGGTGGGGGCGTGTGAGCCGGTCGAGATCGCGGTCACCGAGCTCTCAAGAATTTTGCGTTCTGTTCCGAACGCTTGATACGATTTTCGTTGGAGGACGTAATGCATCGCCTCGCTTGGATACTTCTGCTTGTCAGTGCCTGCACCGCGGATACCGGTGATGAGGGCTTCTCGATCATTCACAACCTCGCCCCGGGTGCGAACTGCGCGCTGACACCAGGCGGTGCGTTCCTCTCGCGCGGGACGATCGACGTGAAGTCGCCGAACCCGTACTTGTTGACGCCCGAGTTCACGAGCCGCATCACCGCGGGTGAAGGCAGTGAGGCGCAGCGAACGATCGCGCTGCGCGGTGCGCGCATCGAGGTCACGAACGCGACCAGCCCGGATCAGACGATCGCGAACAACAAGTTCACGTCGCTGTTCGCCGCGTCGCTGTCACCGCTCGGCATGACGACGGCGTCGCTCGACGTACTCACGCCCGAGATCATCGCGCAGCTCGGCGTGACGCCGACGAAACGCGTGCAGGTGGTCGCGAAGGTCACGCCGTTCGGCGCGCTCGGCGGCAGCGGCGACGAGATCGACGGCGTTCCGTTCGATATCCGATCACCGTCTGTGATGGCTGCGTCGTGAACAATCTCGGCGCGTGTCCACTGCCGTTCGCGACGGTGATTCCCGTCGACATGGCGAACCCGTGCAACAAGTACCAAGACGGCGTCATCAACTGCTGCATGGGACCGAACGGTCCGGTGTGTCCTCCCACCCTCGCTGTCCAGCAGTTCGCGATTCAGCTCTCGAAGACCGGCGCGAACGCAGCGGCGGCGAACGTGACCTCGGCCCCGGCCGGGATCAGCTGCGGCACGACGTGCTGCAAACTTCCTGATGGGCAGTATGGTCACGCTCAACGTGGCAGGCACGGCCACATACACGTGGTCGCAGGCCGGCTGCGCCGCGAATTCACCGTGCACGTCACGATGGATGCGGCCAAGGTCATCACCCTGACCGCTCCGTAGGTAACGTTGATCACCGTGTTCGCTGAAACGCTCAAGAGAATGGTCGACAACGTCGACGGTGGAATCGCGGCGGTCGATGGGTCTCGACGGCATCCCCGTCGAAACCTACGTGAAGCAGCGCGACCGCGTCGACGTGACCACCGTCGCGATGGAGTTCTCCTTCATCCTCACGCAGGTTCGCAAAGCCGGCGACAGCTTGTCGGTAGGCAGCCTCGAGGAGCTGAGCGTCAAAACGCAGCGCCTCGTGCTCGTGTGCCGGATGATCTCGCCGCAGTACTTCGTCGCGATCTGCGTCGCGCCCGAGGGCAACTTCGGCAAGGCGCGCTACCTCGCTCGAGTGTCGGTGCCGACGCTCGCTGCACAGCTTTGAAGCCAAAGGTGCTGGTCCTTCACGGGCCGAACCTCAATCTGCTCGGGACGCGCGATCCTGCCGTCTACGGCACCACGACGCTCGCCGAGATCGACGCCGAGCTCGCGCGGCTCGCGAAGAAGCACGACGCGAAAGTCCGCTGCGTGCAGTCGAACCTCGAGGGCGAGCTGGTCGACCAGATCCAGCAGGCCAAGACGTGGGCGAACGCGATCGTGATCAACCCCGGCGGCTACACGCATACCTCGGTCGCGATCCGCGATGCGATCGAAGCGGTGGGCCTGCCGACCGTCGAGGTTCACCTATCGAACATCCACGCCCGCGAGCCGTTTCGGCAGGCTCGATCACGGCCGCGAAGTGCATCGGCCAGATCTGCGGATTTGGCGCACAAAGCTACTACCTGGGACTGGACGCAGCCCTCGCGCACGTGGAAGCTTCCGCCGGCGATGGCACGAAAGACAACAAAGGGCGAAAGCGCTGACGGTAATGCTCGGCCGATCCGTTGGTCTCGATGGCACGCGGTCTCGCGGAGATCGTCGCCGAGCACGGCCTGTCCGAGCTGATCGTCGACACCAAGGAAGTCACGCTCACCGTGCGAAGGGGCGGTGTCGTCACGGCATGCCCCAGCCGATGATGCAGTCGATGCACATGCCGGCGTTCGGCTCCGCGCCGCACGCAGCATCCGCAGGCTCCGCAGCGGCGGCGGCGGTGGACGACAAAACCCACGCGGTGACGTCGCCGTTCGTCGGCACGTTCTATCGCAAGCCAAACCCCGACTCGCAGAATTATGTCTCGCTGAACGAGCGCGTCGAGAAGGGCCAAGTGCTCTGCATCGTCGAAGCGATGAAGCTCATGAACGAGATCGAAGCCGATATCTCCGGCACGGTCGTCACGATCCTCGTCGAAGATGGGTCTCCGGTGGAGTACGGGCAGCCTCTGTTCAAGATCGCGCCGTAATGTTCAAGAAAGTCTTGATCGCAAACCGAGGCGAGATCGCGCTGCGCGTGATCCGCGCGTGTCGCGAGATGGGCCTCGAGTCCGTCGCCGTGCACTCGACCGCGGACACCGACGCGCTGCACGTGAAGTTCGCGGACCAAGCGGTTTGCATCGGTCCGCCACCGTCGCGCCAGAGCTACTTGAACGTGCCGATGATCATCTCGGCTGCCGAGGTCACCGGCGCCGACGCGATCCATCCCGGCTACGGCTTTTTATCGGAGAACGCCGACTTCGCCGACGTGTGTCGCAAGTGCAAGCTGACCTGGATCGGTCCGCCACCGGACGCGATGCGGTTGATGGGCGACAAGATCCGCGCCCGCGAGGCGATGTCCAAGGCGGGCGTCCCGGTGCTGCCGGGCTCGCCGGGGCTGCACGTCGAGAGCGACGTGATCGAGCACGCCAACCGCATCGGCTATCCGATCATCCTCAAGGCCACGGCCGGCGGTGGTGGTCGCGGCATGAAGATCGTCCACGACGAGACCCGGCTGATCGAGTCGTGGGCGATGGGTCGGACGGAGGCCCAGGCCGCGTTCGGCAATCCCGAGATGTACATGGAGCGGTACTGCGAGCGGCCGCGCCACATCGAGATCCAGGTCGTCGCCGACAAGCACGGCCACTACGCCCACCTCGGCGAGCGCGAATGTTCGATCCAGCGCCGGCACCAGAAGGTGATCGAAGAGGCGCCGTCGATCGCGCTGACCGAGGAGACCCGGCAAAAGCTCACCGCCGCCGCGGTGCGTGCGATCGAGGCGATCGGCTACACCAACGTCGGCACGCTCGAGTTCCTGCTGGACACCGACGGCAGCTTCTACTTCATGGAGATGAACACGCGGCTCCAGGTCGAGCACCCGGTGACCGAGCTGGTGACCGGACTCGATCTCGTGCGCGAGCAGATCCGGATCGCCGCCGGGGAGCCGCTGTCGTTCGATCACCTCGAGGATCGCCGGCCGCGCGGCCACGCGATCGAGCTCCGGGTGAACGCCGAGGATCCGGTCTCGTTTGCGCCGTGGCCCGGCAAGATCACCGCGCTTCACATGCCAGGCGGCCTCGGTGTGCGTGTAGATACTCACGTGTACGCGGGCTACGTCGTGCCCGCCAACTACGACTCCTTGCTCGCAAAGGTCATCGTCCACGACGTCGACCGGCCTGCCGCGCTCCGCCGCGCCCGTCGCTGCCTCGACGAGATGGTGATCGAGGGCATTCGCACCAACATCCCGTTCCTCCGTCGCATCGTGAATAATCCGGACTTCATCCGCGGGGACTTCGACACCGGGTTCGTCGGTCGGCTGCTCGCCCAAACGTGATCTGATGTGAGTGAACGGCTGGCCGTTCTTGATGAGGATAACGCTCGGGATTCCTTCGAGCTTTTCCTTGACCCCTCCGTCTGCGAGCCGTACTCTTTTCGTGATCCGCGGGGCGGAATGCCCGTTGATCTCGATCCCACAAACCTGTGACGAGTCGCACCCCCAGGAGACTCTAGAGCGTCGTGGCCTTTAACAAAGAAAAGGTCATGGACGCGGCGCGGAAGTTTGTCGACAAGGGACAGATCGACAAGGCCGTGAAGGAGTACCTGCGGATCGTCCACGAGGATCCGAAGGACGTCCGCGTCTGGCTCAAGATCGGCGATCTCTACGCGAAGAAGGGATCGAAGCAGGACGCGATCGAGACCTATCTCAAGGTCGCGCGCTTCTATCACGACCA
>JBBJLY010000196.1:0-16143 GCA_037720695.1 Kofleriaceae bacterium | reverse complement strand
CGCGCCGGCCTTCGCGCAGATCCGAGAACAAGCCGGTCGACAGCGGCGCGGTGACGTCGACAACGAACTTCAGATCGTCCTCGACGACCTCGAACTCGACGGGCGCGACGGTGCCGCGCACCAGATCGGCGCCTGCCTGGCGTGGCGCCTCACCGGCGAGCGACTTGAAGCGACGCTGCTCGTAGATCGCGATCGGCGACAGCTCGGCTTCGAGCGCATTGTAGAGCGCGGTGCGCAGTCCCATCACGGCGGACGAGAACAGCTGGACCACGAGGTACTCCCCGTAGCGCCGCCACATCCGGGCAGGCCGTCCGACTCCGCGTTGATCAGGCGCATCGCGCCGAGCCGGGACAGATCGAGCAGCTTCTTGCGCAAGTTGATCGCGCCGCAAACGCGGGTCGCGATCAGCTGGTCATCGATCAGCTGGTCGTGCCGGCGCGTGAACACGCGCAGCGCGATCGCGCTGTCCGCGTCGTAGAGACCGCGCCCGACGAAGTCGCCTTCCTCGTCGACGACGTCGATCACGGTGCCCGGCTCGGGGGAGATCGCGCGGCCAAGTGCAGCGAACGCCTCGCGATAGACCCACGGGTGGCCTGCGCGGATCCGGTTTGCGACGTCGCCCGGGAGACGCACCGTATTCTTGCGCACGATGGGCAACCCGCGCGCGGCGCGACGACTCGGTGGACGACGCATCATGCGCGGGCCTTATAGCCCCCCTCGATTCCCGTAGACAACTCCGAGACCCCTTCGTAATGTGCGTCGGTTCCATCCATGATGTCGTCTCGTCCGCAGGTCCTTGCCACTCTCGAGCCCGTTCGGTTCGGCGAGTTCCTTCGCGATCGCCACCTGATCTCCGACGAGCAGTGGCTCGCCGCACTCGCAGATCACTGGAGCTCGGGCAACCGGCGGCGCATCGGGACCACGATCATCCTTAACGGCTTTCTGTCCGCAGAAATCGTCGAGGCCGAGGCGCGCGCGTTTCACGACGACCTCGATGTTATCGAAGTGTCAGCGGCGCCTTCCAGGTACTGAATTTCAGCCTAGCGGTCGAGGGGATCGCTGTTACTGTCCATTCTGCCCGGAGCACGCTCCGGTGCACGCCGGGGAGACCAATGATGGCAGTCGAATCGAAGCAGGGGAGCACCGGTACGGGGGATCGTCCAACTTCGGCCAACGGTTCCGCGCGCCATTCGGAGCCCGTGATCGCCAGTGGCTCGTCGCCGAACGTCGGCAAGGTGACGTCGCGGACGTCACGTAATTCGGCGCTCATGAAGGCCGCCTCTGCGCTGCCGACCGTCGAGTCCTCGCTCGAGGAGTTCATCGCGAAGGCAAACCAGACGCTGGTCGACGTCGGTGGCTGGGGGGCCGCCGATCAGGCTGCGAAGGCCGCCGAAGAGAAGCGTCGCGAGCAGGATGCGCTGCGCTGGAAGCAGGCCGAGCAACAGATGCGCGAGAGCGAGGCCCGCGAGCTCGCACTGCGCCAGAAACTGGACGGTCTACAGGGCACGCTCGCCGTGGCCGAGGCCCGGGCGGCGATCGCCGGGACCACGCAGACCGCCGCAGCCGACGACCCGACGCTCGGTGATCTCAAGCATCAGATCGACCAGGCGATGGAGCGCATGCGCGCCGCCGAGGACAGATCCCAGCAGATGCAACGCGAGCTCGCGCAGGCCAAGCTCGCCGCCGGTTCGTCCGTCGCGCTCGAGCTCGATGCCGGAGACTCCGACGAGCGCGTCAGGGTGGCCGAGGCAAAGGCGACCAAGGCAATCGCGGCTGCGCGTGCAGCCCAGGCCGGCCTGACCGTGTCGTCGGCCGATCTCGCCGCGATCGAGAGCGGCTTGATCTCGCCCGTCATGCCGCAGAAGAAGACCCCGTGGATGGCGATCGCCGTCGCGTTCGTCGGCGGCCTCGGCATCATGGCGCTGGTCTGGAAGTTCGGCCTCGCGAAGGACGACGCCACGGTGCCCGTGGTTGCGGTCGCGCAGCCCGCGCAGTCCGAGGTCGCGCCCGCGCCCGCAGATACCCCGCTCCCCGCGGCCAAGCCGTCGGCGACGCCGATCGACGATCAGGCCGCAGCGCCTGCCGCCCCACGGCAGGATGAGCGCGATGAGGGCAAGCCCAAGGTGACGCCGATCGTCGACCCCGAGGCGGCTGTCGTGGCCGTCAAGACCGAACCAGCCCCTGTGACCGAGGAGCCAACGGCCGAGCAGCCAAAGGCCGAGCCCAGATCCAAGCGGGTCAAGAAGGCGCGCGTCACCAGCGCGAAGAAGCCCGCGACCGCGGCGACCAAGACCAAGTTCGCCGATCCGTTCGCCGACGACACCGCGGCGAAGCCGGAGAAGGCGCCGAAGGCCGAGAAGACCGAGAAGACCGAGAAGACCGAGAAGATCGTCGACCCGTTCTGAGATCGACGAGGTCGTACCTGTTGCAGCGTCCCGGACCGTTCCGGGACGTTTCAGTTTCGGACCATTCTCCGTCGAGGAACACCGCGAATCAGGCGTTGCAACCGCCGGGACGCTGGGATACGAAACATCCGCTGCGCGCGGTTCGCGCACGCCGGGGAGGATTCGTGAAGCATTTCATCATCTCGCTCGTGGTCGCACTCGTCGCCGTGCCGGTGGCGTTCGCTGACGACGCACCGCCCACGCCGCAGCAACTGGACGCCGCGAAGAAGGCGTTCAACGAGGGCAAGAAGCTCCACGAGGCCCGCAAGCTGCCGGAGGCGATCGAGAAGTTCAAGGAGTCGTACCGGCTCTCGAAGCGGCCCGCGCTCCTCTACAACATTGCGATCACGATGCAAGAGGCCGGCATGGACGACCTCGCGCTGTTCTACTTCCGCAAGTACCTGCTCGACGCGCCACCCGATGCCGATCAGCGCGCGACCGTGACGGAGCACGTGAAGACGCTCGAGAAGAAGTTCGGTAGCGGCGGCACCACCCCGACCCTTCCACGCGACACCACCAAGCCGAACGCCGGCACGCCCAGGGTCAAGCCAGCCGGCACGTACACCTCGGCAGACTTCCAGCACGAGGTCGTGGATGCCGCACCGCCGGGCAAGCCGCTCGACGTCACGGCATCGGTGCCCGAGGACTCGGGCTTCACCGTCACGCTGTTCTTCCGCGTCGCCGGCGAGGACAAGTTCACCGCGCGGCCGATGAAGCGCCGCTACAAGGAGCTGGTCGCACGGATCCCGGCGGCGAAGCTGTCCGGCAGCTCGGTGCAGTACTACGTCGAGGCCAAGGACGCCGGCGGCGCGGTGATCGGCAAGTCGGGCAAGGCCACGAGCCCGAACCTCGTCACCATCGAGGGTGGCGTGTCGCCGCGCTTCTATTCGGACTTCACGGACGACAATGCGCCGCCGGTCCCGAGCACGGTGGACACCACGGCGCATGATGACGCCGACGATCCGCTGAACGGCAACAAGTCCACACCCGCGCCGACCAGCGGCGTCGTCGTCCAGCCCACCGAGGCCGGCGCGTCGGGCAAGGGCTTCCGCGATGTCGGCTCGTCGAAGTTCACCTATGCGAAGTGGGGCACGACGATCGGCGCGGGCACCATGCTCGGGCTGTCGGTCCTGTTCCACGTGCAGGCCGGAAACTTCGCGAAGGCGCTCGAGGACGAGGCCACGCTGTGCGGCGCCCCGCCCTGCGCCAAGTTCGACGACTACAACGCCGGTCTCGAGTCGAGCGGCAAGCAGCGCCAGCTGCTGTCGCGGATCACGCTCGGCGTCGGGGTGACGGCGGCCGCGGTCGCCGGCTACCTCTGGTACAGGGACCTCACCGCGAACAAGCGCGGCGAGATGAAGGTCTCGGGCAAGTCGCCAGCTCCCGAGGCCAGCGCGTCCCAGCGCTGGTTGGTCGCTCCGATGCTGGAGCAAGACTTTGTCGGCGCCGTCACGGCGACGCGGTTCTAGAGGTCGTCATGCGCAAGCTCATCCAGATCGCTCTACTCGCCATCGCCGCCCCCGGTTGTGCGGCCTACGACCCCTCGCTGCCTCCCCAGGCCTTCACCTGCGGCGACGTCGACCCGAAGTGCCCGGACGGCTACAGCTGCCAGGACGACGGCGGCGGCAAAATGGTGTGCGTCACGGGCGGCGACAGGGTCGACAGTGGTGGCGCTTTCACGTGCGCCGACCAGGCCGCGTTCGAGCCCAACGACGCCCCGGCGATGGCCTACATGACGAACGTCGGCACCACGCAGATGATCACGTTCGGCCCGATCTCGATCTGTCCCGAGACCGACAAGGACCACTTCAAGGTCGTGACGCCCGCGACGGCCAACATCGAGGTCGTGACCAGCTGGGAGAGCGGCACGCCGGTCGCGAGCTCGATCCTCGGCATGGCGGGTAACATGATCGCCACGGGCTCGTCGTCGGGTGCGAGCTCGCTGCGCGCCTGTGCGGCCAGCCAACCAGCGGGCACCTACTTCGCGGTAGCGCAGTCGTCGGATGGGACGCGCAACAACTATACGATGTCGATCAAGCTCGTTCCGGGCTGCTGAGAGATTCTAGCGAGGGCGGTGTGGGTGAAGTGGGCCTCGCGTGTCGGGGCGACCCGGGCAGGTGAGACGCGGCCTGGCAACTTCTCAGATGCGCGCGACCACGTCATAGTGGTTCGGGCAGCGCACGGGTAGTGCGGCGCTGGTGTGTTTGACCTATGCCTGTACCGCAAGATACTCTGTTCGAAACCGTCGTTTTTCCTGGGGAGACTGGCGCATGAGCCGCATTGGAGAGCTGTTGGTCCGCGAGAAGATGCTCTCGCTCCAGCAGCTTCAGCAGGCGCAGGAGGAGGCCAAGCGCACCGGTAAACGGTTGGGCGCGACGCTGTCTCGTCTCGGTTACGTCAAGGACCAGGAGCTCACGCAGTTCGTCGCGCGGCAGTACAGCCTGCCGTCGATCAACCTCGGGGAGTTCGAGATCGATGCCGCGGTGCTGAAGCTCGTGCCGCGCGAGATCTGTGAAAAGCACCAGGTCATCCCGGTCCGCCGCAACGGCCCTATCTTAACTGTCGCGATGGCCGACCCATCGAACATCTACGCCATCGACGAGCTCAAGTTTCTGACGCAGTACAACATCGATCCGGTCGTGGCCTCCGAGGCTGCGCTCGAGACCGCGTTGTCGCGCTACTACGACAAGGGGCCCGATCTCGACCAGATGATGGGCGAGTTCGATGCCGACAACATCGACTTCTCGGGCGGCTCCGACGATGCCGTCAACGTCGTCGATCTCGAGAACCAGGCCGGCGAGGCGCCGGTCGTGAAGCTGTGTAACGCGATCCTGCTGTCGGCGATCAAGAAGAAGGCGTCGGACATCCACGTCGAGCCGTACGAGAAGAGCTTCCGCGTGCGGTTCCGGATCGATGGCATCTTGCAGGAGGAGATGCGGCCGCCGCTCAAGCTGCGGAACGCGATCACGTCGCGCCTCAAGATCATGGCGTCGCTCGACATCGCCGAGCGCCGGTTGCCGCAGGACGGGCGCATCAAGCTGAAGATCGGCGCCAACCGTGAGATGGACTTTCGCGTCTCGGTGCTGCCCACGCTGTATGGCGAGAAGATCGTCATGCGACTTCTCGACAAGGGAAATCTCCAGCTCGACATGACGAAGCTGGGGTTCGACGCGGCCCCGCTCGCGCACTTCAAGGAAGCGATCAAGAAGCCGTACGGGATGGTGCTGGTGACCGGGCCCACCGGCTCGGGCAAGACCACGACCCTGTACTCGGCGCTGTCCGAGCTCAACACCATCGATTGCAACATCTCCACCGCCGAGGATCCGGTCGAGTTCAACCTGCACGGCATCAACCAGGTGCAGATGCACGAGGACATCGGCCTCAACTTCGCGACCGCCCTGCGCGCGTTCCTGCGGCAGGACCCGAACATCATCATGGTGGGCGAGATTCGTGACTTCGAGACTGCCGAGATCGGCGTCAAGGCCGCGCTCACGGGCCACCTCGTGCTGTCGACGCTGCACACCAACGACGCCCCGTCGACGGTGTCGCGACTCCTCAACATGGGCATCGAGCCCTTCCTGGTCACCGCATCGGTGAACCTGGTGCTCGCCCAGCGGCTGTCGCGCCGGATCTGCAACGACTGCAAGATTCCGGACGAGAAGCATCCCGAGGCCCTCGCGAAGATGGGGATGACGGAGGAGCAGATCCGCACGGCCGTGATCATGAAGGGCAAGGGCTGCGGCACGTGCAACCAGACCGGCTACAAGGGCCGCGTCGCGCTGTACGAGGTGATGCCGTTCACCGACCCGCTGAAGGAGCTCGTGCTCCAGGGCGCATCGTCGGCCGAGATCAAGACCGAGATGATCCGCGGTGGCGTCCAGAGCCTTCGCATGGCCGGCATCCAGAAGATCCTCGAAGGCATGACCACACCCGAGGAGATCCTGCGCACCACGGTGGAGGATTGACGCAGTGTCGATGACACTGCAGGCGCTGCTGAAGGCGATGACCGACAAGGGCGGCTCCGACCTGCACATCAGTGCGGGCTCCCCTCCCCGCCTCCGGATCGACGGCGACCTGGTCAAGCTGCAGACCGCAGACCTGACGCGCGAGGACACGAAGCGGCTCTGCTACGAGGTCATGAACGACCAGCAGAAGATGCGGTTCGAGGAAGATCTCGAGCTCGACTTCTCGTTCGGCATCAAGGGCATGGCGCGCTTCCGCGCCAACGTCTACATGCAGCAGCAGTGCGTCGGCGGCGCGTTCCGCGTCGTCCCGTACAAGATCGTGCCGCTCGAGAACCTCGGGATGCCGCCGATCGTCAGCGAGCTGTGCGAGCGGCCGCGCGGTCTCGTGCTGGTGACCGGGCCGACCGGCTCGGGCAAGTCGACGACGCTGGCGTCGATGATCGATCGCATCAACTCGACGCTCAAGGGTCACATCATGACCGTCGAGGACCCGATCGAGTTCCAGCACCAGCACAAGAGCTGCCTGGTCAACCAGCGCGAGATCGGACGCGACTCGACGTCGTTCAAGCGCGCACTCAAGTACATCCTGCGCCAGGATCCGGATGTCGTCCTGATCGGCGAGATGCGTGACCTCGAGACCGTCGAGGCCGCACTGACGATCGCCGAGACCGGTCACCTCGCGTTCGGCACGCTACACACCAACAGCGCGATCCAGAGCATCAACCGGATCATCGACGTGTTCCCGTCCCACCAGCAGGACCAGGTGCGCGCCGTGCTGTCGTTCGTGCTCGAGGGCGTGATCACCCAGACGCTGATCCCAAAGGCGTCGGGCTCGGGTCGCGCGCTCGCTGCCGAGATCATGGTCCCAAACGCCGCGATCCGGAACCTGATCCGCGAGGACAAGCTGCATCAGATCTACTCGCAGATGCAGATCGGGCAGTCGAAGTTCGGCATGCAGACGATGAATCAGGCCCTGTGCGAGCTGTACTTGAAGCAGACCATCACGCTCGAGGACTGCATGTCCAAGACCAGTGAGGTCGACGAGCTGAAGACCATGATCCTGAATGGCGGCGGCTCGCTCGGAACTCTCCCACCACCCACTAACTTCCGACGGTAGGTACCAATGGCCAAGTTCCAATGGGAAGCGAATACCCGCCTGGGCGAGAAGAAGAAGGGCGTCATGGAGGCCGAGACGGCCGACCAGGTGGAGAACCGTCTCAAGGCCGATGGCCTGGCGGTGTCCCGCGTCCGGAAGGAGTCTTCGGCGCTCAACCTGACGATCGGCTCGGGCGTCGGCCCGAAGGACCTCCAGATCTTCACGCGCCAGCTGGCGACGATGATCGACGCCGGTCTGCCGCTCGTGCAGTGCCTCGACATCCTGTCGTCGCAGTCACCGAACAAGCACTTCGCGCGGGTTCTCGGCCAGGTGAAGTCGAACGTCGAGCAAGGCGCGACGTTCTCCGAGTCGCTCCGCAAGCACCCGAAGGTATTTGACGAGCTTTACGTCAACCTGGTCGCCGCCGGAGAGATCGGCGGCATCCTCGACACGATCTTGAATCGCCTCGCCATCTACATCGAGAAGGCGGTGAAGCTGAAGGCGCAGATCAAGAGCGCGCTGTTCTATCCGATCGGCATCCTCGTGGTCGCGATCGGCGTGATCGCCGTGATGCTCGTCAAGGTCATCCCGACGTTCGAGAACATGTACAAGGAGATGGGGCCCGGCGCGAAGCTGCCAGGGGCAACCAAGGTCGTGATCGGCATCTCGAATGGCTTCATCAGCCGGTGGTACGTCTACGTCGGGATCACGATCGGCATCTTCATGTTCGTCGGCATGATGCGGCGCACCGACCGCGGCCGAGAGATCTTCGATCGTGTGCTGCTCCGGCTGCCGGTGATCGGCGGCACGCTCCGCAAGATCGTGGTCGCACGGTTCACGCGTACGCTCGGCACCCTGCTCGCCTCCGGCGTCCCGATCCTCGACGCACTCGACATCTGCGCCCGCACCGCCGGCAACCGGGTCGTGATGATGGGCATCATGCGGGCAAAGGACAAGATCGCCGAAGGTCATGACATGGCTGGCCCGCTCGCGGAATCGAAGGTGTTCCCGAGCATGGTCGTCCAGATGATCGGCGTCGGCGAACAGACCGGCGCGATGGATCAGATGCTCCAGAAGATCGCCGACTTCTACGAAGAAGAAGTCGACGCCGCGGTGTCCGCGATGACGTCCCTGATCGAGCCGATCATGATGGCGTTCCTCGGAATCGTCGTTGGCGGCCTGATCATCGCGATGTACCTGCCGATCTTCAAGCTCGCCGGAAACCTTCAGGGCTAGGCACGCGATGAGGCCCGCCGGCACGGTGCCGATCCCACTGATCCGGCGGGATCTGTCGACACCCTCGCCCGGCGACTCGCTCGTCGGTCATCCGGTGTCGTCTCCGAGTGACCTGCGGCGGCGCGTGACCCGCTTGCTGCTGCTGCGGACGATCGTCGTCTCGGTGGTGCTCGCACTCTCGCTATGGCTGGTCTCTGCCGCCGAAGCGCCGCCACGCGACGCGGTGTGGCTGCAGTCGTCGATCATCGCGGCCACCTACCTGTCCCTGATCGTCTATGGCGTGCTGCTGCGGTCCGGCGTGGCACCACGCAAGGTCGCGATGCCGATGCAGGCGACCGACCTTGCGGTCACCTCCTTGCTGGTCTACATGACCGGTGGGGCGCAGAGCCCCTACGCGTTCATCTTCGCGCTATCGATCGTCGCCGCCGGTGCGCTGTACTACCGACGTGGCGCGGTCGCCGTCACCATCACGTCGATCATCGCGTTGACCGCAGTCGCCATCCTCGCGTGGACGCGTGCGATCGACCTGCCGATGTCCGGCCAGCTCCGCCCGTGGGAGGAGACCGGCACCGCGATGGCGCGTTCCCTCGGCGTGCAACTCGCGGCGCTGATCGGGGTCGGCGCGCTCGCCTACATCTTCGGCGACCAGCTCGAGAAGGGAGCCGAGAGCCTGGCGACCACGCGCAAGGCGGCCGCCGACCTGTTCACGCTCCACCAGGACATCGTGCGCTCGCTCGCCTCGGGCCTGATCACGACCGCCCCGGACGGCACGGTGCTCACCGCGAACCAGGCAGGCGCCGACATCCTACGCCGCACCGTCCCGGACCTCGCCGGTCGCTCGATCGAGAACGCGATGCCGGGCCTGTCCGCGATGCTTGTCGAGTCTCAGGGCGAGCTCCGGCGCGCCGACCTCACGCTCGAGGACCTCACGATCGGCGTCACGGTGTCCCCGCTGCGGGACGTTCGTGACCACGTGATTGGCCGCGTGGTGAACTTCCAGGACCTCACCGAGCTCCGCCGCCTCGAGACGCACATCCGCCGTGCCGAGCGGCTCGCCACCGTCGGCCAGCTCGCGGCAGGTGTCGCGCACGAGATCCGCAATCCGCTCGCCGCGATCTCCGGCTCGATCGAGCTCCTGCGCCAGACTCCGCAAGCCTCCGAGGACGACCGCACCCTGATGGCGATCGTCCACCGCGAGATCCAGCGCCTCGATGCCCTGATCGACGATCTGCTCGACTACGCGAACCCGCGCCCGAGCCAGCACGTCGACTTCGACCTCTCGGTCCTCGTGCGCGAGACCTGCCAGGTCGCACGCGCGGACAAGGCGTTCGCCGAGGTCGAGCTCTCGTGCGAGGGCGACGACAAGATCGCGGTCCGCGCCGATTCGGCCAAGGTCCGGCAGGTCGTGTGGAACCTGCTGCGCAATGCCGCCGACAGCGGAGGCAAGCGCGTCTGCGTCGAGGCGCACAACCACGAGACCGAGGTCACGGTGTCGGTTTCGGACGATGGCGCGGGCATTTCGAAGGATCAGCTCGCGCGGATCTTCGACCCATTCTTCACCACCAAGAAGAAGGGCACCGGCCTCGGGCTCGCCACCTGTCACGCGGTGATCGCGGAGCACGGCGGTCGGATCGACGTCGCGAGTGAGCCCGGCAAGGGTACCAAGATGGTGGTCAGGCTGCCGAGGGAGCGATAGGCTCGGTCGGGTGAACTGCCCGATCTGCGCGCAGGCCCTCGAGGAGGGTGAGCTGGTCATGGTGTGCGCGCCATGCCACAGCTCGCTTGGCGGCGGGGGCCTGGCCCTCGGTGCCACCGGCGAGTTCCATGTCCCGAGCTCGGCCGAGCTGCTCGATCACCACGCCGCGAACACCGGTGAGCGCCCGCACGCGATCGCCGTGTGCTCGTGGTGCGGCAAGCTGGAGGCGCAGGTCAAGAAGCTGCTCGGCCGCAGCGGCACCGCGCTGTGCGACGAGTGTGTCTCGCTGTGCTGCGACATCCTCGACGCCGAGCTCGGCAGTACCTGGCGCTGACTACGGCACGGTCAGCGTCGACAGCTTGCTGGACGTGACGATGGCGTCCCCATCGACATAGAGTAGCTCCGGCCGTCCGGGCAGCGGGGTGGTCTTGGTCGACGCCGTCCACTGCTGGATGACGGAGGCTTCACCAGCAACGACCGCCGCGGTCCAGCCGGGGCTGCCGACGAGATCGGGCACGGCCACCGGCACCGCGAGCCCGCTCGCCCAGCGTTGTGTGTAGACCTGCGACCACGCGGTAATGAAGTTCTGGCTGTCGCGCTGCACGTTCGTGACGTAGTAGAGGTCGGCGCCGTCGTCGTGAGGCAGCTCGCCAGACAGCCGCGGCGCCGTGGCCGCAGGAGTCAGGGCAGCGGCCGGATAGTCGGGCGCGTAGCTCCCGGCGAGATCGGTCGGGGTGCTGGTGACGAGCGCGATCGAGCGTCGCGAGGATGCGACCGTTGACGCGCGCGTGACGATCAGGAGGTCACCCGAGATCAAGCTGCTCGCCGGCGGCGCGCGATAGCGGTCCGTCGCGAGCGTCATCGCGCCGAGAGTTAGAAAAAAACCGCTCGCGCCCCCCGCAGGCAGCAAGCCGACGAGCTCTGTTCGAGCGAACCGCCGCCGGCACCGGCGATCGCGTGGTCTTCCGCCGCAACGCCCGCTGCAAAATCGACGTCGATCACCCGATCGCCCGTGATGTCGATTCCGCGCTGGATGAGGAACCGCTGCACGATCCGTGGCTGCGCGGATGGTGCGACCCAGGCCGCCAGCGTGCCCGTCCCGCGGCGTGCCTTCAGGGAGTAGTTGGTGCCGGGCCGCCCGGTTCCGAACCCGCCGCCGATGCTGATGAACCCGTACTGCCCTTCGGCGACGCCGGCGACCGCACCGGTCACGGTCGCGGTGTCTGGAGACCGCTTGCAGTTGACGTCCCTGATCGCCGTGCCGTCGACCAGCGTGAGGTGAAAGATCCACGCCTCGGTGTACTCCGTGTCGGCGCACTGCCGAGCAAACGCGTATCTCGGGCCGACCACCGTCGCCGTGAACACCCCGTCGGTCCCGGACACGGGCGTCCACGGGCCTCCGTTGTCGGAGATCAGCACGACATCCGAGCCGGTGGCAGCAGGCGCGCCGTCCGTCGTGAACACCGTCAGTGTCACGCTGGTCGGCGGGCCGGCATCGGCCGGCGCATCCGCTGCCTCGGCCGTATCCGTGACGGGTCGCGCATCAGGACTGGCTGGATCGCTGCCACACCCGAGACACCACACCGCGATCGCCGCAACGCGCTTGTAACTCATCACAGACCTCCTCTCCTCCGCAGGACGGAGACCCGTTCCGATTCGTCACGCCATCCTAGCTCGCGTGGAGGCGGGCGCGGTCACGATAGTCATCGGCGTACGCAGGCTGCCCCTTGCGCTCCCACGCGGTCGCCAGGTCGCGACACCGCTCGGCCTCGAGCCGCGCTGGCAGCTCGCCGCCCGTGCGCATCGCGTCGAGCACCGTGATCGCGTCATCGATCCGGCCGACCGCGAGCAGCGCGCGCGCTCGCGTGTGCTGGACCGCGGGCACGTCAGGACGGAGTGCGGTGGCTTCGTCGACCAGCGCGAGCGCCGCCACTGGATCGGTCTCTGCATCGAGCGCGGCGCACGCTCGGTTGTTGAGGTAGACCACGCGTTCCGCGGGATCGAGGTCGGCGCGCTCGAGCGTCGCGAGCAACGCGGCGGCGGCGGGACCGCGACCGAGGTCGAGCAGGCACGCGGTCCGCGACAGCTCGGCGGCGCGCTCGCGGGCGGCCGTGAACGCGACCAGCTGGCACACGCGATAGCGGCGATGAGCGCGGGCCACCTTGCCGGTCGTGAACGCGCGATGGGCCGCGCGCGGGAGCCAGAGCACGAGGACAACCGTGGCGGCCAGGACGATCGCGAAGCCGATCGCACCCCACGGCCGGCCGAACGTCGTGCGCAGCGCGAGCGGGGTCGCGACGCAGACGAGGCTCCAGGCAGCAGTGCGGGTGACGTGGCGGGCGGCCATCAGCGACCAGGATAGCCGTGCCCGGCCGCCTCCGGGCATGGTAAGCAGCCTGGCCATGTCCGACCGCCTGGTTCCCCTCGGCAAGCGTACCGAAGGCGCGCGCCCCGCCGTCGTGCCCGCCGAGGGCGCGCAACGGGTGTACGTCGAGACCTACGGCTGTCAGATGAACGTGGCGGACAGCGACCTGATCGGCAGCGTGCTCGCCGAGGCAGGCTACGCGGTGACGAAGCGCGCGGACGACGCCGACGTCATCGTCGTCAACACCTGCGCGGTTCGCGAGAAGGCCGAGGAGCGCGTGATCGCACGCGCTGCCGAGCTCGGGGCGGTCAAGCGCAAGCGGCCGGGCGTCGTGCTCGCGATCGTCGGCTGCATGGCAGAGCACCTGAAGGAAGGGCTCGCCGCACGTGCGCCTGCGGTCGACGTGATCGCCGGGCCAGACAGCTACCGCCGCATGCCGGAGCTGTTGCGAGCCGCGCGCGAGCACCACACGGTCGCGCTGCTCGACGTCAAGCTCGACAAGGCGGAGACCTACGAGGGGCTGTCGGGTGCGATCGGCGGCGATGGCGTGTCGGGCTTCGTCACGATCCAGCGCGGCTGCGACAAGTTCTGCACGTTCTGCGTCGTGCCCTACACGCGCGGCCGCGAGCGCGGAACGCCACCGCGCGAGGTGTTGCGCCAGGTCCGCGAGCTCGCCGAGGCCGGCTATCGCGAGGTCATGCTGCTCGGTCAGACCGTCAACTCGTACGCCTGGGAGGACGTCACGTTCGCCGAGCTGCTGCGCGCGGTCGCAAAGATCGACGGCATCGAGCGGATCCGGTTCACGTCGCCCTACCCCGTCGACTTCACGGCGGACGTCATCGCCGCGATCGCCGACGAGCCCAAGGTCTGCAAGTACGTCCACCTGCCGGTGCAGTCCGGCTCCGACGTCGTGCTCGATCGGATGCGGCGCGGCTACACGGTCGCGGACTACCGCGCGATCGTCGCGGCGCTGCGGCACGCGTCGCCGAACATCGCGCTCTCGACCGACATCCTGACCGGGTTCTCCGGCGAGACCGAAGACGACCACGCGCAGACGCTCGCGCTGATGCGCGAGATCCGGTTCGACAGCGCGTTCATGTTCGCGTACTCGGAGCGCGATCTGACGCTCGCCGCGAAGAAGCTGCCCGACGACGTGACGCCTGCCGTGAAGCAGCGCCGGCTGTCGGAGATCGTTGCGCTGCAGGAGCAGATCAGCGGCGAGGTGTTCGCGTCGCACGTCGGGCGCGACGAGCGCGTGCTGGTGCATGGACCCAGCAAGCGCGATCCGGCACAGCTGATCGGCCGCACCGACGGGTTCAAGAGCGTGATCCTCCCCGCGGGGGTCGGCGCGATCGGCGAGCTCGTCGACGTGACGATCGGACGCGCGACGATGGCCACGCTGTTCGCAGGCTAACCGCTTGATGCCGGCGCTTCGCGGCTCGACGGGTGCGGTCTCGTCGCCAGGACCGTCGGGGCGCACGTCGCCCTTCTGGAGGTCCTGCGCACGCTGTTCTCGTCGGACGGTCTCCGGGGG
This sequence comes from Kofleriaceae bacterium, assembly GCA_037720695.1. Classification (GTDB taxonomy): domain Bacteria; phylum Myxococcota_A; class Polyangia; order Haliangiales; family Haliangiaceae; genus JABFXX01. The sequence continues at coordinate 1,807 of JBBJLY010000196.1, read as the reverse complement.
TCGGGAGCTTGGGTGCAGTCTCGGGCGTTTCGCGGCTTGTTGATCATGCGCGAACCACACCAAGCCGCGTGTCGTGCGCTGGCGCCACGGTACAGCTCAGCGAGACATTGACCGAGGTCAGCGCCGGGACAGGCGACCCTTCATCTCCGCGGCAACACCTTCTCCATGCGATCACACAGCGCGGCGCTGCGCCGACCTGCCCATCAACGCCCGGGTCGACCGCGAGGTAGCCCATAGGCGTCGCCAACGCTTCATGGCGCCCTGGATGCGCGACATCCTTGCGCGCACATCGCGCGGCCGTGCGCTCGCCTTCCGAGCCAGACCCGGCGGCATCGACCTTCGCGACGCAGTCGCGGCGCGCACGCTGCCGCGGTGCCTTGGGTTTCCTGGATCGCGTCGAGCCCCTCGCGGTACTTGCCCTGACGAGCGTGCGAAATTCCTCCTGACCCCGGTCAGGCTGGCCAGTGGTGCAGCGCAGATCCGCCGCGATCGCCTCGAAGTCGCGGGCCATGTCCTACGAACGCCGCGCCAGCACCTCGAGCTTGCCGTGCGCGGCGTGCACCTCGGCGGCGCGTCGTCGATTCCGCCAGCATCGCGGCAGGCGTCGCGGCAGGGTCGGTCATTGTCGCCGATGGCGGGCGCCTCATCGCTGCATGCGCGCCCGTGTTCGCGCTCGCGACAAAGTCGGCCGCCCACGCAGGCTCCCTCATGTCGGGCCGACCTCGCGCCGCGGCTCGAGAGCTGCACCGACGAGCAACATCCAAACCATCGATTTTTCACCCCGAAGAACGTAGCCTTCGATCGTGCGGAGTTTCCGGCTCGATGCGTTGGTTACGCCGGCGCGACGGGCAAGCGCAGCGGGCACCTCACGATCTCCGCGACGTGAAGCGGGCCCTGCTGTGCTTCGCGCTCCGCGCTTGCTCGTGCTCGCGCTGCTGACCGGCCCGAGAGCGATCCGACCTGGTTCGCAGCGTGGGCCGGTGGATCAGAACGGCGACCCCGCCCATCGAGGATCGCATCGTCCGCGATCTGCAGACGCCGTCGGTGTTTGGGTCCGTGCGGATTCCGCTCGACCGCCCGGTATCACCGCGACGTCGTTCGACGACCTCGACGATACACAGCTCCATGCCCTGCTCGGCGAAGGTTTCTCGGTACGGCTTCGTTCGAACCTCGTCGCGCTGTGGAACCACGATATCGACTTCCAGCCGCCCGACAGGGTCGACGCCGCGCGGCTCCGCGGCACGGCGCGGCAGCGTCCTCGAGGAAGGCCTGCCGGCGAGTTCAGCGAGCTGTGGTGGTCGCTCTCGCGGGGCGACAACAGGTTATCAGCATCAATCTCGAAGGCAGGGCGCACCGAGCGTGCTACGATCGTCGGCGATCACTTCATCTACGCGCGCAACCGCGCGCACGATCTACCCGCAGGCGAATCGCTCGCTGCGCTCGTCGAAAAGACGCACGCCACGCGCGCGCAGATCATCGAGATGCTCGACTGCGAATTTTCCTACGGCCTCGTACGCGGCGGGCGCGTGCCGTGGACGATCGTGCACTCGACGCTGCCGTGGCGCGAGGGCAAGCCGCTCGACTTCGCGCGCGAAATCACGGTTGACGAGCACGGCACCCTGCACGCCGCGATCGAAGGGTTCACCGTGCCGGTCAACACGTTCACGGCCGGCGATCTACAGACGATCTTCTGAGATCTATCGGCGCAGCCGTTCGATCACGTTCGCGGCGACGCGGCGCGAGCCGAGCAGCGCGACGTGCCCGAGGTCGTCGTACATGATGATCTCGGCGCCGGGCAGTGCGCGCT
>JBBJLY010000429.1:0-4603 GCA_037720695.1 Kofleriaceae bacterium | reverse complement strand
GCGACCCGCCCGTCACGCTGCTCGTCGGAAAGCCACCCGTTTCCCGGGAGCCGCCACAAAAGAGGGATCGGTTGGATTCGAACCAACTGCCATCTGGTTAACAGCCAGCCGCTCTTCCTGATGAGCTTCGATCCCAAATGCCGGTGTGTTGCCACACCAGCAGCTGTCGCGGGGCCGCGCCTTCGTACACTGCGTAGAGCTCTACGCGCGCGCGAAGTCGGCGATGACCGGAGGTGTCGACGTGTCAAAACCGACCACGTCTAGCATCCCGGCGTCGTTGGAGTCAGCGATGCTGAACTCCGTCGACGTCATTCCGACCACGACCAGCTTGGCCGAAATTCCCCGTGCGTCTCGGTATGCCCGCAGAGCCTCCGCTGGGTGCACGTCTCCAGCCCAGGTCTCGTTATCGGTGTAGACGACAAATGCGTCGACATCGATGCGGTGCTTGTGCGCCCAGATCATCGGAAGGGCGCAATCGGTCCCACCCATCGGCAGCGCCCCGAGCTCGTCGACCACATCGTCCAGTCGCTTGCGCGACGAGATCGACACGGCCGTGATCCCGGAATCGCCACCGCCCCACTTGCCTCCATATCCTCCCGCCGCCGCAGTGAACGCCACGAGCGTCTGCTCACGCTCCGTCGCGCCCGTCACCAACGCCATTGCAGCACTGGCGATGCGCGGGGACAGCCCCGGCACTCCAGCGACAGCACCGCAACCCATGGATCCAGAGACATCGAGTGCGAGCAACATCCGCTTGCCCGCAGGTTCGACCGTCGAGAAGCTTGTATAGAACGCGGCATCGAGCGCGTCGACAATCGACGCCACCGGGAGCCACGTACCTTGACCGCGTGCACCGCGTCCGGACCGGTAGGTCACGAGCGCGGCGAGGAAACCGAACGGATGGATCCGTGCGGCCTCCAGCTGCGTGCGATCGCGAAGTCGCCACACGACCTCGTTGGCCGCGGCACTGCCCATCGCGAGCAGTCCCACGCGGGTCATCGCCGGTAGCTCGCGCAACACTGCGGCGAGTGGCATCGCCTCGAGCAGCGCGTCCCACACCTGCGGCGAATGCAGCAGGTGAGTCGGCACACACTCACGAGGTACCGCATGATCGCGAATGATCTGCGCGGCGAACGCGATGTCATCCGTGGCCCGCAGCCGCTCGAGTGCCACCACCGGTCCCAGGGCGGGGTCGGCCGTGGCGTCCTCGGGCAGGGTGCCTTTCACGGCCCACGCATAGAGGCGATCGTGCGAGGGCGACGCCGCGCGTGGATGCGCGAGGCGCAGCAGATCTCGATTCGACCACCCCTCTCGCGTCTGATAGGTCGCGAGCTGGTGCGCGAGCTCGGTCGCCGGGCGCGCGTTGAACCACGAGCCCACCGCCTTGCGCATCCCGCGCCCCCAGCCACCGAACGCCTGCGCGTACTCCGCGAAGTGCATCAGCTCGGTGCCGATGCGACAGACCTTCGGCAGCATCGCGTAGGCGTGCCGGCGCGTGGCTTGATCTCCGAGCTTGGCCGCCATCGCGAGAGAAAAGATGGCCGGATCGTTCTTGGGCGCGCGTCCCGTTTCAATGCTTACAACGATCCGGTTGATGGTGCGAATGCCGTCGGCAGCGAGACACCGCGCGACTGCCGCCGCGGCTTCCAGCGCGAGCTCGCGCTCGCCGACGTAGTAGGTGCCGCCTTCCGTCCCGAGGACGAGGAAGCGCTCGAGGCGCTCCCAGTCGATCACATCCGGGACGACCGCTGGGGTCATCGGGAGCTCGGCACGGGCAGACTTCGTGAACTGATTCGTGTGCTCCAGCATGACGCTCCTCGGCGACGTTCGGCCCGCACGTGCGGACAGGTTAGGTTCGACTCGCCTGGTGGCGAGGGCGCGGCCGCCGTCGCCGGGTGGCGACTCGAGATCGATTCAAAGGAGCCCCCCGTCGGAATCGAACCGACGACCGACTGTTTACGAAACAGTTGCTCTGTGACCACTGAGCTAGGGAGGCAAGTCAGGGAGGCGAGTTTGGGAAGACCGAGGAGCAGACGGCGGTGGTCGAAACCGCGAGACAGGTGTGGGGCACCGATCGGCCTCCATGGCGCGTCTGCGACAGGACAGGATCATCGAGCAGACGGCGGTGATCGAAACCGCGAGACTGGTGTGGCGCACCGGTCGGCCTCCAATGGCTCGTCTGCAGAAACTACGTCGAGCAGATGACAGGAATCGAACCCGCCTCTCCGGTGTGGCGCACCGGCGTGCCACCAATGACACTGCATCCGCTTGGCGGTCCCCGGGGGGACCTGATTTGCGAACCGCCGTCGATGCCGGAGCACGTTCGGCGATTCATTCGTGGGTCGAGTGGGAATCGAACCCACGTGTCGGCGGATTAAGAGTCCGCTGCAAGGCCAGCATTTGCTATCGACCCGAGATCTCCGAGTCCCACCCTCTGGAATCGAACCAGAACCTCTCGGGCTTCAACCGAGCGCGCAGACCACCTACGCAAGAGTGGGATGTCTGCCGCGTGCGAGAGCGTGCTCTTGCGAGCACCCTCCCACACGCGGCAGGTTGTGTTGGGTGCCTGCCTCGGCACCCTCATCGTCATCACTCTTCAGTTGTCACAGAGCTCCCTCGGCACGCAGCGGGCGCACCTCGGGCCATGGCGCGTTCGCAAACCCTGCGAGTGCACCCTTCGCGATTCGAGATCTCCATTGAGATCGCGAGTCACAAATCAGTTTGTTTGTTGTCGCCGGACCCGAAGCCCGAATCGACTGCCCGAAACGACTTCGGGCCGCCTGGTGTTCCCTGGGCGGCCCGATCAGCGCACGACGTGGTTCACGTCAAGCGAGAGGGGGTCCTCCGGGGAGGTACCGACCGGTGCTATCGAAGCGACCGGCGGCAATCACCAACACCTGGGCGACTTTGGCACACGGGCGACGCCACGAGGGCATCGGTCCGGCGACTGGCGCTTCGGAGAGGAGATTATGTAGCGTTTGCGAGTTCACGGTCTGCTTCGACTTCCGACCACCCAGTGAAGGTGGCCGATGGTTGATACGGATAACAGCGCTCTTCGGATCTGTCAAACAGTTTGTCGACGAGAAATTTTTCGGACTCGCAATCTCGCGTCGAGACTACGGTTCCGTCATCGTGGATGATTCGCTAGCGAGGCGAGGTTCACGGGTGCGGTCAGTGCGACTTCGATGCGACGCCTGCGACCGACGAGCTCGCCCCCGACCTCGACCGGCGATTCCGGATCGAGCTCGATCTCTACGCGATCGCACAGGAAATCCTGGATGTGGTCGGAGAAGTACGTGCCCTTGAAGGCGCGCGGCACGTTGCGCAGGACCTCCAGCACGCCCGGTGATCCGCAGCGGAGATGGAACCGACCCGCGTGCGATCCGGCAAACGCGAACATCTTCAGTCCAAAGCCGAAGTACGGAATCGTCGATGCCGCGACTAACGTACAGGGGCCAGTCCACAACATCTTGTCTCGCGGGATCTCCCGCCCGGTCACGCCCTGCTTGCCCATCTCGATGCCGGGCGAGCCCAGGTTCGTGACCGTCGCGATCGAGCGGTCGACGGTCGCGAATCGAGGAATCGACCGCAGTCCGACCGACAGCGTGTAGCGCGCGCCGCTGCCGATCAGCCGCTTCGCGCCGGGAAACCGATCGACGACGCGGCTCGTCGCCTCGTGATCCTCGAGCACCAGCGCGTCGATTCCCATCCCGACGAACGGGGTCCGGAAGCCCAAGACCTCGAGCATCGGCGTCGGCTGCCAGGTGCCCTCCCCGCGCGCCAGCCGCGCGAGATCGTCCGCCGGGTCGTCCGTCGCGCCCACCGCATCCGCGATCGCGTTGCCAGTCCCGAGGCGCAACACGCCGATCGCCGGCTCGGGCTTCGCGAGCCCGCGACATGCCTCGGCGACCAGCGTCAGCCCCATCACCACCGTGCCGTCGCCCCCACCGAGCACGATCAGATCGCGCCCGCGCGCGATCTCGGCGCGGATCACCTCGCGCGCCTGGTCGAGCGAGCTGGTGAACCGGACCTCGCCGGGCAGCGCGCGCTCGAACTGCTTGCGGGCCTTGCCGCGAAGTCGACGGGCGTTGCCGTTGATGATCGCGACAGCTCTCACGCGCGCACGATACCCGAGCGCAGTCGCCGGGGCGAAATCCCGCGCCCTGTGTCAGCATCCCGGCGACGATGCCGAGCGCGACGGCGACCCGACCGCGCCGGCGATGGGCGACGATCGCCGCTCGCGCCACCGAGCTCGTCATCGTGGCGATCGCGAGCTGCATGCTGGTCCGGTGGTGCTCCGTTCCCAACACCGCGCCGCTCGCGACCGAGAACCCTGCCTCGACCGCCTTCATCGACCTGCGCCGGGCCCAGGCGGCCGCCGCGGGCAAGCCGTTCACGCTGCGCTGGCGCTGGCAGCCGCTCGGCAAGATCTCGCGCTACCTGCGGGCCGCGATCATCCATGCCGAGGACGCGAAGTTCTATCGCCACCAGGGCGTTGACTGGAAGGCGATCGAGAATGCGGTCGAGTCCAACCTCGACGACGGCACGCTCGCGGTCGGCGGCAGCACGATCACGCAGCAGCTCGCGAAGAACCTCTACCTGT
>JBBJLY010000428.1:0-4621 GCA_037720695.1 Kofleriaceae bacterium | reverse complement strand
GCGCGATGGGCTCGTGCCGCCGCCCGAGGTCACTGCGATCGCGGAACGCAGGCTCGGTCCGCTCGTCGAGCGGATGAGCGGTGACCACGGCTTCGAACAACGGCGAGGTGGGCCATGACCATGGTGCGTGTCCCGCGTCCAAAGGCGCTGCCGCCGGCGAGCGATCGGTTCGTCGTCGTCGAGGCGTCGGCGGGTACCGGCAAGACGTACTTCCTCGAGCATCGCGTCGTCGACTTGATCCTCGGTGGCGCCGAGCTCGGTCAGCTGTTGCTCGTCACGTTCACCGAGAAGGCCGTCGCCGAGCTGCGCATGCGCATCCGCGACGTGCTCGATCGGTTGTCGCGGCACACGGGCTCCGACGAGGGCGACAGCCACTGGAGCATCGACGACACCGCGCGTGCGCGCCTGCGAGCCGCGGTCACCGCGTTCGATCACGCGCCGATCTTCACGATTCACGGGTTCTGCCACCGGATCCTCGTCGAGGATGCGTTCGCGGCGCAACGCCTGTTCGAGCAGGCGCAGGTCGCCGACGAGGTCGCGTTCGATCAGGCGTTCTCGGCGCTGCTCCGCGAGCGCTACGCGCGCGGCGAGACCGAGCGGGCGCTGCTGCGCGCGTTCCTCGAGACTGATCGATCCGTCGATCGCCTGCGTGACATGCTGCTGCAGTGCGCGCGCGCCGGCGTCGGGCGCGATGCCCGCGTGCGGCGCCGGCTCGACACCGGTGCCGTGCACGCGACGGTCGCGGCGCTGCGCGCCACGTTCGGCACCGAGGGCCAGCGCAACGTCGTCCAGGCCGCGCTGCACAGCGAGCGTGGGCGCTTGCACGGATCGAAGAGCTCGCGCGCTCGCCAGCTGTCCCCAGGCACGGAGCCGCCGCGGCTGCTCGCGATGCTCGACGGGATCCGCGAGGCCGCGGAGCTGCTGGCGGCGTCCTCGAAGCTCCCGGCGAGGTCGGCACCGCGCTGCGCGGCACGTCCCACTGTCGCTCGACGAGGCGATCGCCGCCGAGCTGTTGCCTCCGCTGATCGCACGGATCGTCGCCGACAAAGCGGAGCACGGGCTGTTCGATTACGACGACATGCTGCAGCTGGTGTGGCGCGCGCTCCGCGGCCCGCGCAAGGACGAGCTCGCGGCGCGCCTCCGCACCCGCACGCCGTGGGTGATGATCGACGAGTTCCAGGACACCGATCCGGTGCAGTGGAACATCTTCCGCTCGGTGTGGATGCACCCCGACGCGCGCGGGCTCACGATCGTCGGGGATCCCAAGCAGGCGATCTACAGCTTCCGCGGTGCCGACGTCGCGACCTACGCGGCCGCACGCGAGGAGATGCTGCGCGCCGGAGCCGTGCGCGTCCCGCTCGCGGTCAACCGGCGGTCGACCGAGCCGCTGGTCGCCGCGGTCAACCAGATCCTGATCGGCAACTTCGCGATGCCGATGCTCGATCGTGGCATCACCTACGACGAGCCGGTCGAGGCCAGCGGCGACGTCGCGTGCGACGACGTGCGGCCGCCGGTCACCGTGTTCGTGCTGCAGTCGTCGGGGCGCGGCCAGCTCGAGGCCAACCGCGCTGCGCTCGCGGGCGCGATCGGCGAATCGATCGAGGCACTGCGCGCGGCGCCGCCGCGATGGAGCATCCGCGGCGTCACCCCGGACTTCGCGCTCGGTCAGGTGATGGTGCTGACCCGGACCAATCGCGACAGCACCGAGATCGCCGCGGCCCTGCGCACGCGCGGTCTGCCGTGCGCGCTGGTCGAGCCCGAGAAGCTGTTCGACACCCGCGAGGCCAGCGAGCTCGCCGCCGTGCTGGCGACGATCGCCGCGCCGCGCGACCGCTCGGCCCGGATGCGCGCGTTACGCACCCGGTTCTTCGACGTGCCGTGGGGCGAGCTGATGCAGGTCGTCGACGCGCCAGATCACCATCCGCTGATCGCGCGGATCTTCGACTGGGCGCAGCTCGCGTCGCGGCGCGCCTACGAGACGCTGTTCCGGCGCATCGTCGAGGACAGCCGGTTTGCGGAGCGCGCGCTCGTGCTCGGCGGCGGTGAGCGCGCGGTCACGAACACGTGGCACCTGATCGAGCTGCTGCTCGCGCCGAGCTGTCGCGGTCGCGCAGCGATCTGCACGAGCTGGTGGTCCAGCTGCGGCGCTGGATCGCCGACGACACCGGGCATCCCGACGAGCGCGACATCCAGCGCCGAGACCGACGCCGATGCGGTCCGGATCCTGACCATCCACAAGGCCAAGGGCCTCGAGGCGCCGTATGTTCCTCTATCGGTGGCGCCTCCGGCGTCCCAAGTCGCGGGTCCACCTGCTGCGCGATGGTGCGGTCGCGCGGTGGTGGTCGGTCGTCCGACGACTCGACGCAGAAGCTGCTCGAGGACGAGGTCGAGGCCGAGAACCAGCGCCTCGCCTACGTCGCGCTGACCCGCGCGCAGGTCCGGCTGTACCTGCCGCTGTACGGCGAGGGGCGCTGCAGAAGCACGCCGCGTATCACCGATCCAGCGCTGCGTCGGACCGTTCGTCGGGCCGCGCCGACGGCGCCGGCTGTTCGAGGCCAGACCGATCGTCGTCGGCGGTCCGAGGTCGCGCCGGCACCCGGCGATGCGCTCGCCGGGTTCGTCGCCCCGCCGCCGCCCGCTACCGGCGAGGTCACGCCGTTGCCCCGCGCCGCGCGGCGGCTCGAGATGCTGTCGTACACGCGGCTCGCCAATGATGCCGACGCGGCGATCGTCACGCGCCCGGGTGATCCGCTGCACGTCCCGCTCGAGATCCATCCCGCCGAGTTCGCCGCCGACGATGCGGTCGGCGAGGTCGGCCCCCGCGAGCTGCCGCCCGGCGCCAGCTCGGGTCTGTTGCTGCACGACGTGCTCGAGCACGCGGATCTCGAGCTCGCGCGCCGCGCCGGTGATCTCGAGGCCTGGCACACCGAGCCCGAGGTGCTGGACCAGCTGACCTCGGCTGCGCGTGCGCGCGGGATCGCGACCCGGTTCTTGCCGCACGCGGCCGAGCTTGCGTACGCGACGTTGACCGCGCCGCTGCAGCTGATCGACGGCACGACGCTGCCCGCGATGGTCGACGCGACGGCGCTCGCGCGCGAGGTCGAATTCTCGTATCCACTTCCCGATGCGCGTGGCCTGGTGAAGGGCTACATCGACGCGCTGCTCGCGTGGGACGACGAGCTGTGGGTCCTCGATTACAAGAGTGACGTGCTCGGCGAGGATCGCGTGACTTCCGCGACGGCGCGCGTGCGCGAGCACTACGGGATCCAGGCCCGGCTCTATGCGCTCGCCGCGACGCGGATGGGTGGCGGCCGGCGGTTCGCGGGCCTGCTGTTTGCGTTCGTGCGCTACGGGATCGTGGTCCCGGTCCGGGTCGACGACACCCAGCTCGCGACCTGGACCGCCTGGCTCGGCGAGCTGTCGACCCGGCGAGAGGTTCGCGCGTGACCACGCCGCTGCATCCGCGCGGCACGCTGCGTGCGCGGTTCGAGCCCGCCCCGGGAACCGACGTGTTCCGCCGGCTCGGTGTCGGCGCGCGCAGCTGCGATCTCGGTGACGAGGGCCTCTACCTCGCGGAGGAGCTGGTCGCCGCCGATGTCGGCTGGCTCGGCTCGTCGGAACATCCCGAGGCGCTGGCGATCATGGTGCTCGCGCTGATGATCGCGCAGCGTCAAGGCTCGACCCGGCTGCCACTCGATCCGAGGGGGCCGCTGCGTGGGCTGGTCGGAGACGTCGCGCGTGTCGCCGGCATCGAGCTCGATGTCCCGCGCGTGCTGCGCACGATCGCCAACCTCACCGGCGCGCCGCGGTTCAACTCGGTGATCGGGATCCGGGACTCACGCCTGCCGCTCGTGGTCGACGATGGCTGCCTGTACACCGAGCGCTCGCGCTGGCTCGAGCACCGGGTCGCGACCCGGCTCGCCGAGCGGCTGGTCGTGCCGGCGGTCGAGGCCACGGTCGTCGTCGACGATGTGATCGCGCGTCCGGCCGCCCGCCCGCTCACGGAGGAGCAAGCCGCCGCGGTCCGGATCGCGCTCGCCGGCAAGCTCGGCGTGGTGACCGGCGGTCCCGGCACCGGCAAGACCGTCGTCGCCGCGGCGATCGTGCGTGGCCTCGCGCGGCTCGGCATCCCCGAGATCGCGCTCGCGGCGCAGACCGGCAAGGCGGCGAACCGGCTGACCGAGGTGATCCGCGACCAGCTATCGTCGATCGTGGATCCGGACGCTACCGATGTCGCGCTCGCCGCCGCACCACCCACTGCGCAGACCCTGCACCGCCTGCTCGGCTATCGCGGTGGCCGGTTCGCACATCACGCGCAGAGCCCGTTGCCGGTCGGCGCCGTGATCATCGACGAGGCTTCGATGGTCGACCTCGAGCTGGTCGATGCGCTGCTCGATGCCCTGCCCGTCTCCGCGCCGATCATCCTGATCGGCGATGCGAACCAGCTGCCCGCGATCGACGCCGGCCAGATCCTCGCCGATCTGGTCGAGGCCGCCGCCGAGCCCGGGAGCCTCGCTGCGCCGCGCGTCGCGACGCTCGCGAAGAGCTTCCGCATGGATCAGGACGATGTCGACGGCCGTGCCGTCTACGAGGCCGCGCGCGCGGTCCACGACGGCGAGGC
>JBBJLY010000195.1:0-16382 GCA_037720695.1 Kofleriaceae bacterium | reverse complement strand
TCGTGCCATCACGGATCCTCGCGTCCGGCCGCACGGAAGGCATGCCGCTGATCGCGCTCGAGGCCCTCGCCGCTGGCGTTCCGGTGATCGCGTCCGAGGTCGGTGGGTTGCGAGAGCTCGCCGGGATCCACCACGTCCCACCAGACGATGCTTCCGCACTCGCGCGCGCGATCGATCGCGTGCTCGCTGATCCGCCCACCGCCACCGACCTGCAAGCCACCGTCTCGCACCTCGACTGGACGGCCGTTGCGCGCCGACTTCTGCCAGGGTGAGACCGATTCGGCGAGAACGACTCGGCGCGGTGCGTAACGAGGTTCGCACCTTGGTCCGACCATTGGCGTTTTTATGCCGCCCAACATGTCGCAATCACGTGACAATCGGGCTGCACCCGTGCGATGAACCAGCATCCAATGGCGGCACGGTTGCTGCTTCTCGCCGAGGCAATGTCTGAAAGGTCCCGGTTCGACGTCTCCGTCATCCTGCCATTTGGCGACGACGAAGAGGCGGTCGGGATCGCGGTCCGCCACACCGCAGAGCATCTGCGTGGGTTGGGCCTCGCGTTCGAGATCCTCGCAGTCGACGAGGACTCCGGGGACAACTCGCACGCCGTGCTCGCACTGCTACGCGCCGAGGTCCCCGAGCTCCGGGTGATCCACGCGCCCGGTCGCGGTCGCGGGGTCGACAGCGGTGCCGCACGTGCCCAGGGCACGCTGCTCCTCATCGCGACGCCCGAGGTCGCGAGCGCCTCGCTCGACGGTGCCGGCGACGCTTGCCGCCGCCTGCTCGCCGGGGATGGCGACGCCGAGGTCGCGCTGACTCGTTACACCGTCGCGCATCGCGTCCGCGCGCTCACGGCGGTCCGCGGTGCCCGGCTCCTCGGGCCCGCGATGCATCGCCGGCTCGCGAAGCGCATCCAGCTGGCAAATCTCTCGGTCCGGATCGCCGGTCCTGCGGGGGTGACGGCGAGCAAGGCCCCCGGCCGGTTCCGTGCGTTCGCGCGAACGTTCTCCGGCGCGCGTTCGTGACGCTGCTATAGTCGAGGCGAATGCTGCTCGCGATCCTCGCGCTGGGGTTCCTGATCGTTGTCCACGAAGCAGGACACTTCTTTGTCGCGCGCTGGTGCGGCATGCGGGTGGAGCGCTTCAGCATCGGCTTCGGCCCCGGCTTGCTCAAGCGCAAGTCAAAGGGCGGAACGGTGTTCCAGCTCGCGCCGATCCCGTTCGGCGGGTTCGTCGAGATCCGCGGCATGAACCTGGCGGAGGAGGTCGATCCCGAGGATGCCGCCGCCTATCCAAACCGGCCTGCGTGGCAGCGCTTCCTGACCATCCTCGCGGGTCCAGCCACCAACTACGTGTCCGCGATCGTGCTCGCGTTCGCGCTCTACACCTGCCACGGCATGACTGGCACCACGCTGCATGTCGGTGAGCTCGATCCCGCATACGACGCGTACGGCAAGCTCCAGGTCAACGACCGCATCGTCGCGCTCGACGGCGTCAACGTGGTGTCACCGCGCCGGCCGCTGTCGGAGCTCGTCAATGCCAAGGCCGGGCAGCCCGTCACCCTCACCGTGCAGCGCGGGACTCAGCAGGTCGACATCAAGCTGCAGCCCAAGATCGCGACCGACAAGGACGGCAAGCCGATCACGCTCGAGGGCAAGCCGCTATATCGCATCGGGGTGATCCAGCAGGCCGACGTGGTCGATGTCGGCATCGGCACTGCGCTGAAGGGTGCGGTCGTCTACCCGATCGACCAGACCAAGATGATCCTCGGCGGCCTGCGGGACATCTTCACCGGCAAGGAGGACGCGGATCCGGGCGGCCCGGTCCGGATCGTCAAGGAGTTCAAGAACGCGTTCGAGGCCGGCTGGGTCCCGGGCATCAAGCTGCTGATGCTGCTGAGCGTCTACCTCGGCCTGTTCAACCTGTTCCCGCTCCCGGCGCTCGACGGTGGGCGGCTGGTGTTCCTCGCCTACGAGATGGTCACCCGGCGCCGCGCCAACCCGAAGATCGAGACCATGGTCCACATGGGCGGCATCCTGATCCTGATGGTCGTGATGGTCCTCGTGACCCTGCACGACTTCAACGTGATCTGAGGCCCTGCCGTCGCGGCCTCAAGGAATTCGACATCCGGTCGAATCCAAAGTCGTGACAGCCCCGCTACACGCTTATGTCGGCCGCCAGGCGATCTTCGATCGCACCGGCACCACGGTCGGATACGAGCTGCTGTACCGCGACAGCATGGAGAACCGCGCCACGTTCTCCGACGTCAACGCCGCGTCCGCGACGACGCTCGTCAACGCAGTGCTCGAGATCGGCCTCGACCACATCGCCGGCGCCCTCCCGGTCTGGGTCAACCTGCCTGCCGCCTTCCTGCTCGGTGAGCTAGCGATCCTGACGCCACCGGAGCGGACCGTGATCGAGGTGCTCGAGCACGTGCCGGTGACGCCCGCGCTGATCGCGAACCTGAAGGGGTTTCGCCAGCGTGGCTACAAGATCGCGCTCGACGACTTCCTGCTCACCGATCGCACCCGGCCCCTGCTCGACGTCGCCGACATCGTGAAGCTGGACGTCCTGAACGTCCCGCAGGCCGACATCCGCGAGCGGTTCGAGGCCGTCCGCGGACAGGTCAAGACGCTGGTGGCCGAGAAGGTCTCGACCCACGACGAGCACACGTTCCTCCACGCGCTCGGCTTCGATCTGTTCCAGGGCTACTACCTGGAGCTGCCCAAGATCGACCGCACCACGCGGATGCCGCACGACCGCACCACGCTGATCCGGCTGCTCGCGAAGCTCTACGAACCGAAGGCCAACTTCCGCGACCTCGACAAGTTGATCGCCGCCGAGCCCGGTCTGACGGTGCGCGTGTTGAAGCTCGCGGGCTCCGTCGCACAGTCGCGCGGCGAACCGATCACCTCGGTCGCTCACGCCGTGGCCCGACTCGGAACGCAGCAGGTCGCCGCACTCATCCTGCTCGCGATCGCCGCGGGCTTCGACGACAAGCCGATCGAGCTGGTCCGCAAGACGCTGATCCGCGCGAAGATGTGCGAAGCCCTCGCGCGCGACATCCGCGCACCGGCGGATCAGCTGTTCACCGCAGGCCTGCTCTCGCTGCTCGATGCGATCCTCGACCAACCCATCCAGACGATCCTCGCGGAGCTTCCGGTCACCCAGCTGATCCATGACCTGGTCACCGGCAAGCCTGCGGGCGACTGCAGCCGCGTCGTCGCTGCCGCGCGTGCCCAGGACCGAGGAGACCTGCGCTCCGCCGCGGCGGCCGGCTTCCCGGCTCAGTCGGTGTTCGTCGCCTGGTACGAGGCCGTGCGCTGGACCGACGAGCTGGTGGGTGGCCTGGCAACGCGCCGCTGACGACGATCACCGGCGATCGATGCCGATCACGCGCCAGCCCGCCGGGCCGATCGCCGCGTGGACGAACACCGGCGGCAGGCTGGTCTTGTCGCGCCGCACCTCGATGCGCGAGATCGTGTAGCGCTCGTGCGCGCTCCCCGGCGGAACGGTCACGCAGGAGTGCGCGCCGTGGGCGACCACCCAGGGCCCGGGGACAGCGGTCGGCGAGCCGTCGTAGTTGTGACCTGTTGCCCGGTAGGTCGTGACGCTGTCTGGCGTGTTGAGGCCGTGGCGCAACCACAGGTCGTCGAAGCACACGGCGAGGGATTGCGCGCGCGGCTCGGCTACCAGCGCGGTGAGTGGTGCGACCCGGGACAGCGCGTAGTTGCCGACCTTGCGCTGGCGGGCGATCAGCGTGCGCACCAGAAAGTCCGCGGTTCGCGGATCGCTGTACGAGCCCGCAGCGACGGCGGCCTCGATGTGTTGGCGCGTGAGCCGCAGCAGGATCGCCGCAGCCCACAGCTCGTCGAATCGATCCGCGAGATCGGTCGGCCGCCAGCGATGGTTGGGAACCCAGGTCGCCGGGTCGAAGCTCTCGGCGTCGAAGTAGCCGAGCCCGCGATAGGCCGGGAACGCGATCCAGCGCTCGGCGTCACGGACCCAGATCCCGAGTGAGACCAGCGACAAGATCGCGTCGTGGAGGCCGAACCGGCGGCGGTAGCCAAAGCCCAGCTGATGCTCGATGCGTGACCACGTGCCGAGCGCCTTGCCGAAGTCGAGGACGTAACGTTTGACGTAGCTCTCGTCGGTGACCGTCGCGAGCGTGTTCGCCGTCTTGAGATCGGGATGATTGACCCACGCCCACAACATCCGCTGGCCGCGGAGGTCGCGACGGAGCTCGTGAGGGACGCGGTCGTTCGGATCTTCGGCACGCTTGCCCTCGGGCTCGACGCCGCCGAGGATCTTGCCGTCGATGAACCGGCTCGCGAGCGCGCGAAACCGGCCGCCGTCGCTCTCGACCAGCGCGAGATAGGTCTCGAGATCGCGCTCGGTCATCGGCCGGGCCCCCCCCGCGCGGTGGCTCATCACGGCGGCGGGATCGAGTGTGAGGTCGCCGCGGGCGAACGTGACGACCTCGTTCTCGGGGACGTTGTATCCGCACGCCCAGGAGAGCCGCTGCACCACCACGTCCGCCGAGGTCTCGGTCTCCGCGTGCCCGCGCTCGTCAAACTTCAGGACGTAGCGATCGCCTCGTGCGTCGAGGACCGTGATGCCGATCGCAACGCCACCGACCTTGACCCCGGTGACCCGAAACGGGCCGCTGCGGTCGGGGCCGCCGCGTCCCGGGCCGCGCCGCACCTCGGCGGGGGTCGGCGATCGGTTGGTGAACCAGGACGAATCGGGGACCTCACCGAGACTGTTGACGTTGGCGGCCCGGCGCTCGTCGTCGACCGTGAGCGCGAGGCGTGACGGCGCGATCAGGTCCTGGTCGAGGTAGTACACGACGAGGCCTTGCCCGGCCTTCTCGATCGGTGGAATCGGCTGGCGATCGTTGACCAGCCACACGACCGGCCGGTTGTGAAAGCGCAGCGAGCCCGGCGTGCCTCCGCCACCGCCGCACGCAGACACGAGCACTGCGGTGACGAGGATGCGACGCAGCATCACAGTGCTCCCAGCTGGATGAAGAAGCCGAGCTCGCCAGCTGTCGAGCCGGCGAGCTGCAGTCGGAGCCAGTGCGCCTGGTCGTCGAGCAGGCGGACGCCACCGCCGTAGCCGTGGTGGAGGCGGGACAGTGCGAGATCGCGCGGGCTCGGGTGTACCGCGCCGGTCTCGACGAACAGGTACGCGCGCGTCATCGCGCCGAGCGCCCACTCGTACTGGATGTCTGCGAACGTCGAGGTGCGATCGCGCAGCTCGTCGCGAGCGAGCGCGCGGAGCCGATGCTGACCGCCGAGCGATGGCAACCGATCGAACGGCAGCTCCGCTGCGTCGGCGGTCACGGTCTCGCCGATCACCCCGATCGACAGCACGCGATCGCCGTGAAACAGGTCGAGCAGGCGCCGCGCCTCGAGCACGGCGCGACCGGTCGCGAACGAGCTATCCGCGACGTGTCGCCGCGGGTGTACGCGGCGAGCCCGCGGAACAGCCAGCCCGTCGACGGCGCGGAGGATGGGATCAGGGATGCGGGATGCCGGCTGTCGTAGCTCAGCGCGAGCTCGATGGTGCCGGCACGCTGGCGATCCTCGAATCCGACCAGCGCCTCGGGGTCGTAGGCCTCGCGCACCGGGTGATCGTCGTCGTCCTCGGTCTTGGTCGCCTCGACACGACCGTGCGCGGTCAGCTCGACCGGACCGCGGTGCGCGGCCAGGCTGGCATCGCCCGCGAACCGGCGCTCGTCGTACTCGGTGCGCGGCCCGCGGCGGTAGGGGTCGCGCGGATCACCCGCCTGTTCACCGACCCCGGCGAATACCCGGCCCATGTCTCGACCGGTTGCGAGCTCGACCACGGGCGCGAGGTTCGCGGTCGTGTAGCGCCCGAGCTGGATCTTCGCGTGGCCGCTCTGGCCGCGCGCGCCGAACAGCCCGCCCACGACATCGACCGCCACGTGATCCGCGATCCGGTAGCCGGCGCGGATCCCGAAGCTCGCGCCGATCGTGGTCTCCATGTCGAACGCAACGCCGAACCGCCAGCGCTGCGTGGTTCCTTTTCCCGCGACGTTCGGACCGAGCGAGTCGAGGTAATCGTCGAGCTCGCCGGCAAGCAGCCGTGGCCCCGTCCACACCGCGAGCACCAGCACGCGCGGCACACTCAACAGTGCATTGGAGATCGGATGCGTGTTCCGCGGCGCCTCGATCGCGACACCAGACGCCGCGTCGGAGGCAGGGGCCGAGGCGAGCGCACTCGGAGAGACCTCGGGCTCGTCGGCGGCGACAGGGGCGGCGAGCGTGATCACGCTGACCAGCGCTGCTCCAAACGATCGCCGCGTCATCGAAGCCCGTAGAGACGAAGCGAGCGCGTCATGATGCTTCCGTTGTAACAGGATCCATCGCGGTCCCGCCGCGGCGAGCGCCTACGCACGCCTCGTGGGATTCAAGGTTTGCGATCGCCTGCGCGCCGAGCAGCACCCGCCACGCGCATGAGGGATCAGCATGAGGCACGCTCGATTCGCCGGCAACCCGCATCAGGGTAAGGTGCCGCATGCTCGCGGGTGAGGTGCTCGATCGCATCCCGACCGAACCGGGCGTCTACCTGTTCAAGGACGGCCGCGGCACGGTCGTCTACGTCGGCAAGGCCAAGAATCTGCGCACCCGGGTGCGCCAGTATTTCCGCGAGGGTGGCGACGAGCGGTTCTTCGTCGCGGCGGGCTTCCTCGGCCGGGCGGTGACCGACGTCGAGACCATCGTGGTGTCGTCGTCGAAGGAAGCGCTGCTGCTCGAGAACCACCTGATCAAGAAGCATCAGCCCAAATTCAACGTCAAGCTGCGCGACGACAAGCAGTACCTGGTGCTGCGGCTCGTCGATCCCAAGCTGACCGCCGAGGACAAACGCGATCAGTTTCCGCGGGTCGAGGTCGTGCGAAACATCCGCGACGATCGCGCCAACTACTTCGGGCCATATCACTCCGCGACGTCGGCCCGCGAGACACTGCGGACGCTGAACCGGCACTTCCAGCTCCGCACCTGCACCGACCACGTCCTCGAGACCCGCGGCCGGCCGTGCCTGCAGTATCAGATCAAGCGGTGCTCGGGGCCGTGCGCGATCGACGTCACGCCGGCGGCGTACGCGGAGCAAGTGGACGACGTGAAGATGTTCCTCGGCGGCAAGAACGTCGAGCTCGTGCAACGCCTGCAGGCCCGCATGAAGACGCGCGCCGAGCGCGAGGACTACGAGAACGCGGCGGTGGCGCGGGACTCGCTGGCGGCCGTCGAGCGCACGCTCGCGAAGCAGCACATCGTGCAGGACGACTTCGTCGATCAGGATGTCTGGGGGCTGTTCCGCGAGGCCGACTGCGTCGAGGTGGTCGTGCTGTTCGTGCGCGCCGGCAAGCTGGTCGGCCGCCGTGCGTTCCAGCAGAAGGATCAGGAGCTGCCGGATGCGGCCGTGATCGCCGAGCACCTGCAGCAGTACTACGCGACCGGCACGTTCATCCCCGACGAGGTGGTGGTCGGTGTCGAGCTCGAGGACTCCGAGGTCGTCGCCGATTGGCTCGGCACCGCACGCGGCAAGAAGGTGAAGATCGCCGAGCCGCGCCGCGGGATCCGGGCGCGCCTGGTCGAGCTCGCGGATCGTAACGCCGCGGCGTCGGCGACCTCGCGGCGGACCACGGACGCTGACGCCACGGTGCTGCTCGAGAAGGTCGCGAAGCGGCTCGACCTGCCGCGCCCGCCGCGCCGCATCGAGTGCTTCGACATCGCGCACATCCAGGGCACGCAGACGGTGGCCTCGATGGTGACGTTCATCGACGGCGTCGCGTGTCGCAACCTGTACCGCAAGTTCAAGGTGCGCAGCGTCGACAACAATGACTTCGCCGCGATGTACGAGGTGCTGACGCGCCGGTTTCGCCACTCCAACGATCAGGAGTCGGCGTGGGCGCATCCCGACCTGCTCGTGATCGACGGCGGCAAGGGACAGCTCGGGATGGCGGTCGCCGCGCTCACCGACCTCGGCATCAAGCTCGGCGGCGAGACCGGGCTGGAGGTGATCGGCCTGGCCAAGGAGCGCGAGCTCGAAGGCGGCAGCGCGCCGGATCGGATCTATCGCCGCACCGCGAAGGACTCGATCGCGCTGCGCCAGAACTCGCCGGAGCTCTACGTGCTGGCGCGGATCCGCGACGAGGCCCATCGGTTCGCGAACACATTCCATCGCGATCGCCGCAGCAAGCAGACGTTGCGCAGCGAGCTCGACTCGATCCCCGGCATCGGGGTGACCCGTCGCCAGCGCCTGCTCAAGCACTTCGGCAGCGTGCGCGATGTGCGGCAAGCCACGCTCGAAGATCTGGCCAAGGCGCCCGGCATGAACAAGAAGGCTGCGCAGGCGATCGTCGGCTACTTCGCGGCGCGCGCGGTCCCGCTCACGGATGCGGGCGTCGGCCCCGGCGAGGCGGTCGCAGATGCCACCGGCAGTGACTCGGATCTCGATGCCAACGTCGAGGGCCGCGTGGGCGAGGTCGACATCGACGCCGAGGCCGAGCCGGAGCTGATCGCGTCGCCGGTCGACGAGCTGCTCGAGTCGGTTCCGTGAGCGGCCGCCCCACCGTGTTCGGGGCCTCGTACAGCGTCTATGTCAAAGCAGTTCGACTGAGCTTGTGGGCCAAGCACGTTCCCTATGACCTGGTCGAGGTCGACGTGTTTGCACCGGCTGGCCCGCCAGCGGCGTATCTGTCGCGGCAACCGTTCGGCCGGATTCCGGCGTTCGAACATGGCGACTGTCGCTTGTACGAGACTGCGCCGATCTGCCGCTATATCGACGAAGCGTTCGCAGGGCCACCGCTGCAGCCATCCACGCCATCGAGCAGGGCGGTCATGGGGCAGGCGGTCTCGATCATGGACAGCTACGCCTATCGGTCGCTGGTCTGGGGGATCTACGTCGAGCGGATCGACCGACCGCAACGCGGTGTCGCATCCGATCTCGTGAAGATCGAAGCAGCACGCGAGCTGGCAAACACCTGCCTGGGTGCACTGGAAAATCTGGCGCCTGCAGGCGATTGGCTGGCCGGCGACGTCTTGAGCCTCGCCGATCTGCACGCAGCGCCGATGTTCGCGCTGTTCATGAAGACGACAGACGCGCGCGAGCTGATGGAGTCGCACGAGCGCCTCACCGCATGGTGGCGACGGATCGAGGAGCACGTCGCCCCAGCCCAGGTGCTGGGATAACGCCGGCTGGTCGAAAGGGCGCGCGAGGTTTCGCGTTACCATCGATGAAGATGCGGTGGCTGATCTCGGTGGTGTTCGTGTGCTCGTTCGCTCGGCCGGCCCGCGCCGACCTCGCGTCGGCACTCTACGGCGACGTCCGTGATGTGATCGAGGAGCTGATCAAGACGGAGGTCACGACGTCGGTGGTGCGCACCGTCGGGGATCGCAGTCCGGCGCTCGCGTTTTACATGCACGGCACCCTCGAGCGCCTGGGCTCGCCGTACTGGGGCAGCCTCGGGCGGGTGCTCAAAGATGATCTGACCGTCGCGGTGTCGGACTTCGTGTACTGGCACCTGTCCACATCAGGTGGCACGGGCGACATGGTCGCGAGCGCGAAGGCGTTCTTCGGTTGCGCGAACAAGGCCGCGACGGTGAGCGAGGGCTGCCAGCGGCTGCTCGATGCGATCCAGGTCCAGAAGCGACCCCTGGTCGAGGTCGAGTGTCGCCGCAGCAAGCCCACCGGCGAGCGCCGGGTCGCGTGTCACGTCGGCCAGGCAGTGCTCGCGGCGCTCAAGGGTCGCGGCGAGGTCCGTCATCACCTGACCGATGCGCTCGCGGATGTCGTGCTACTCGAGGTCGCCGAGAAGGATGTCGGCGGCCGGATGCGCGACGTGCTGACGAAGTGGCTCGATCTCCCGAAGGACCTGCCGACCCCGCTGCTCGAGGCGCTCGCCAACCCGGATCTCGGCAAGCTGCTCACGGACGAGGCGCTCGACAAGCGGTGCAAGAGCATCGACGAGGCGCGCAAGGCGATCGACAACCCGACCGGGCCGTTGAGCTGGATCTGCTTCGCGATCACGGACAAGGCGCTCGAGAAGATCCTCGAGCTCAAGGTGCTGGTCACCGAACCGGGGCGCCCCGACGTTGACCTCACCGTGCAGCACTGGGATCTCGCGCGGCTGCTCGCGGATTACGACTCCGATCGCGGCGAGGACGACCTGTATCGGATGTTCGCGTCGCGCGCGTACGACGCGAGGTGTACGAAGGAGCCGAACACCGACTGGTGCTCGAAGACGCTCGAGGCCGGGTCGCGGATCCGGCTGTCGTGGTCGGGGCGCGGCGTCATCGGGTTCGTCGGCAAGGACGGCAAGATCCTGATGCCTCCCGGTGCGCTGATGCAGCCGATGATGAAGTTCCGCAAACTGTCGCGCCAGATCCACGAGCTGCGCCAGCTCGTGCCGCCGTCGCTCGGCGCGTACCTGTTCTACGCGGGGCAGACGGTCGACGTGCAGACCCGCCAGGTGCTGCGGGCCGTCCATCGCATGGCTCGCCTCGTGATCGAGCTGCGCGCGCGCTGGTACCTGTGGAAGACCGATGCCAGCGCGAAGAAGTCGTTCGAGGAGCTCGACGTCGCCGAGTTGCTCGAGGTCGCGCGCAACTCGCTCGACCCGGAGCTGATCAAGGGCAACAAGATGCTCGCGTTCCTCGACGCGTCGGCGAGCGGCAGCAACACGCTCGATCTCGGCGACTGGCTCCGGATGGTGATGCGCGCGGACTACCGCTCGCTCGCGATGGAGTCGATGCGCGCCGCGCTGGATCTCAAGCTCAGCAACACCACCAATCGCCCGCACGAGACGTTCTTCCTGTCGCTATGTGCGTACCTGCTCGACAACAGCGATGGCGTCGGCGAGGAGGTCGCGCGCTCGGCGTTCAAGGCCTCGGCGAAGCAACTGCTGCTGTCGGCGACCCATCGTGGCGTGCCGCGGATCGGCGATCGGTTCCGCGGCCGGCTGACCCCGCGGCTCGCGGTTCGGCTGTCGTTCAACGATCAGTACGCGGTGACCGACGGTGACTCGCGCCGGCGCGTGGTCGCGGCCGACTGGCCGACCGCGATGGTGGCGATCAACGACTACATCGGCCTCGAGGTGTCGGCGATCGACTTCATCGCGCCGCTCGCGGAGATGGCGCTGCGCCCGGCGGGCAACTACGAACGCTACGAGTACGTCGCGCTCGATCTGATCCGGCCACGGCTCGGCGGGTGGGTCGCGGTGCCACAGTTCTCGCGCCGGATCTCGCTGTCGACCGGCTTCGGGCTCCGGCTGCTCGACATCGTCGAGAAGCCAGATCCCGCGGATCCCGAGACGCCGACGTTCGAGTACGGCTACAAGCCGTCGCTGATGTTCGACGCCGGCATCCAGTTCGTGTTCTGACTACGCCACGGTGACGGTGCGGCCGACGAACGCGCCGTAGGATCGCGCGGCCACGGCGAGCGCGCGCTCGACCGGCGCGGTGACGTGGCGCCAGAGGTCGAGCTTCACGGTGACCTGCGTGCCCTTCGTGACCCGGCCCCAGGTGCCCGCGATCCGGCCATCGATCAGGACGATCGGCGCGAAGATGCCGTTCTTGCCGCGCGCGCGATCGGCAGTCGCGAGGATCGCGCTGCGATCGCGATAGGCGACCGCGTACTCGTCATACATCGGCAGCAGGTGGACGCCGGGCGCGCGGCGGCTGGTCACCGTGGCAGCGCGCCAGTGGCCCTCCGCTTCCTCGATCCCGGTCGCGAGTGTGAGCGCGTGGCGGGCCTCGGTCAGGTTCAGCCCGGACCACCACGCGAAGTCCGCCGTGGTCGCCGGGCCGTGGCTGGTGACGTACCGGCGGGCGAGCTCGGCGAGCGCCGGATCTCCGGTGAGCTCGCGCGAGCGCGGGATCCACTCGTCGAGCAGCGCGAACGTCTGCTGCTTGCCGCGCGGCGCCGCGATGCACAGCACGCCGCGCAGCGCGAGGTGGCCGAGGATATGGATCCCGCGCTGGCCGGCGACCGAGATCTTCGCGCGCTCGAGCGCGGCATACGCCTCGGGCCGGGTCAGCGAGCTGCCGCCGGTGAGCGCACGCTCGAGACAGCTCCGGCTGCGGGTCAGCGTCTTTGCGTCGAGCCCGAGCTCGCGGTGCCGGCGCGCGCCGCGCCGCAGGATCCGTGGTGCCATCAGCTGGGTGATCCAGCGCGCATCGTCGGCGGTGACGAAGTGCAGCGTGCCGCGCATGGGCCAGGTCCGGAGCACCTCGCGCGCGGCGATCGCCTGCTCGATCGTCGCTTCGGTGGCGGACGTCATGCGCTGTCCGAGCGCCCACATCGCCGCGTGATAGTCCTGCGCCTGCACCGCGCCGAACCAGCCGACCGCCTCGGCGACGGTCGCGAACCGATCCCCGATCAGGCGCTGGGTCGCGAGCCGCTGCCGGATCAGAGCGGTCACGGTTTGCCTGCGCGGAGCGAGGTCGCGCGCTTGTGATGGGTAAGCAGCTCCGCCCGCAACGCCTCGGGAAGCCGCGCGGTCGCCTGCCGCGCGGCCTCGTGCGACATCAGCAGCGCGTGGCGGCGGAAGAACTGCTCGACCCGCCGCGGCTCGGCGCGCGACAGCTCGCGCAGCAGCCAACCGACCGCGGTCTGATCGCAGCGCTCGGGCGACCACACCACCGTCGCGCAGGTCGCGAGCACGAGGTCGGTCAGCCCGGGAACCGCGGCGTCCCCTTGTGGCGCGACCTTGATGAAGGCGAGGCACGCGGCGCGCCGCTGCCAGCAGGTCTCCGCGGTGCGCCACTGCGCGAGCCCGCGCGTGACCTCGCGCCGCCCGGTCTGGCGGTCGACCAGCGTCACCAGCACCTTCATGCAAAACCAGTCGACGCAGCGCGGCTCCGCCAGGTGCCCGTCGGCGAACAACCGCGCGAACGCCGGCAGGTCCGCGGACCGGAGCTGGGCACCGAGCAGCTCGTGCAGCACGATGATGCCAGCCAGCTTTGCCTCGGGCGGCACCTGCTCGATCAACGCGAGCGCCACGCGCTTGCCGACCGCAGCCGGGTGCGCCCCGAGGTCATGTGCAGCCCACCACGCGAGCACGGAGGTCCGGACCTCGCGCGGGCGTCCTCCACGCGGCAGAAGCCGCTTCAGATCCGCGACCGGATCGAGTGGAGCGAGCACCTTGCCCATCCCCGCAGCGTACCGCTCTGAAAACTTGGGCCGCGATAGGGGTGGATGTAGGATAAGGTGAGTCGATGTCCAAAAACCGTAAGATCAAAGACACATCCGTCAGATCACCCGATCGGCGACGCGAGGTTTTGGGCGTCGTCGGGCTCGGCGCGGGCCTGTTCTTGCTGGTCGCGATGCTGTCCTTGCAGGCCAACAAGCTCGTGATGGGTCCGTTCGGCAAGTCGAGCGCGGGGCTATTCTACGGCCTCGCGGGCGTGTGCGGCTACGCCCTGATCGCGCTCGCGGTGGTCGCGGCGATCCGCACGTTGATCGAGCGCGAGCCGGTGATGCCGCCGACGATCGCGATCGGGACGCTGATCGGGGTGATCTCGCTGGCGACCCTGATCCACCTCGCGGCGTCGAGCTACCGCGTGGTCGGGCACGGACCCGGTGGCGCGATCGGCGAGCACCTCGCCGAGGTCCTGCGCGCGGTGATCAGCACGGCCGGCACCGCGCTGCTGGCGCTGATCGGCCTCGTGGTCGCGGTCGTGATCGCGACGCCACTCAGGATGCGCGACGTGCTTCACGCGATCGGGCTTGTCGCTCACTCGGTGGGGCGAGGGATCGCGGCCGGCGTGTTCGCGTTCGCGACGTTCTGGGCCGACGTGTTCCGCGCGATCCTGCCGGACCGCAGCGACGAGGATGATGACGACGTCCAGCACGTCGAGGACGAGGACGTGCTCCAGGTCGCCGACGACGAGAGCCTGTCCGAGCCGGTAATCTTCGAGCGCAGCAACGGCACGATCGACCTCGTCGATCAGAAGAAGAAGCCGAAGAAGAAGACCGCGCAGGGCACCGAGATCGATCTCGTGCCGCCGGTCGTCGATCCGATCGCGGGCACGCCGATCGCCGCAGCCGAAGATGCGAAGCCGAAGGGCAAGCGCACGCGGTTCGCGAGCGGCACGCA
Organism: Kofleriaceae bacterium; assembly: GCA_037720695.1. GTDB lineage: Bacteria > Myxococcota_A > Polyangia > Haliangiales > Haliangiaceae > JABFXX01. The sequence goes on along the minus strand of JBBJLY010000195.1, from coordinate 2,258 downwards.
GGCGCCACCGGACCTCGGCGACGACTCGGTCGCGCCGGTCGCCGTGCTGACGCAGCCGGCTCCCGATCCGGCGGGTGGCCCGCTGATCGTCGAGCCGCGGTTCAAGCACGCCGACAAGGCGGAGATGGCGGCCAAGGAGAAGGAGGCCGATGCCGAGCGCCAGAGCTTCATCAAGCTCGGCGAGGGCGACTACCAGCTACCGTCGATCCAGCTGCTCAACTACGACGAGGCCTCGCAGAACGCGATCGACAAGACCGCGATGCTCGAGCTGTCCGCGAAGCTGACCCAGACGCTCGAGAACTACGGCGTCAAGGGCGACGTCGTCGCGATCCGTCCCGGCCCCGTCGTCACGATGTACGAGTTCGCGCCGGCTCCCGGCACGCGCGTCAACAAGATCGTGAACCTCACCGACGACCTCGCGCTCGCACTCGAGGCGCTGCGCGTCCGCATCGTCGCGCCGATCCCGGGCAAGGCCGCGGTCGGGATCGAGGTCCCGAACCGGACGCGCGAGAAGGTGTTCCTCAAGGAGATCCTCGCCGACGACGCGTTCCGCAAGGCTCGCGCGAAGCTGCCGATGGCGCTCGGCAAGGACATCGAAGGCGGCCCGGCCGTCGTCGACCTCGCGCGCATGCCGCACTTGCTGGTCGCCGGTACGACCGGCTCCGGTAAGTCAGTCGCGGTCAACGCGATGATCTCGAGTCTGCTCTACCACTGCAGCCCCGAGGACGTCCGCATGATCATGGTGGACCCCAAGATGCTGGAGCTCTCGATCTACGAGGGCGTCCCGCACCTGCTGCTGCCGGTCGTCACCGACCCGAAGAAGGCCAACCTCGCGCTGCGCTGGGCGGTCGAGGAGATGGAGCGCCGTTACGATCTGCTCGCGCACATGGGCGTGCGCGACATCTCGACCTACAACGACAAGGTCGGCAAGCAGCTCGCGAAGCTCGAGGCCGACAAGCTGCGCACGGCCGCCGAGGCCGCGGCGCGCGCGCTCGAGGACGATCTCGGCAAGGCGGTCAGCGCGGACTCACCCGAGGAAGCCGACGCACGCGAGAAGATCGTGACCTCGCCCGCGCACCGGCTGCCGTTCATCGTGATCGTGATCGACGAGTTCGCCGATCTCATGATGTGCGCGCCCAAGGAGGTCGAGACCTCGGTCGCTCGGATCGCCCAGAAGGCGCGCGCCGCCGGCATCCACCTGATCCTCGCGACGCAGCGCCCGTCCGTCGACGTCATCACCGGCCTCATCAAGGCGAACTTCCCGTCGCGCATCGCATTCCACGTGACCTCGAAGATCGACTCGCGCACCATCCTCGACCAGAACGGCGCCGAGGCACTGCTCGGTGCAGGCGACATGCTGTTCTCCGATCGCGGCGGCGCCCCGCAGCGTCTCCACGGCTGCTACGTCGACGAGATCGAGATCCAGCGCGTCGTCGACTTCCTGAAGACGCAGGGTCGTCCGGTCTACAACCTCGACATCCTCAAGCCGCGCGACGAGGAGGGCGAGGGCGGCGACAACGGTCCCGGGATGCCGAGCGGCAAGTCCGACGACGATATGTACGACAAGGCGGTGTACATCGTGACCACCACCCGGAACGCGTCGATCTCGTGGTTCAGCGCCAGCCGCGGATCGGCTACAACCGCGCGGCCCGGCTGGTCGAGGAGATGGAGAAGCAGGGCATCGTGAGCTCGCCGGACCACACCAACAAGCGCGAGGTCCTGGTCGCCCACGCTTAGCGGCGATGCCGACGCGCCGCCACGAACACCGTCGCCAACCTCGCCGAAGGCCAGCGGCGCGACGGCGGCAACAAGAATCGTGCATTCGAGAACGCCCATGGCGAAACGAGCGTCCTAGGCGCATCGCCTCGCCCGCGGGTGGATAACGTCAGCTCGCCGGTGGCTTCGCGCCGTTGCGCCTGACCACAGGTTGCAGCTTGGGTGAGCTCGTCAGCCTCCACAGCATCGCGAGCAGACGATCCAGGAGTGCGCGCTCCTCGGTCGCCTGCGTGAGATAGCCCCAGGCCTCCGCCACGTCGAGCGCGGCCTTGACCTCGTGTGCGCTGCCCTGCGCGATCTTGTAGTGACGGAGCTTGTTGCCGTTGTCGAACCGCTGCCCCTCGGCGAGGTTCAGCACCACGCTCGAGGCAGCCCGCCGCAGCTGATCCGCGAGATCGTGATCCACGCGCTGAATCACGGGGACCAGATCGCGTAGACGGACCACGAGCTGCTTCGCGACTTCGTAGGTATCAAACATGTTC
>JBBJLY010000194.1:0-16411 GCA_037720695.1 Kofleriaceae bacterium | reverse complement strand
AGGTCGGCGTGGATCGACTCGATCCGCAACGTCGCCGCGAGCCGGGTCAGCGCGGTCACGTCGTAGGTCAGGTTGGTGCGGCCACCGAACCGGCGATACGGAAACGCGCGGAGCTCCGCGGACCCGGGATCCGGATCGTCGCCAGCGATCCGATACGCCTCGCTGCCGTGGACGAACGTCAGCGCGCCGTTCAACCCCAGCCGGGTGCCGAGCAGGGACGTGTCCGCGGCGCGAACCTCGCCGGCCCATTGATCGCGGCTGCCCTCGACGCTGCCGTTGGCCGCGTAGACGACACCGGCGCCGACCGCGACCCCCAGCCCGAACAGGTTGCGCTCCGTGACGTCGGCGCCAAACCAGTACGGCGACAGTGTCGTGGTGCCGAACCACAGCCGGTTGAGGACGATCGTGCCGCGCTCGACGACCTCGACCTGCAGGATCACCTGGCCGCGCGAGCTACCCTTCTGCATCGCGAGCGTGACCTCGCGGAAGTAGCCGAGCGCCAGGAGCTTGAAGCGGGCCTCGGTGAGGCGCTTGTCGCTCGCGCGCAACACGTCGCCGACGCTGATCGGCCGCGCGCGCAAGATGATCTCGTTCTGGGTCGCCGTGTTGCCGTGGATCTCGACCCGCTCGATCAGCAGCAGCGGACCGAACTCGTCGGCGGCGGTCGGGCCCGGCGGCGCTTCCGTGGTGTCCGGAGGCGCGGTGTCGACCGGGTCCGGAGGCGGCGCGACCGGAGGTGGCCCGTCGGGCGTCGGCGCCAGATCAGGCGGCCCACTGGGGCGCTCGGGCTCTCCGCGCGCGACCGCCGACGCGGCGAGCAGGAGCAGCACGAGCGTTCGGCGCATCTTGCGTGAACGTAGCGCACTGCTCGTGGCTGGTGCTACGTTCACACCGTGCGCTGGGCCACGCTCGCGATCGGGGCCGTGATTGCGCTCGGGGCGTGCAACGACCTCCGGGAGTTTCGCGGCACCTGGCAAGGCGGCCGGGTCGGCGAGGCGCCGGCGGTGCGGGTCGGCCCGGGTGATGCGGCGGCGTTGACGATCGACGGCATCGACAGCCACGGGCTGACCGGGCGGCTCGCGATCGCGGGCCTGCTCGAGGAGACCTCGGTCGCCTCGGTCGAGGGCGCGGAGGCCGACGCGCTCGCGGGCCTCACGTACTCCGGCGGCCCGCTGCGGGTCTACCTCGCGTTCGTCGCGATCCCCGACGGTGCAGGCGACGCGTTCGCGGTGATCTCCCTCTACGACGACCACCGGATCGAGGTCCGCATCCTGCGCAGCGGCACGAGCCCGCTCTACGGCATCTACGTGTTGAGCGATGCCGGCGGGGCTTAGCTGATTTGGCTGACTTGGTTACACTTGGGGGGTTCGTGCACTGCCCGCACTGCCAAGCCCCGATGGAGACCGCCGCCCGCTTCTGCGGCGCGTGTGGCAAGGCGACCGCGCCCACCGAGTCGGGGACATTCCAGAAGCTCAAGGAAGGTCCCGACATGATCGGTCGCGAGATCGCCGGTCGCTACCGGATCCAGTCGAAGCTCGGCGAGGGCGGGATGGGCGCCGTGTTCAAGGCCGAGCAGATCTCGCTGAAGCGGACGTGCGCGATCAAGCTGCTGCGCCCGGACGTCGCGTCGAGCACGCTCCTGCTGCGCCGGTTCAACGCCGAGGCCGAAGCGGTCGCGAAGCTGTCGCATCCCAACACGGTCAACATCTACGACTTCGGACAGGACACCGACGGCACGCTGTTCATCGCGATGGAGTTCGTCGAGGGCCGCTCGCTGCGCGAAGTGGTCCAGGGCGACGCACCGCTGACGCTGCGGCGTGCACTGTCGATCGCCGCCCAGGTCTGCGCCTCGCTCGTCGATGCGCACGCGCAGGGCATCATCCATCGCGATCTCAAGCCCGACAACGTGATGCTGCAGGATCGCGGGCGGCAGAAGGATGTCGTACGCGTGCTCGACTTCGGGATCGCGAAGCTGCGCGACGACGACCGCGCGACCCAGAACGCGATGACCCAGGCCGGCGACATGCTCGGCACGCCGCAGTACATGGCGCCCGAGCAGATCCGCGCCGAGCAGATCGACGGTCGCACCGACGTCTACGCCCTCGGCTGCATGCTGTACGAGATGATCACCGGGCGGCTGCCATTCGAGGCGCCCACGATCATGGCGCTGCTGTCGAAGCACCTGATCGAGGTCCCACCGCCGCCGTCGCAGCGCCGCCCTGATCTCGGCCTGCCGCCCGCGCTCGACGATCTCGTGATGACCGCGATGGCCAAGGAGGTCACCGCCCGCCCGCCCACGATGGAAGCGTTCGGCGAGCAGATCGCGGCGTACCTCCACTCGCTGCCGATCGATTCGGCGATGGGAACCGCGCAGCGCTCCGCGGTCATCGGCGTGGGGTACCAGACCGCGCCCACCGGGTTCGGCCAGCCGCCCTCGTTCGCGCCGCCGCCACCACCCCAGGGGTTCGCGCCGACGGCGCCACCGCCCAGCGCGGCCCCGTATCCAGGTCCCGTCACGCCCCGACCGATGACACCGCCGGGCTACGCCGCGGCCCAGCCGGTCGGTGGCTACGCGCCGCCCGCCTACCGGCCGCCGCCACCCACGAAGCCCGGATCGGGGATGATGATCTTCATCATCATCGGCGTGGTCGTGGTCGGCGCGTTGACCGCGACGGTGCTGCTGATCAACAGGTCGAGCACGAAGCCCACCATCGATGCCGGCACGTCGACCACGGACGACGCCGAGGTCGACGAGCCCGACGATCCGGCGCTCGCCGCGACCACCGACCTGCCCGGCACGTCGGTCGACATCGCGGGTGGCGCCCGGTTCATCGTGCCGCCGGGATTCACGCACCAGCGCAGCGACAACGGCGTGATCGCGTTCGACGCGCGCGGGATCATGATCGCCGCCGGGCCGCTCGAGAGCAAGGCGACCGACATCCAGGGCATGGCGGCCGAGTACGAAACCAGCACGTCGTCCAAGCTCGAGGGGCTCGCGAACCAGGTGATCCAGGGCGCCTCGCGGCCGATGGGCTCGTTCGTCGGCGAGCTCAATGGCGTCAAGGTCCGGCACATCGTCGCGCTGTTCTCGGGCTCCGGCTACGCGCTCGTGCTCTCGATCATCGTGCCGATCGCGCTGACCACCGATGACGCGGTGAAGCGGCTCGCCGACGAGATCGCCGAGAAGCGCCTCGTACTCCCCGGCGCGAACCCCTGACTGCTACGTTCCGGGCATGACGCCCGAAGCAAAGGCCGCGATCCGTCTGACCCAGTACGCCCGCGGCGGTGGTTGAGCGGCCAAGCTCCGGCTCGGTGAGCTGGCGCACGTTCTCCGGCAGTTGCCGAGGTCGGGAGAGCTGCGTCCGGACATCGTCGTCGATCACGCGTACTCCGACGACGCTGCGGTCGTGAAGGTCCCGGGCGGCCGAGACCTCGTGATGACGGTCGACGTGATCGCACCGCTGGTCGACGACCCGGAGACGTTCGGCGCGATCGCGGCCACCAACTCGCTCTCGGATGTCTGGGCGATGGGCGGCGAGCCGCGGTTCGCACTCAACCTCGTGTTCTTTCCCGACGACCTGCTGCCGATCGACGTGCTCGACGCGATCCTCGCGGGTAGCGCGCGCGTGTGCACGGACGCGGGCGTCGCCGTCGTCGGTGGCCACTCGGTGCGCGACCCCGAGGTCAAGTTCGGGCTGTCGGTGACGGGCGACGTCGGCCCCGGAGAGCTGTGGTCGAATCGCACGCGCGCGCGGGCCAGGCCCTCGTGCTGACGAAAGCGCTCGGCACCGGGATCGTCGGCCAGGCGATCAAGCAGGGCGTCGCGACCGACGACGAGATCGCCGCTGCCGTCGGCTCGATGACCACGCTCAACCAGGGAGCCGCGCGGATCGGGCACGCGCACGGCGTCACCGCCGCGACCGACGTCACCGGCTTCGGCCTGCTCGGTCACCTCCGCAACATCGTGCGTGGGTCCGGCGTCGGCGCGCGGATCGCGCTCGATCAGCTGCCGCTGCTGCCCGGCGCGCGCGAGCACCTGCGCGCAAACCGGTGCCCTGCCGGCAGCAAGGCGAACCGCGCGTTCGTCGCCGAGCTCGTGCGCTGGCACGACGGCGCGGCGTTCGATGCAGCACCGGGTGATGAAGCCGAGCGCGAGCTACTGTCCTCGATCGCGTGTGACGCCCAGACCAGCGGTGGCCTGCTCCTGTGCTTACCCGCCGAGCGCGCGGTCGCGTGTGTCGCGGCATTGCGTGCCGAGGGGCTACCGGCCGCGCAGATCGGCGAGCTCGTCGATCTCGGTCACGACGGCGCGCGGATCGAGCTCTGCTAGCGCGTGCAATCGAACTGCGCCGTGCCGGTGATCCGGCCGGCGGTAAGCTCGAGGCTGCCTGCGACGTGCGCGGCATTGTCGAGCACGCCGAACGTCACGGTGCCTTCGGCGCCGCGGAGCGTTCCGGCGACCCGCACCGAGATCGTCAGGTCCGGCACGATGCCCGATGTCGTGTAGGTCGCGGGCTGATCCACGATCGAGGGATCCCAGGTGACCTCGACCCCGGTCTGCGCGCCGGACGACGTGACGCGCAGCAGGCCCCCGCTGTCGGAGAATTCGCAGTCGTCGTCGAAGGTGACCGGGCCGGTGCCGTCGTCGAACGATCCGGTCACCGTGCCGCCGGCGAGTGGGTCGGCGCCGCTCCCACCGCAGGCGGCGACGAGCGCGATCGCGAGGAGGCGTGACATCCCTTGAGGGTACTCTGTCCCCGATGCGGATCCTCGTGACCGGCGCCTCGGGATCTGGCACGACCACGCTCGGTCGCGCGCTGTCGGCCGAGCTCGGCTGGCCGGTGTTCGATGCCGATCACTACTACTGGCTGGCCAGCGATCCACCGTTCCAGCACAAGCGCGACCCGGGCGAGCGGTTGATCACGTTCCAGCGCGAGCTCGAGCGAGCTCCCGACGCGATCGTGTCGGGCTCGATCATGAACTGGGGCAGCGTGCTCGAGGATTCATTCGAGCTGATCGTGTTCCTGACACTCGCCGCGGAGCTCCGCGTCGCCCGACTGGAGGTCCGCGAGCGCGAGACCCTCGGACGCGTCGATCATGCGTTCCTCGAATGGGCGGCGCAGTACGACGATGGGCCTCCGAGTGGCCGTAGTCGCGCGCGTCACGAGGCGTGGCTCGCAGCGCGCGCGGCCCACGTGCTGCGGATCGATGGCGAGACCTCGGTCGCGGAGCGCGTGCGGCGCGTGCTCATAGCCCGAGCGCGGTTGACACGCGCTTGATCGCCGCCAGCTCGTGCGGCGACAGCTTCGCGTCCGCCGCCGCCGCATCGACCAGCTGCTCGACGATCGCCTGGCGCTCCTCCGCGGGGAGCCCGGTGACCAGCGTGTGCGCCTCGTCGACGCCCTCGAACTCGACCACCTGCGCGCGCTCGTCCTCCGACCGGCCGAGCGACTGCATCAGCTCGGTGAGAAACGCGCGCTCGTCCTCGGTCATCATGCCGTCGGCGACGAGGACCGAGGACACGACGAGACACTTCGCGACGTTCGGGGTCATGCCAACAAGCTTAGTCCGGCAAACCGGGCGACATGAAATTCGGCGTCGCCGAACGTCGCGTTCAAGGCGTGCATGCGCTTGAAGTAGAGCCCGACATCGTGCTCGTCGGTGATCCCGATGCCACCGTGGAGCTGGATCGCCTGCTGTGTCACGTAACGGCCGCTCTCGGCGAGCTGGACCTTGGCTGCCGACACGGTGGCCGGATCGTCGATCCGGATCGCCGCCGCGAGCGCCATCGAGTACGCGAGCTCGAGCTCGACGTACATGTCGACCGCGCGATGCTGCAGCACCTGGAAGCTGCCGATCCTGACGCCGAACTGTTCGCGCGTGCGCAGGTACTCGGTGGTCATCGCGAGCACCGTGCGCATGATCCCGGCGCCCTCGGCACACGCCGCGGCGGCACCGACGTCGAGCGCGTAGGCCAGGGCCGCGGCACCGTCGCCGGTGAGCCGGCGATCCTTGGCCACCACGGTGTCGAGCTCGACATGGGCTGCATGCCGGCCGTCGATCGTGCGGAGCGGCTGGACCGTCACGCCCGGCGTGGTCGCGTCGACCACGAACAGCGCGACCTCGCCGTCGCATTGCGCCGAGACGACGAGCTGCGCGGCCGCGTGACCATCGAGCACGAACTGCTTGCGCCCGGTGAGCCGGTAGCCGTCGGCGTCGCGCGTCGCGCGCGTCGCGGGCCGGGTCGCGTCGTATCGCGTCTCGCGCTCGGCCCACGCGAGGGCGAGCGTGGTGCGGCCCTCGATCATCGGCACGAGCCACTGCTGCTGCGCGGGATCGCCGGCGCGCAGGAGCGCGATGCCCGCGACCAGCGACGACACGATCGGCTCGGGGACGAGCGTCGTGCCGAGCTGCTCGAGCACCAGCGCGACCTCGACCATCGTGCCGCCGTAGCCGCCGACGGACTCCGGGAACGCGAGGCCCAGCCAGCCGAGCTGACCGATCTGGCGCCAGACCTCGGGCGACCAGCCCACGGGATCGTCGCGGAGCTTGCGCATGCGCGCGACCGGCGATTGCTTGCGCGTGAAGCCGGTCGCGGCGTCGACGATCATGCGCTGGTCATCAGACAGCTCGAAGTTCATGCGAGCCTCAACAGGTGCTTGGCAATGATGTTCTTCTGGATCTCGTTGGAGCCGCCGTAGATCGTCGTCGCTCGCAGGTAGCAGTACAGCGACGCGATCGCGCCTTCGATCGCCGGGATCGCATCGGGTGCGAACCAGGCGAGCGAGTCTTCGCCCATCAGCTCCATCGCGAGCTCGTACGCCTGCTGCAGTAGCTCGGCGCCGCGGATCTTCAGGATCGAGGACTCGGGCCCGGGCGCACGCCCGAGCTGCGCGCTGGCCAGCGAGCGATAGTTGGTCATCTGCAGGCTGCGATGCCGGATCTCGAGCCGCGCGAGCTTGCCGCGGAACGGCTCGCCGAGCTGGTGCGTGGTCGCGATCCGCTTGCAGGTGCGGATCGCGCGCCCGATCAACCCGACCGCGGCGATCAACGTCCGCTCGTGACCGAGCAGTGCCTTCGCGACGGTCCAGCCCGCATGGAGCTCACCGATCAGATTCGCGCGCGGCACGCGCACGTTGTCGAACCAGGTCTCCGCGAACGCCGGCGTGCCGCCGATCGTGAGAAACGGCTGGACGGTCACGCCGGGGGTCTTCAGATCGATCAGCAGGAAGCTGATGCCCGACTGCTTCTTCGCGTCCGGATCGGTGCGCACGAGGCAGAACACCCAGTCGGCGTACTGCGCGTGCGTGGTCCACGTCTTCTGGCCCGTGACCAGGAAGTCGTCCCCGTCGGTGATCGCGCGCGTGCGCAGCGAGGCGAGATCCGAGCCCGCGTTCGGCTCCGAGTAGCCCTGGCACCACACCTCGTCGCCGGCGAGGATCCTGGGGAGGAACCGGCGCTTCTGCTCGGGCGTCCCGAACTCGAGGATCGCCGGGCCCACCATCGATAGCCCGAACGGCGACAGCGTGGGTGCATTCGCGAGCTCGAGCTCCTCGTTGAGGATGAAGCGCGAGGTGGCGTCGAGTCCCGGTCCGCCATGCTCGGTCGGCCAGTGCGGGGCCGCCCAGCCCTTCGCCGCGAGGATGCGATGCCACTCCATGATCTCGGCGTGCTCGAACTGCGCGTCGAGCTCCGCCTTCGCGCGGAGGTGTGGCGGCATCGCGGTCGCGAGGAACGCGCGGACCTCGTCGCGGAACGTCAGCTGCTCGGGAGAGAACGCGAGGTCCATCGCCTCAATCCAGGTACGGTTCGTGACAGACGGCCTCGATGTTGTGGCCGTCGGGATCGAGGACGAACGCGCCGTAGTACGATGGGTGGTACTGCGGGCGCACGCCGGGAGGACCGTTGTCCCTGCCACCGGCGGCGATCGCGGCGTCGTAGAACGCGCGCACGACGTCGCGACCCTTGGCCGCGAACGCGATGTGCACGCTGTCCTTGGGTGGCTCGCCGGTACCGAACCAGAAGTCCGGCTTCTGGCCGACGCCGAAGCCGGCCCAGGTCTCGAACGTCATGATCGGCGCGTAGCCCAGCGGTGCGAGAGCGCGCTCGTAAAACGCGAAGCTGCGCTTGAAGTCGGAGACCCGGATCCCGGTGTGATCGATCATGGAGCGGAACATACCAGCCTCGTGATTCGGAGTAAGCTCGCGCCGTGCGCGGTGCTCATGTTGTCGTTGGTGTGCTCGTGATGTCCTCGACGACGGCCGACGCAGGGCGCTCGCATTACGGCTGGCTGTTCGGGACCGAGGTGATCCCCGAGCGCGGCGCGGAGCTCGTGACCTGGATCGGCGAAGAGAACCGCGACGGGCTCAAGGAGACGATGTGGGGGTTCGAGGCGCTGATCGGCGTGACCGACCAGCTCGAACTCGCGCTGCCGACCGAGCTCGTGTGGGCGCGCGGTGACGGCGTGCCCGGCGCGTTGACCGGGATTCGTGGGATCGAGGCGCTACCGGTTCGTGTCCCAGGATCCGGTCGACGCGCCGCCGTTCGCGCCGCTCGTGCGTGCCGCGGTCTACGACGTCCGCGCCCGCGATGCCGTGCGCGTCGAGGCCGATGTCGTCGGGTCGTACGAGATCAAGAACTTCCATGCCCTCGTCGATCTCGGAGTCACCGCCGTGATCACCTCGGACGACTCGAGCTTCGAGTTCCGGCCCGGTGCCGGCGTCACCTACCGCGTGGTCCAGGATCTGCGGATCGGTGCTGAGGTCTACGCGGAGCTCGACGTCGACAACAAGGCCGCGCGCTGGATCGCGGCGGGACCGAACCTCGGCTGGAGTCACGGCCGGACCTGGGTGTCGGCGTCGTTCGGGATCGGGCTCTACCAGATCCAGACCGCGCCGCGCTTCGTGTGGGGGATCGCATTCTGAGACTCGCGCTCGCGCTGCTGGCGGTGTCGGCCGTCGCCCACGCCGGGCCGACCGGACGGATCTTCGGCAAGGTCACCGTCAAGGAGGCCGATGGCAAGGCCGTGCCCGGGTCCGACGTGATCGTCTACGTCGTCGGGTTCGCCGAGCCGCCGGGTCCCGGTCCGTCGATCCGGATCGAGCAGAACGACCGCCGGTTCAAGCCGGACCTGGTCGCGATCACGGTTGGCGAGAGCATCGCGTTCCCGAACGGCGACCCGATCTTGCACAACGTGTTCTCGCAGTCGCCAGCGCGGAAGTTCGACCTCGGCTCGTTCAAGCGGAACGAGAGCAAGGAGAAGCAATTTCCCGGGCCCGGGGTGATCGACGTGTACTGCAACATTCACCCCGAGATGGCCGCGACGATCCTCGTGCTGCCGAACCGGCGTCATGTCCGCGCCGGCAGCGACGGGACGTTCGCGCTCGAGGGCGTCCCGGTCGGGAACTGGCAGCTGTTCGCGTATACCCGGCGCGCGACCCGGCCGGTGATGGCCAGGATCACGGTCACCGCGGGCGGCGATGCGAAGCAGGACCTCGCGCTCGTGCGCGGCGCGGAGGCCGACCACCCGAACAAGTACGGCGAGCGCTACCGGCATCCCGGCGGAAACTATCGCTGAGTCGCGACTGCACACTGCGAGTGGCATCGGATGGGTGCGTACGTTTGGTAACGCGACCCACAGCGCTTGCGGCACCCTCCGGCGGCGAAGTAACCGGACGTAACGTCTTCATGTGAGACCGGGGCGTAGCGCACCCCGGCCATCGGGATGTCAGGTGGCGAGAGAGCTGCGTAGTGGTTGCGGGTGCGTTTTCTTGCGAATCCTCTCGTTCACCGGCGTCTCGGAGATGGAGAACCCGTTTTGCACGCAGAACCCCAAGGCGACATCGATGGCAATCACCGGCTCGACCACGTGCCGGTCCCCCCGCACGCGATCACGGAGGGACCGTTCGAAGTAGGTGGGCGCTACCTCGTCGACGATCTCCTCGGCGGTGGTGACACCGCGATCGTGTTCGGTGCCACGCACCTGCTGCTCGGCAAGTCGGTCGCGATCAAGATCCTGCGGACCGAGCTCGCATCGGATCCCGATCAGTCGCCGCGGTTCCTCAAGGCGGCGCGCGCCGCCAGCCACCTCGCGCACGACAACATCGTCAGCATCACCGACTTCGGTCACGACGACGCGGCGGGACTGTCGTTCCTGGTGATGGAGCGGCTCACCGGCGTGACGCTGGACCAGGAGCTCGTGGTCCCGATGGCGATCGACCGTGCGTTGCCGATCCTGCTCCAGATCTCCCGCGCGCTGGTCGCGGCCCACGCCGCCGGGATCGTCCACCGCGACCTCAAGCCGAAGAACGTGTTCCTCGTCAGCTCGGATCAGGTCAAGGTCTGCGACTTTGGCCTCGCGCGGCTGCCCAGCGACCGCGTGACCGCGACTGGCACGCTGCTGGGCGCGCCGCCGTACCAGACCCCCGCGCCTGTGTTCGAGACAGCGCCGGATGGCCGGTTCGATCTGCTCGGCTTCGGCGCCACTGCATACGAGATGCTGACCGGTCGAAACCCGGTGCGGCCAGACGGCAAGGCGCCGCCGTACCCGAGCGAGATCGTCCCCGATTCCGCGCTGCCGCCGGAGCTCGAGGAGCTGATCATCCGCTGCCTCGCGGCGAACCCGAACGACCGCCCGCGCGACGCGGCCGAGGTCGAAGCCGTCCTCGCGAGCCTGTCCGAGGACATCCGCAAGTCGTCGCCGGCACCGGGATCGATGATCGGCCAGATCGTCGGCACGCATCGGTTGACCCGGTTGCTCGGCTCCGGAGGCATCGGCTGGGTCTACCAGGCCGAGCATCCGCTGATCGGCACCAAGGTCGCGATCAAGATCCTGCGCTCCGAGATCGCCAACGACCCGACGATGATCGATCGCTTCGTGCTCGAGGCCCGGTCGTCGAGCGCGATCGGCAGCCCGCACATCCCGCGGTTTCTCGACTTCGGCTACCTGCCGAACGGCCAGCCTTACGCGGTGATGGAGTACCTCGATGGGGTCACCCTCGCGAGCCGGCTCCGCGACTTCGGCTTCCTCTCGCTCGAGGAGGCGGTCGAGATCCTGAAGCAGGTCGCCTCGGCGATGTCCGCCGCGCACGCGCAGGGCATCATCCATCGCGATCTCAAGCCCGACAACCTGTTCCTCGTTCGCGACGCGAAGGCCAAGGACGTCGTCAAGGTGCTCGACTTCGGCATCGCGAAGCTGATGAGCGCGACCGAGTCGGCGGTCAAGACGCACGCCGGCATCGTGCTCGGCACCGCGTACTACTGCTCGCCCGAGCAAGCGATGGGCCTCGACGTCACCCCGGCCGCGGACATCTACGCGCTCGGCGCGACCGCGTTCGAGATGCTGACCGGCCAGCGCCCATTCGAGGGCCAGGTCTCGTCGATCCTCGGCAGCAAGACCACGTCGGATGCGCCGTCGGTCCACAGCCTGCGCTCCGATCTGCCCGACGCCGTCGAGCGCACGATCGCGCGCATGCTCGAGCGCGATCCGGACAAGCGGCTCGCCACGATGGCGGAGCTCTTGACCGAGCTCGAGGGCTGGACCCGCGAGCCCGCGCCGCAGACGCTGGTCGAGGTCGCGCCGACGATCACGATCATCGAGGACGATCGGACCACCACGCCGGCCGCGCCACGCGGGCGCACCACGGCGCAGACCCGCAGCACCGAGGCCGCGAACAGCTGGCGCAAAGGTCTTTACGCCGCGGTCGCCGTGTTCGCGATCCTGGTCATCGCGCTGGTCGTCAGCTCGACCTCGGACGACACCCCGACGAAGCGCCGCGTCGACCCGGCGAAGCAGCTGGCGAATCCACGCAAGGCCGCGCCCGATCCCGCACCCGATCCCACGCCCGCGATCGCTGCACCGGGTGCCGCCGCCGCGATCGTCCCTGCGCCGGTCGCGGTCACGCCGCCACCTGCTGCCGTCACGCCGCCACCCGCTGCCGTGGTCGCACCGCCGACGCCTGCACCGGCGCCGGTCGTGGTCGCACCGCCCCCGCACCGAAGCGGCCCGCGAACCGACCCGCCGAGGATAGCAGGCCCCGCGGACCGACTCCCCCAGCTCGGGGTCGAGCAAGCCAAAGAGGGCGTGATCTTCGACCCGTTCAAGGACTGACAAGGACCGAGATGACCACTGCGAATCGAATCCCTGCCTGCTTCGCGATCGCCAGCCTGCTCGCGGGGCTGGGCTCTGCGGTCGCGCAACCGCTACCGGCGCCCGGCTCCGGCACGCCAGCGCCGAAGCCCGTGGGTCCGACCGCGCCGACGACGCCCGCCCCCAAAGCAGGCCCGACTGCGCCCGCGACCCCGCCGAAGGCAGGACCTACCGCGCCGACGACACCGACCAAGCCGACCGTCGATCGCGAGGCCGCCGCAAAGGCGTACTTCGAACGCGGCAGTGCCTACTACGCCGCCGGCGACTACATGCTCGCGCGCGCCGAGTTCGCCGCGGGCTACGAGCTGTCGCAGCGTCCGCTGTTCCTGTTCAACATGGCGGAGTGCTCGCGACTCAACGGCGATCTCGACGTCGCACGCACGGGATACGAGCGCTACCTGCGCGAGGCCCCGACCGGGAGCCAGGTCGCGCTCGCGAAGGAGCGGCTCGCTGGTCTGACGAAGCCGAAGGCCGAGCCGCCGAAGCCGGCCGCACCCGCGGGCCCGGTGCTCGGTCCCAAGCCGCCCACCACGGCAGTCGTCGGACCTGCCGCGCCACCGCAGCGCGTGCTCGGCCCGATGCCGCCACAACATTCCACAGCGATCGGCAGCTCGTCGGAGTGCACGACCGAAGGCGGCTGTGGCTCGACGGGCCGGACCAAGCGGCTCATCGGGCTCGGCGTCGGCGGTGGTGGCGTGCTGTTCGTGTTCGCCGGTGTGTTCTTCTGGCGCAAGTCGGCGAACCTCGGCGACGAGGTCACCGAGATGTGCGCCAACGGCTGCGACTGGGCCGAGGCGTCTGGCAAGTACGAGGACAGCAAGGACGCCGAGCGCAACTCGTGGACGATGCTCGGCGTTGGCACCGCGGCGATCGCGGCGGGCGGAATCCTCTACTGGCTCGGCATGAAGGAAGAGGCGTCGGCGCGGCTGACCGTGGTTCCTCGTGCGGACGGTGCGGCGGTGTCGTGGAGCGGCCGGTGGTGACCCGGCGATCTCTCGCCCCCCTCTTCCTGCTGTCCCTGACCCTGCCAAGCGCGAGCTGCGACCACGGCTCGTTCCGCGACTGCGCGGTCGCGTGCACTGCATCGACCGGCTGTCCGGACGGGCTCGCGTGCGGCACCGAGGGACTGTGCCGGACCGGCGTGACGGCCTCGACCTGCAACACGGTGCAGGACGCAGTCGACGCCGACACCAGCTGCGTCTGCAGCACGGCCGAGACGCTGTCATGTAGCTCCGGCGACACCGTGTGCTCGCTCGGCTGCGCCGAGGAAGGCGCCGCGCACTGTCGAGCGGTGGCCCCGAGCAACGGACTCGCGCTCGGTCCGCTCGACATGCTCGACACCGTGATCACGATCGACGACGTCGCGACGTTCGACACCGATACCGGCGCGATCACGGGTGGCCTCACGCGGAGCGCCGGTACCGGCATCCGCGACGGCATCGCGTTCGCGACGACCGGCATGATCGGCGTGTTCACGATCCATCAGCTCACGGTCTCGAGCTTCGGCACCGTCAAGTTCAAGGGGGCCCGTGCGGCGGCGTTCGTCGTCGAGACCACAGCGCTGATCGAAGGCGAGATCGACGGTACGGCTGGCTGTTCCTTCGGCGAGCCCCCCTGCGCCGGTCCGGGTGGCGGCAACGGGGCTGTCGTGTCGCCGGCCACCGGCTGCGGTCCCGGTGGTGATGGCGTCGGTGGCGGCAGCAACTCCGATCCGGGTGGTGGCGGAGGCGGTTCGCGGCGCGATCACAGAAAAGACCAAGGCGGTTTACTCCGAGACGATCGGCAACCCGGACCTCCTCACGCTCGATATCCAGGCAGTCGCGGACGTCGCGCACGGAGCCGGCGTGCCGCTGATCCTCGACAACACGATCCCGACGCCGTATCTGGTCCGGCCGTTCGATCATGGCTGCGACATCGTGATCCACTCGCTGACGAAGTTCATCGGCGGTCATGGCACATCGATCGGCGGCATCGTGGTCGATTCCGGCAAGTTCGACTGGAGCGCATCGCCACGGTTCAAGGCCGATTTCGTCGACCCGGATCCGAGCTACCACGGACTCAGCTATGCCACGACGTTTGGCAACATCGCGTTCGCGATCAAGCTCCGGGTTCGGGGCCTGCGCGATGTCGGACCGGCGATCAGCCCGTTCAACTCCTTCCTGATCCTCCAGGGCGTCGAAACCCTTCCGGTCCGGATGGAGCGCCACAGCCAGAACGCGCTGCAGGTCGCCCGCTTCCTGAACGAGCACCCGAAGGTGTCGTGGGTGAACTATCCGGGCCTTTCCAGCCACCCCTCGTACGATGTCGCCAGCAAGTACTGGCAGCATGGCCTGTACGGCGCGATCCTCGGGTTTGGGGTGAAGGGCGGCGTGGAGGCCGGCCGCAAGCTGGTCGAGAGCGTCGAGATCTTCTCGCACCTCGCCAACATCGGCGATGCCAAATCGCTGATCATTCATCCGGCGACCACCACGCACTCCCAGCTCAGCGAACAAGAGCAGGCGGGAACCGGGGTAACGCCGGATTACGTTCGGTTGTCGGTTGGCCTGGAGACGGTCGGTGACCTGATCGCGGACCTCGAACAGGCGCTCGACAAGGCGTAGCCGCGGTCGTTCCACTCGCTGCCTTGGCCGGCACAATGAACCGGCCACGACACGAACTCCGGCGGTCAATCGTGTCGTGGCTGGTCTTGTAAGCGGCATCGGTGCCAGCCACAGAGAGAGCCATCTCCAGAACGAGCCCCGGAGAGCGAATCGCTCACCGGGGCTCGTTCCACGCCAGGCGAGATGCCGTCATGTGCGACGCGCTCTGCCGGCCGATAATCCCAAACCTTGTCATCCCGCGGGACGGGCCATCACGGGCCATCCCGTCCAGGGTGACCGCATGTGGCCGACACAAGATCGGCCACTACAAGAATCCAGGTGGACTGTCGTGTAGTGGCTGGTCTTGTAAGCGGCATCGGTGCCAGCCAGGCGCAATCATTGGGCATCTCACGTGTCTGGCCGTCTCACACCATCCCTTGTCATCCAGAGCGAAGCGATGGACCGTCTGTCGGGATGACAAAAGAGTAGGGGCAAGAAGCTCTACAACGGCGGGGCAAGCCCATACACCGCGCCCCCTGAGAGATCGGTCAGGTAGAGTTCACCAGCGGCGTCCTCGCCGAACGACGATATCGAGAGCTCGGTCTCGATCGGCTCCGACATCGTCCACGAGCCATCCGCATCCTGACCGCCGCCCCAGAGATACCCCGTACAGAAGTCGGCGAAGATGTAGGCGCCCCGCAGATCGGGCATCGCCTCGCCACGATAGACATACCCGCCGGTCACCGAACATCCTCCCTCATCGTGGGTGTATTCGAGCACGGGAGCGGTGTACGCGGATGCGTCACAATCGGGCGTGTTGAAACAGCTCGTCCCTTCCAGGACATTCCAGCCGAGATTGGTCGCGGCCTGATTTGCCGGGAGGAGATCGATCTCCTCGATATCGCCCTGTCCGACATCACCGATCCAGAGATCGCCGGTCTCCCGATCGAAGCTGAACCGCCACGGATTGCGCAGCCCGAACGCCCAGATCTCCGGCATCGCATCCTGCTGACCGACGAAGGGATTATCCTCGGGGATCGCGAACGGCTCGCCCGCCTCGACGTTCTCCGGATCGACATCGATCCTGAGGATCTTGCCGAGCCAGGTCGCCAGGTTCTGGGCGTTCCCGTTCGGATCGCCGCCGCTTCCCCCGTCTCCCAGGCCAATGTAGAGATACCCGTCCGGTCCGAACACGACCCCGCCGCCATTGTGGTTGGCGAAGGGCTGGTCCTGCTGCAGCACGACGGATTCGCTGTCGACATCGGCGACGTTCGGATCGTCCGTCACCGTGAACCGCGAGACGACGGTATTCCCGTCGACATCGGTGTAGTCAATGTAGAAAAACCCGCTCTCGGCGTAGTTGGGCGCGAACGCAAGGCCGAGGAGTCCCTGCTCGGAACCGTCCGAGCCAACCCGTTCCGTGATGTCCAGGAACGGGGTCTCGATCACCTCGCCGGCTTCGACGATCCGGATCGTACCGGCCTGCTCCACGACGAACAGCCGCTCCGATCCATCTCCGGCGGTGGTCACGTACAGCGGATCCTCGAACCCGCTGGCGACCTCTTCCAGACCGACATCGAAGCTCGATGGATCGAAGGTCGAAGCGCTCTGCGCGGCGACGCCGAGCGGGACCGCAATCGAGACCATGAACAGGATGACCGCCACGATCATCGGCGGGAATGCA
>JBBJLY010000427.1:0-4707 GCA_037720695.1 Kofleriaceae bacterium | reverse complement strand
GTCACCGCGCGGATCGCGGCCACCGAACAGGTCGAGGAATCGATCGATCGCCGGCAGAGCGTCGCGATCGAGCGCCAGGAGGCCAGCGAGGCCGCGCTGCGCGACGACGTCCGCCGCGAGCTCGACGAGCGCGTCGACGCGCGCCAGGAAGCGCTGCGCAAGGACGTCACGAAGAAGCTCGAGAACAAGCTGACCGACCTGCGCAAGGAGCTCGACGGCGCGGTCGGCCGCGCGACGGTCGCGGCGCTGACAGAGCGCGCCGGCTCGCTCGGGCACATCGAATCCGTGCTCGAGGACGAGGCGGGTAACGTGACGATCAAGGTCAAGTTGTGAGCCGCACGCTCGCCGAGTCCGAGCTGCCGGTCGAGCTGTCGCCGTTCGCCGCCGTCGATGCCGCCTACCCGGCCGAGATCACGCGCTGCTACGAGGCACTGCGCCGCCGGCTCAGCGTGCTCGTCGAGTGCGAGAAGGAGCTCGCGCCGTTCCTGTACCGCAGCCTGCGCGAGCGCCTGAAGGTTGATGGCGCGCGTTGCCTCTACCTCGACGGTCGCGCCGCGGCCGACCTGCCGCCCCCACCGCCGAACGTCGGCCTGGTCAGCGCGATGATCCACCAGGTGCGCGAGGTCGTGCGCGGTGCGGTCGGCGAGCGGATCATCGTGTTGCCGCACCTCGACATACTGACCGCCAGCGGCGGCGGTGGCGGGCTCGGCGCCGAGGCCCGCGAGGTCATCCCGCTGCTCTACGAGAACCCCGAGATCCTGTGGCTCGGGTTCAAGGATCCGGCCTTCCCGATCCCGGGGCCGATCGAGAACCTGTTTCCCCACAAGGAAGGCATCGTCGGCGTCCCGCGCGATCGGCTGCGCTACCTGATCACGCAGCGCGAGGCGCGCAAGTTCGGCCGCGGCTTCGATCCGTACACGCTCTACAAGCACGTGTCGGGCGTCAACGCGGTGCGTCTGCGCCGGATGCTCGGCTCGCTCGGCGGCGAGGACTACCCGGTCGATCCGAAGCCGGCCTTCGATCAGGTCCGCACCGCGACGCTCAGCAACGCGGTCGAGCTGCCGCAGGTCGATCTCGAGACCGACATCGGCGGCTACACCGAGGTCAAGGAGCGGCTGACGTCCGAGATCCTGGCGATCCTCGCGGCCAAGGACCAGCTGTCGGATCCGGCGGCGATCGAGCGGATCGAGGCGCTGATCCCGCGCGGCATGATCTTCTGGGGCCCGCCCGGCACCGGCAAGACGCTGTTCGCAAAGGCGATGGCCACGGCGCTCGGCGCGGCGGTCACCGTCGTCTCGGGCCCCGAGCTCAAGAGCAAGTGGGTCGGCGAGTCGGAGGAGAACCTGCGCGCGGTGTTCATGCGCGCCCGGCAGTGCGCGCCATCGGTGATCGTGTTCGACGAGCTGGACTCGTTCGCGTCCGCACGCGGCACGTACACCGGCTCGGGTGTCGAGCACTCGATGGTGAACCAGCTGCTCACCGAGATGGATGGCTTCCGCAAGGAAGAGCTCGTGTTCATCGTCGGCACCACGAACTTCGTCGAGTCGCTCGACGCCGCGCTGCTGCGGCCGGGGCGGTTCGAGTTCGTGCTCCACATCCCGTATCCGAACCGCGAGGACCGGCGCGCGATCCTGAAGGTCCACGATCGTCGACTCGGGCTCGAGATCGACGAGGCGGCGCTCGACTACGCGACCAAGCGCAGCGGCGAGCCGGTCCCGGCCCGTCGGGTGGCATGCACTACTCGGTGACCACCTGCAGGCGCTGTGTCGCCAGATCGCTCGCACGCGCCTCCGCCAGAACAAGCAGGGCCCGACGACGGTGACCGACATCGATCACGCGATCGAGCAGTACCTCGACCTGCCGAAGCTGACCGCGGCCGAGGAGCTGGTCGTCGCGACGCACGAGGCTGGTCATGCGGTGTGCAGCCTGATGTGCAAGCACGCGAGCCCGATCGACCGGATCTCGATCCGCGGCGACATCGGCGGCGCACTCGGCTACGTCCAGCACGCCGACCCCGCGCACAAGTATGTCGTGACCTACAACCAGCTGCGCGACTCGATGTGCACGCTGTTCGGCGGGCGCGAGGCCGAGTGCCTGCTGCTCGACGACTGCTCGATCGGCTCGGCCTCCGACCTCGAGTATGCGACCAACATCGCGCGCGCGATGGTCGAGGAGTATGGCGATGGCGGGACCGAGCTCGGCATCGGGCGCTGGCGTCACGACACGAAGCACGATCGCAAGACACCGACCTCGGAGGTCGCGCGCGCGAAGGTCGACGATGCGGTCAGGTTGATCCTCGAGCGCGAGCGCATGCGTGCCAAGACCATCCTCGAGCAGAACCGGACGATGCTCGAGGCGCTACGCGACCTGCTGCTCGAGAAGAAGGTGCTCGATCGGCAATCGTTCTCGCACCTCGCCCCGCTCCCGGAACCGAAGAAAGATCCTGCCCATGGCTGAGCTCGTGTTGCGTCTGCGCGTCGATCCCCAAACTGGCAAGCGCGAGGTCGTCGTCGACTACGCCAGTGACTCCGATGCGTTGCCGATCGAGCACGAGGACGAGCATCGCCGGCTCGCCGGCAAGGTGGTCGAAGGCGGGCTCGCCAGTGGCAAGGTCAGCGTCACCCGCGAGGGCGACAACTCCGTGCCGGAGAGTCCGGCCGCGAGCGAGCAGCCGGTCGCCGAGCCGACGAAGACCCGCGGGTAGCCGCTCGTCACGGCGTGGGACCGTCCATCCCAATTTGCGAGCACGGGTCGCGGCAGCGCCGCAGATTGCTCGCATGCTTCGCCTGACCACAGTTGTCGTGCTCGCCGCCTGCGCGAGCGCTCCCCCACCCGTCGAGTCGCCCGCGGCAGCGCCCCCCAAGTCATTCGCCGTCACGGTGACGGGCCACGGGCCGCCCGTGATCTTGATCCCCGGGCTGTCGTCGTCCGGCGAGACCTGGGACTCCACCGTCGCGCACCTGCGCGGGCGCTACACGTGCCACGTGCTCACGCTCGCCGGGTTCGCGGGTGTGCCCCCGATCGCCGGCCCGCTGCTACCCGCGGTGCGTGGCGAGCTGGCGCGGTACATCACGGAGCGCCGGCTCGATCGACCGGTCGTGATCGGCCATAGCCTCGGCGGTGCCCTGGCGCTGAGCTTCGCGGCCGAGCAGCCCACGCTGGTCGGACGGATCGTCATCGTCGATGCGCTGCCGTTCCTGACGGGGATCCTGGCCGGCGCGAAGACCGTCGACGAGGCCCGTCCGGTGCTCGAGGGCATGCGCAAGACGCTCGCTGGTCAGACGCAGCCGCAATACGAGGCGTTCGTGCGCTCGGGCATGCAGACCCGCAGCATGGTGCGCTCCGACGCCGATCACGCCCGCATCATCGCGTGGGGTCTGGCCTCGGACCGCACCACGGTCTCGAACGCGATGCTCGACCTGCTGGGCACCGATCTGCGGCCGGTGCTGCCGCGGATCGCGGCACCCTCGCTCGTGATCGCGACGTGGGCCGGATGGGGAGAGCGCGACGGCACGGTCGAGACGTTTCGCGCGCAGTACGTCGGGCTCGCCGGCACCCAGCTGGTGGTCAACGACACCGCGCGCCACTTCGTCATGCTCGACGAGCCGGCCTGGTGGTTCGCCGCGCTCGACCGGTTCCTCGAAGGCACCGCTGCAGCGGTGAGCCATCGCTCGCTATAGTGAGCTCGTGCCGCAGCGCAGGGCCTACTGGATCTGTCAGCTCGTGGGCTGGTACAGCGCGGCTGGTGCGGGCCTGGTCGTCGGCGGCAACGCCGACCCGCGATTCGCGGTGACCTACACCGCGACCGCGACGATCGCGATCGCCTGCACCCACCTGTATCGCGCGGCGATCCGCCGCTGGCGCTGGCTGCAGCTGTCGCTCGGACGGCTCGTGGTGCGCGTGCTCGCGGCGAGCGCCGTGTGCGGGATCGCGATCTCGATGGTCGCGGCACCGATCTGGTGGGCCGTGTTCGGGCGGGTCTCGCCGTTCGAGCAGTGGGCACCTCCGGCGGTCCTGACGTGGACGTGGAGCGTGGTCCTGTGGAGCGCGATGTACTTCGGCATTCACTTCTTCGAGCGCTGGAAGAACCTCGAGCTCGAGAAGCTCCAGCTCGCCATCCTCGTCAAGGATGCCCAGCTGCACGGTCTGGTGGCGCAGCTGCAGCCGCACTTCCTGTTCAACTGCCTCAACTGCGTGTGCGCGTTGATCAGCGAGGACCCCGCGAAGGCGCGCGAGGCGGTAACCGCGCTCTCGAGTCTGTTGCGCTACGCGCTCGAGGCGACCCGGGAATCGATGGTCCCGCTGGCGGCCGAGATCGAGATCGTGCGTACCTACCTCGGGCTCGAGGCGATCCGGTTCGACGAGCGGCTGATCGCCGACATCGTCGTCGCCGATGACGTGGCCGACATCCGCGTGCCGACGATGCTCGTGCAGTCGCTCGTCGAGAATGGCGTCAAGCACGGCATCGAGCGCACGCCGGCCGGCGGGACGATCCGCGTCGCCGCGTGGCGCGATGGAAGCGTCCTCCGCATCCGGGTCGAGAACCCCGGCCGGATCCGCGCCGCCGGTGCCTCGACCCAGATCGGGCTCGCCAATGCGCGCCAGCGCTTGCGCCTGCTCTACGGCGAGGCCGCGACCCTAGAGCTCCGGGAAGGCGAGCACGGCGTGCTCGCGGAGGCATCGATCCCGATCGCCGAGGCGGCCGCG
>JBBJLY010000038.1:0-47823 GCA_037720695.1 Kofleriaceae bacterium | reverse complement strand
AGACGTGGGGCGACCTCTACCGCCCGCTGCGCTACGTCGCGCAGGCGCCGCTATCGCTGATCCCCAACCCGTGGCGCAAGGCCGACGGCGGCGACTAGCGGGCGTAGTCCGACGACCGGGTCTCGCGCACGACCACGACGCGGATCTGACCGGGATACGTGGCTTCGTTCTCGATCGCCCGCGCGATCTCCTTCGACATCACGATCGCCTGGGCGTCGTCGATCTGATCGTTCATCACCATCACGCGGATCTCGCGACCGGCCATCAGTGCATACGCGCGCTCGACGCCGGTGAACCGCTTGCAGATCGCCTCGAGATCCTCGAGCCGCTTGATGTACGACGCCAGCTGCTCGCGTCGCGCGCCCGGCCGCGCCGCCGACAGCGAGTTCGCGGCCGCGACCACGTGATCGAGGATTGCCATCGGCCGCGGGCCGCCACCCTCGTCGCCGTGGTGCGAGGCGATCGCCTGCGCGACCTTGGGCGATTCGCCGTGCTTCTTGACGAGCGCCGCGCCGACCTCGGCGTGCGGTCCCTCGTGCTCGTGATCGACGGCCTTGCCGATATCGTGGAGCAGCCCGGCGCGGCGCGCGAGCTTGACGTTGGCGCCGAGCTCCGCCGCGATCAGCCCCGCGAGGTAGCCGACCTCGACCGAGTGCAACAGCACGTTCTGCGCGTAGCTCTGGCGGAACTTCAGCGTCCCGAGGAGGCGGACGAGCTCCGGATGCACGCGGTGGAGGCCGAGGTCGAACACCGCCTGCTCGCCGGCCTCCTTGCAGATCTTGTCGACTTCCTTCTCCGCCTTGCGGACGACTTCCTCGATCCGCGTGGGATGGATCCGGCCATCCGCCACGAGCGCGGAGATCGCCAGCCGTGCGATCTCGCGCCGCACCGGGTTGAAGCACGAGATCGTGATCGCCTCCGACGTGTCGTCGATGATCATGTCGATGCCGGTCGCGGCCTCGAGCGCGCGAATGTTGCGGCCCTCGCGTCCGATCAGGCGTCCCTTCAGATCATCGGACGGCAGCGGGATCACCGCCACCGTGCGCTCGTGGACGAACTCGCTGGCGAACCGCTGGATCGCGGTCGCGACGATCGTCTTGGCCCGCCCGGTCGCTTCCTTCTGGGCGTCGTCCTCGATCCGCTTGATCTCGACCGCCGCCGACGCATACGCCTGCGTCCGCACCTCGTCCTCGAGCTTCTTGCGTGCGGCCTCCTCGGACAGCCCGGCGATCGCCTCGAGCTTCTTGCGCGCCTCCGCCTGCGCGAGCTCCGCCTTCTCGACCGCGGTGTCGGCCTGCTTGACCTTGCCGTCGACCGTCTTCTCCTTCTTGTCGAGCTCGCTGGCCCGGCGCTCGGCATCGCGCCGCGCCTTCTCGACCTCTCGCTCCTTGGTCGCCAACCCTTCCTCGCGCTTCGCGAGCTCGGCGCGCCGTCCGCGCAGCTCCTCGTCGAGGTTGGTCTTGAGCTTGGCCGCGCGTTCCTTGCCGTCGACCTCGGCCGACTTCTTGATCGCCTCGATTTCGCCCTCGGCTGCGGCGCGGATCTTCGCCGCCTCCTCTTCGGCCGCGCGCCGCGCGCCCGCTGGATCGCCCTTCGCGCGACCGAGTCGCGTTCCGACGAGCACGCCGCCGCCCAAACCGATGACGACCGCCGCGAGGATGTAGACCGCGTCCATTGGGCTCACGCGACGTACGTCGCGACCTCCGTGATGATCATCTGCAAGCGCTGGTCGTGCGGCTCGAGCGGCACGTGGTCGACGAGCTGGCACTCGTAGCCGAGCCCGACGCGGGTCGCGGTGGCGGCCTGGGCCAGCGTCGCGTCGTAGTGCCCCATCCCCCAGCCCATGCGCCCACCCTGCCGATCGAACGCGACGCCCGGCACGACGAACATCGCGATCGCCGCGAGCTCCACCACCGGCGCGCCCTCGTGCGGCTCGCGCAGTCCGTAGCGCGCGGCCACCAGCTCCTCGCGCGTCGCGCGGTGGAACGCCAGTGCCCGGCTCTCCGCGATTCTCGGATACGCCACGATCAGGCCGTGGGCGCGCGCATCGCGATCGATGGCGTGGGTCTCGACCTCGCTGCCCTTCGCCGCATACAGCGCCACGATCTGGCCGGGTGCCAACCCACGCAGGATGGGATGCAGCCGGTCGCCGATCGCCTGGCTCGCCGCGTGGCGCTGCTCGGCGCTCAGCGCATCACGCCGCGACAGCAATGTCCGCCGGGTGGCAGGCTTGCCACGCGGACCTTCTCTCGTTTGTTCTGCCACCGGCGTAAGCAAGGAAAAGCGCCCGCATCATAGCCACGCATCGGCATCCGCTTTCAATCCCCCAACCCCCGGATTCAGCACCGAAATCAGCGATCGAACTGATTGTGCCGCATGATGAAGTTGGCCAGGGATCGGTTCTGCTCGGGCGACTCGACGAACTTGAGCCCCATTCCCTCACGTCCCGACCCGACCTCGACCCGCACCACCTCCGCCGCGAGATACAGCGGCGGCTCGCCCGCCAGGTCGACCTCGATCTCGGCCACCGAGCCGGGCCGAAGCCCCATCGGCGCCCGCAGAAACAGCCCGCTCCGCGACACATCCTCGACCAGGCCCTCGATCACGATCCCACTCCCTCGACAACTGGCCTGCGCATGCACCGGGACCCGAACAGCTTCCCTCTTGTCCATTCAGTGGGTACGATACCCACCCCTCCCCCGAAGTCAATTCTCTTTATTATCTCGGCAAGATGCGTCTCGTACATTCGGAGATGGTCCGACCTCCGCTGTCACGGTAGCTTGCAATCCAACCTCGGGTACGGCAGATTGCTGCGCCTTGAGGGCCCATAGCTCAGTTGGTAGAGCACCGGCCTTTTAAGCCGAGGGTCGCAGGTTCGAACCCTGCTGGGCTCACCCTCGAGAGACCCCATCGTCCAGAGGCCTAGGACACCCGCCTTTCACGCAGGTAACACGGGTTCGAATCCCGTTGGGGTCGCGACTGAGATTGGACCGGGCCGGCTCGGCCAGCACCTTATAGACAGCAGGTCCGCTCATCTTCCAGATCGCCCGCTGGCCGTCTGGTGTGCGCGCTGGGCTGAACACGAGGCCCTTGGGGAACAGCCCCATCAGGATCTCTCGGAGGTCGCGCCGGTCCGCGAGCGCAGCGCGAACATCGCGGAGCCGACCTTTGATCGACGCACCCACTTTCTCGACCAACGCGGCCAGCTCGACCGGCGTCCGGCGTGCTGCGCCGATCTGGGCTTCCAGGTTCTTCATCCGGTTCATCCGCTGTTTCAGCTCGGTCACTAGCTCCGGGATCTCGTCCGACATCGCGA
Organism: Kofleriaceae bacterium; assembly: GCA_037720695.1. Classification (GTDB taxonomy): domain Bacteria; phylum Myxococcota_A; class Polyangia; order Haliangiales; family Haliangiaceae; genus JABFXX01. Next base: position 44,507 of record JBBJLY010000038.1, on the reverse strand, counting down.
TAGCTTTCGCGAATCGCTTCTGCTCGGCCGTCACGGTGCGTAGCTCGGCCTCGAGCGCCGCGATGTCGGCCTCACGCTTCGGCAGCTGCCCCTCGATCTCCGAGCGGATCTGATCGAGCACGAGCGCGACCATCTCGGTATTGAGCACGTGCTCGCGAACGTGGTCGATCAGCAGCTCCTCGACCTCCTCGATCGGCTGGTGAATGGTGATCGGGCAGACCGCGCTGCCGCGCTGGTGGTTGCGGTGGCACGAGTAGGTCTTCACACGGGCGTTGCCGCCGCCGAACGCACGCACGCGCGTGCAGACGATCGCGCCACCACATTCGCAGCGCGCGATCCCGCTGAGGGCATACTTCGCACCGTTCTGGTTCGCGCTACGCGGCTGCGGGCCGCGTGTGGTGAAGCGCTCCTGCACCTCGAACCAGGTCGCGTCGTCGACGATGCGCCACTCCGGGATCTCGATGGTGATCAGCTCGTGCGGGTCGGCCTTCACGCGCACGACGCCGGTAGCCTGGCGCAGCTTCTTGATCCGGCCGTGGATGCAGGTGCCGCGGTAGCGCGTGTTCAGCAGGATCGATCTGACAGCGCCGGGAGCCCACGAGCCGCTCCCGCGTCGCCCGGCCGAGGGTGCGGGCACTCCATCCGCGTTCAGTCGATGCGCGATCGCGCGGATGCCGCGGTTCCCGAGGTACTCGGTGAAGATGCGGCGCACGATGGGAGCCTCGGCTTCGTTGATGGACGCGGTCGTGTACTTTCGTCCGGACGCGTCGCTCTTGCGCTCCAGCGTGTAGCCGAAGCAGGCGCCCCCCGCGATCTGGCCGTTGCGCACGCGTGATCGCAGGGCCTCGCGGGTGCGCGAACGGATCGCCTCCAGCTCCATCTGGTGGCCGGTGCCCTGGATGAACGTGGTTGCCTGATCGATCGCGTTCGCGAACAGGACCTCTTGACCGCTCGCGTAGTAGTACAAGCGACAGCCACGATCGCGCACGAGGTCGCGAACCACGAGCGTCACCTCGATCGCATCGCGACCGAGCCGGGATTGATCTCGACAGAGGATGACGTCCCCGCGCACGGCATCGGCGAGCAAGTCGCGCAGGCCAGCACGGGTGAGAAAGTCGTCGCCCGCACGGCCGTCATCGACGTAGTCCTTGCGCGCCTGGTCCGCGAGCCCCATGCGATCGATCGCTTCGGCACAACCGCTGGCCTGGACGTCGAGGCTGAACTGTTGCTTGCCTTCGTCGTTCTTCGAACGTCGGCGGTAGGTTCGGATAGTCATCGGTCGATCCTCGTTTCGGTCAACGCCTCAACGTCTGCGAGACGTCGAAATCATCCAGCGAGACGCGGATTCTCGCAATGATCGTCGTTGGAGATACCTCCGCATCGATCAGCGCGCGACGCACGAGAACTCGCGCGAGCAGACGCGCAAATGATTGCGGGTCACCGACGGGCCAGGTCTCGACACACGCGCTCCTGTTGCTGTTCGCCGGCTGCGCGTTGGCAAGGTCCAGCATGATGGGGAGGTGAGTCATCGCGTGGTCTTCCACGCCGAGGCCGGGACAGGAACGAGCTGGAGCTTGATCGGCTGGACCGAAGTGGCGGCCTGATCCGCGGGCAACGCGGCACGCAGTCTAGCGATCGCGAGATCGAGCAGCTGTTCGACCGGCACTCCGCGCAACATCGTGATCGCGGTCGCGAGCTGCGCCGGAACCGACGTCGCGACCGACGCCGGATCGATCGCAGGGGCGGGAGGCGTCGGTACCGGGATCGGCTCACCAGGCTCGCCCGGTTTCGGATCGAGCGCGGTGAGCAGTGTGCGGCACGCAGATGAGCCGGCGGCACGCGCCTCGTCGCTCGCGTCTGGGACAACTGCAAGACGGATAGATTCGATGAGATCTTCCACGGGTGGTTCTCCTACGCGGCAAGGTTACTGGCGGGTGTGCGCAGCTCACTCCACGGAAGCACGAGCGCGTTGCGAAGGCGCGCCGCGGGATCGGCTGTGGTGTGCCCAGCATCGCCGGCGCGCCAGACTTCGAAGGTCACGCGTACAGGAGCACGCCCGGAGTAGCCGAGGACGTCTCCGGCTCGGACGCGTTCCTTCCGGCGACTACGAAACCGATCGGTCGCGAGCATGAACATGTGCTCGAGGTGCCCGTAGTGCGTCGACCAGCCCGCAGCGTGATCGAGACTCACCGTGTAGCCCGCGGTCGACCTTGCGGCGAAGGTGATGACGCCATCACACGCAGCGAACACGGGCACGAAGCGGTTCTGGGAGACGTCGTCGTCGTAGCCCAGCTCGATGCCGGATGCCGTCGACGCGATGATGGTGGGGCGTGCGGCGAGCTCGGGAAGTGGCCACACCCAGGGGCGCAGTGGTGATGATGCGGCTGAATACGACGAACGGGGAGCGGGTGGTGTGACGAGAAGCATGGCGCGGCTCCGAAAGGTGAGGTTCCAGTGTTGTTGGCGATGGTTGCTTACGCGGCTACCGCGTCGACCGCGGCGATCTTCACCGGTTGCTCCAGGTCCGGAAGCACCACCCACCGTCGCAGGTGCGGCTCAGGATCGACGGGCACGAGCTGGCCTTCATTGTCGAACTCCCACAGCTCGAAGCGTACGTGCGCCGACCACTTCACGTAGCCGAGGATGTCGCCGGCACGCACGCGCTCGCGTCGTCGCGTCGTGGTGCTGCGGTTCATCACGAACGCGTGCTCCAGCTCCGAGTAGCTCGTGAACCAGTGCCCATGATCGAGCGTGATGGCGTAACCCCGACCGGTCTTCTCGACGTGCGCGATCGTTCCATCCTGGACCGCGAACACGGGAACGAATGGACTACGTCTCGGGTGGATGCTGTCGTAGCCGATGTCGACCGCAAGTCGGTCTGGGTCTGCCACGGCGCGCTCGAACACGGTCGGGTTGAGATCGTATTGATGCGGCAAGGGCCAGACGCTTCGGCTCTCGAGCTTGCTGCGGGGCTTCGTGATGACGGCGACACGGTCGAGCATGGTGTTTCTCCTCTGGTGTTCAGAACGGAACGTCTTGGTCGGTCGATTGACCGATCAGGTTGTCGCGAGGCTTGAGGCGGCGAATCAGTCGCGCTTCCTCGTCGAGGGCATCGTTTGGCGACGTGGTGCGAACTGCTACCTCGACGCGATCTCGGTCGTAAGTAAGGCCGGGGTCGTGGCCCTCGCCGTACTGACCGCGCCAGAATCCTTTCCAGCGCCGCCAGGTTTGCAGGTGCCGCGTGAGCGTCTCGTAGAGCCTGCCGGCCGACGACTGCCCGACGTAGACGATCTCGGAGTCGTCCCTCGCGGACACCTCGCGGATCACGTACACGCCGGACTGGCCCTTGAGCTCGTGCACCCATGCGGGGTAGCGCTCGCCGGTCTCTCCGACGCGGCGATACACCAGGCCCGAATTGCGCGCGACGAGGGTCTCGCGAGGGTCCGCGACCGCGGGCCACGCGCGCAGGAACGGCGCGGGATCGATTGCCGCGTTGTGATTGCCACGCCAGATCTCGAAGTGAAGGTGCTTGAGCTTCTCGCCATCGAGTGGGCTTGCACCGACGATGCCGATCGGATCGCCGGCTCGCACGCGCTGACCAGTCTGCGCGCGACTCGTCGGCGTGACGAACAGCTTCTCCATGTGGATGTAGAACGTCGCGACACCGGACGGCTTGCCGTGATCGATCACGACCGCGAAGCCGCGCGACGTCGGTCCCGCCGACCAGATCGTTCCGTCGCCGGCCGCGAGCACGGCGACGTTGTCCGGCATCACGAACATCTTCGAGGCGTTTGGAGTGCCGGCCTGGAACCGGTCGGCCTTGGTGCGCGAGAACATGATGTCGACGCCGCGATGCGGACCGCCGGGCCTCGGCGAGCCAACGCCGTCGGAGATCAGCGGCTGGCGGTCGCCCAGCTTGGCAACTGGCCACACCCAGCGCCCCGGCAACACGGGAAGCGTCAGGCTCGATCCCGGCGGGCTCGGTGCGGTCGATCCAGATTCGCTCGGGTCCGGTTTCTGAACGGTGCGTTCGACAGGGGAGGGCGATCTGCCACGGGACCACAGGTACGCGAGGGCGCCACCGCCGAGGAGCAACGGGATCGTCGACATCGTGATCACCCCCCGCCCGGGTGGGAGTCGCGCGAGCGCGAGAGGAGGAACAGCCCGAGCAAACCACCGCCGACCAGGAGCGGCGTACCGAACCCGGAGAACAGTCCCTTACCCGCTTCGTTGGCGACCTTGCCGACACCCTGGGCGACGTCACCAGCGGCACTCGCGACGCTGCTCGCGACCTGTGAAGCTCCAGCGGCGATGTTCTCGGGCAGGTTCTTGACCGCATCCTTGAACGACTCGAGGTAGATGTCCCACGTGCTCTGCGTCTCGTCGGCGGCCGAGACCTGTCGCGCTACGTGAGACAGGGCGCGCCAGAAGCCATTGTTCTTCGAGTAGAGCGCGTTGGGGTCGCCTCTCCTCGCGGTTTGGTCGACGTCGACCAGTGCGGACTTCCAGCGCCGTACGGCTTCGGCGTGCCCGGTCACGTGCTTGACGGCATCGAGTTGCTTGGTCCAGTAGTCTGCGAGCTGGACGACCTCGTGGTTGGTCGACCGGGGAATCGTGGTCTCGACGCCAGTCATCCCCGGCTCGGGCTTCATTCGATCGACGCCACGGGTGGCGCGCAGATGCACGAACTGCGCGAGGTAGAGATCGTGAAACGTCTTGATGTTGTCGAACTGCTTGAACGGTCCGTCGGTCTTTGGGCCGACGTTTCGCATCAGGAGCACGTCGCCAAGCTCGTCGAGGAGGATGCTCCAGATCGCCGGATCTGGAAGCGATGCTCCGAGCGACGACAGGTGCACGAAGACCAGGGCGAGGCATGCCCAGAGCTCGCGACTTCTCGGATACGTTTCGCCGAGCGCGGTGAGCGCAAACCGGCCGACGTCACCGACACACGCGCGCCAGCGGCGCTGAAGTCCCAGCGCCTGGTCGCTGGGACGCAGCCGACGGACGAACGGATCGATGGTCGCGACGATCGCGAGGACGTCTGCGCCAGTCGTCCGCGGCCATCGCGGCGGTGGCGGGGTGTCAGAGTCGAGCTCGATGAAGCCGCGCACGGCCTCGGCGCGTTGCCGGAGCGCGATGTACAGCTCGGTCCAGCTCGGAGTATCGGGCGATGGGTTCGACATGGTCTGACTCGAAAACTGAAAAGGAGATCGGGGGCCGGGGACGCGCGAGCGATGCTCGTCACGACCCGGTTGTTGTTGGTTCTGGTTCCGTTGCTACGTCTTCGCGATCACGGTCCCGAGCGCGGGATCACGATCGCGATCTGTCCCGCGGCAAGTGCCTCGGGATCGATCGGACACGACATCTGCGATGCGTCGTCCGCGCACGACTCTGGCGATGCCGACGGTGCCGAAGCCCACGTCGAGGCGTACGGTGGGACTGCCCCACCGAACATTCCACCGAACAGGCCACCGGACAGGCCACCGGCGATTGCTGGTGACGGTTGCCCGCCTCCCGTGTACGCCGGCGTACCACCGCCGCCTCCGAATATCGCCAAGAGCCGAGCGAGCCATCCACCGCCACTGTTGGCGTTCGGGTTGTACGAAGGCTCCATCGCGCGTTCCTTAGCCCACCAGGCGAGCCACGAGGCTGCCCAGCGTCCGGACCTGCTCGTCACGCTTCGCGTGCTGCGCGAGCGCGCTCTGGTAGAGGATCAGATTGCCGACGTCGCTTGACGGTTCTCCCGTCCCCACCGGAGCAGCCGGTAGCGACTGAAGCGCCGCCCAGACCTGGGCAACCATGTCCACGATCTGACCAGTGGTCAGCTTTCCCAGAATGCCCGCCACCGTGCTCTGCACCGGGGGACCGGCCCAGATCACAGGCGGCTGCTGGTACGGCGGCGTGGCAGGACCCCACCCCGAGTGACTGGCAGGCGCCCACCCGGACTGCCCGGGTGGCACGTACACGGTTCGCGGCGGAACCGTGACCGGCCGCGTACCGTTCCACACGGCCTGCGGTCGACCCGGCCCGTGCGAGCCCGGGCGATGATCACGAATCACCGCGTTGCGCGAGTCCACGTAATAGATGTCTGCGTAGTCTTCCATGCGTTTCTCCTTCTTGGGCCGCGCTTCGAATCGCTCGCGCGTCCCCGGCCCCCGAGCCGTTCAGTCGATCGCGTCTGGCAGCTCGCTCGATGCCAGCGCGAGCCGCGTGCGCGCTCGTTCGAGCGCGGACTCCAGCGCACCCGGCGGAAGCTCGTCCGCGTTGGCCGGCTTCTTCGGTGCGATCACCATCACCTTCTTGTCTCGGTCGTCGATCAGCATCAGCGCGAGCTGACTGCCGGCGGCCGACATCGTTCCCGCGCCGAGGCTGCGGATCGTCGACACGTCACCGCGCCACGCGAGCCCGGCCCCGACCGCGGACAGCGCACCCGCGATCGTCTTCGGTGCCCAGCCCTGCTTCGCCAGGAACGAGCCCACGAGCGCGGTGCCTGCGGCGCCGGCCGCCGTGTACCCCAACCGCTTGAGCGGCGTTTCGTCCTCGCCTTGTGGCTTCGCCTGGCGCGGTGCCCGTGGTGCCGCGTTGCGAATTGCGAGCTTCGGCTTGTGGCGCTTCTTGTGCTTTGTCTTCGCCATGGTCGTGTCCTTCCGGCCGTTCAAGAAGCGGCGTGGATCGAGGAATCGAGCCCGAGCCAGTACGCGAGGCTCGAAACGGTGAACCGTCGCGGCACTCGTGGTTCCCAGGTGTCTGCGCCCGGGAGCTGTAATGCTGAGATCACGTCCCGCGCGATTGGCCCGACGGCGCGGACCACGTCGCGCCCGACGTCACGCACCAGTTCGCGCACGAGGTCACGATCGATCGCACCGATCAAGAGACCGAACGTGAGCAGGACGTCATTGATCCGGACGTGCGCAGGAGCGCCGGCGAGGCGTTTGCGCATGTACGTTCGGACGCGCTCGACCGCGTCCGCCTCCTCGGGAAAGTTGCGCGCGAGGTTCGCTGCAACATCGAGCGCCCACTCGAACCCCTCGCGGAAGGTGTGGTAGAGCCGCTCCCACTCGGGAGGGTCGTTCTCGCACGAGCCCCGCTGTCTCTTCGAACGCTTTGGATCCTTGTTCACGAACGTTCCTTGTTCTCCGGGCAAAGCCCGGCCATGCCCGCAGCTGCGAGCGATTCTTTCGACCGCGTCACGCACCACGCGCGACGCTGGATAAGTTGGTTGATGGGCTACGCTGCGCGCTTGCTGACGTGGGACGCGAGCGATGGAAACGCGGTCGGCTTGGCGAGCGCGCCGAGGCTCATTCCCTCACGATTCAGCTCGCTCTCGACAAGGCCAACCAGATCGCCGGCAATGCCCAGACTCTCGAGCTTCGACCGTAGGGCCACTGCTCCGAGGTCCAGACCCACGCGACCGGCGATTCGCGCGAGCCCAGACGCCCAGGGCGCCGGCTTGAACCTGCGGCCGCCGATCTCGATCGACAGGTTGCGCTGAGCACGCGCGAGAGCCTCGTCGGCGAGGTCGGCGATCGCCTGCGCCGTGGAGCGCACCACCGCCACCGCACGCGAGCCGTACTTGCGGGCGACCCGTTCGGCGAGCGACAGCATCCAGGCGATCGCGTCGATCGTCGCCTCGTCGGCCGGCGCGACACCCTCCTCGACGAGCTCGATCACGGCGTTGCGCGCGCGGCGCACGCGACTGGGCCCGTTGCGGAGGTGTGCCGCGCCGGTCTCGGCCAGCTGCGCCGTCCACTCGATCGCGTCGCGTGCCTCGACCGGAATCGGCGCTGCTTTCGCGAGCGCGACGCCACAGTCGAGGCAGTTGCGCGTGACACGCGGATCGAGGATGACCGGCGCGCCGTTCTCGAGCGGGAATGTGTGCAGCCCGATCGGCGTGTCGAGCGTCGCGAGCTGGCGGATTGGCTTCGGGTCGATCAGCTCGGCGACTGCCAAGTACAGGCTCCCACGCTCGACGCAGTTGGGATTGTCGGCCGGAATGCGTAGCCGCTGCGGCGGCGCACATTCGTCGACCCGCGGGCCATCGTTCTGGTCTCCGTCGTCATCACGCTGCGGCAGTCCGCGGATCCACTCGGCGAGCGACGCGGTCGTCGCGTGCTTCTCGGCGATCTCGGCGATCACGGGATCGTGATGTGCGACCAGCTCCGCGATCACTTCGGTGATCGACCCGAGGCAACGCAGATCGTTGAACGGCAGTCCGATCAAGACGCACCGCCCGGCTTGCCGACACCACTGATGACCTTGCGGATCTTTTGCGCCGCGTCTGCGACCGAGAGCTTGCTCAGCTCGTCGAACCACGCGCGCAGCTCGCTCGGTAGCAGCTCGGCCGCGAGCTCGCGGGCGAGCCCGCGCTCCTCGGGCGTGAGCTGCGCTTGAACCGCCGCAAGGTGCACCATCGCCGCTGGATCGATGGCGGGAAGTCCCGCCAGGCTCGCGGGCTCATCGCCCGGCCCGAGCCGGTCCTTTGGTTCGTGCGCAAGCGCTGATGCCCTGGCGTCGGGTGAGGCCTTCCGCCAATCAAGCATCTCGCCCAGGTTGGGCATCCGTAGCTTACCGCTGCCGAGCGAGGCGATCACCAGGGGGACGAGCTGCGCGACGAGCGCGTTGAGATCGAAGCCGCTCGCGGGCGGTCCGTCGTCGCCGTCGTCGTCATCCTCACCGGTGCCATCGCGGTCGAGGGCCATCGGTGGCCGCGCCGGCAAACCTGCGCCGTCGGCCGCGCGCAGGAGGGCGGCGGAGGCTTCCATCATCTGCGGGAACCGATCGACGACGGTGCGCGCGATCTCCGCGTTCATCCGCATCGCCTCGATCACGACGTTGTCGCTCGGCGCGGGTAGCCCACCACCGTGGGTCATTCCGATCGGCGCAGGGGCAAGCTCGTGCACGAACACGTAGCCGACCGGCGCGTTCTGGATCGGCTTGTTGCTCTCGTCAACCGGGTCCAGTCGGTAGCGGCCGGGCGTGCCCACCTCTGCGCGGAGGTCGTCGAGATCGGCCTCGAGCGGCAGCACGAGTGGCTGCCCACTGCGACCATAGGCAACCTCGGGCGCTCCCTTGTTCTTCATCCGTCGTACGCGCCAGCCTGCCGCACCGGCCGGAAGCTCGAACGGATCACCGTTCAAATTGAACGCTAGCTCCGACATGTTTTCTGATCCTCCATAATGACTACTGGCGCCGAGGAGGAGGTTCGGACGTATGGTCGATGCGATTGTTCGAGATCCCGAGGCAACGTCGCGACTGCTCGTTCAAGTGTCACGGCCGAGAAGTCGAGACCAAGTCGCGGGACTTGCCGCAGGACATGGCCGAAACTTCCTCTCCGGACATGGTCCCGACTTCTCGGCACGGCCTGTCTCGCTCGCGGGAACACCGACGAGAACCGTCCACGTCACCACCGCCCGAGAACGGCCGCGCCGGGATTGGCCACTTCTCGTCTCGGGCAGGCGAGGACGCAGCGGCTCGGAGCCGCATGAATGGACCCAGGTCGGTCTCGCGGAGTGAGCTACCCGACCATGCCCAGTGGCGCGGCGACGCGCTCCGGGATCCACAGTAGCGAGAGCACGGTGCCGAACTGTTCGGATGCGATCGAGTGCTCCACGATCTCGACGTCGATCGAGGTATCGAACCACGCATCCGCAGGAACGGGTTGCGCGCGATCATCGATCCGTCCCGTCTTGAAGAAGTCCCAGGCGACTGAAGCGGGGTCGAGCCGCCGCCCGCGCTCGATCTTTCGGGTGAACGTCGGACTCGGTGCACACCACGAGACCTGGTGACGCGCCGAGAACACCGCGGCGCAGCGCTCGGGAGACAGCTCCGCAAACCGGATCGTGGTCGCGAGGATCGACATGGTGAATGCGTGCGCGATCCGCCACGGGATCGTGAGGTCGACCGGCGACGCGTCGCACCACGTGCTCACCAGCTCGTACGGCATCAGCAGCTCGCTCGCGAACGTATTCGCCTCGGCCTCGTAGTCGCGTTCGTGGTTCTTGGTCGGCCGCTGCGGTGCAGGCCCGCCGAGGAGGTGAGGCGGAAACGACGGGTGACCGAGCACGAGGTGGCCGAGCTCGTGCGCGATCGCCCAGCGCCGCGCACCGGGATCCGTGATCCGGTCCGAGACGATGACCCTGACGTCGTCGCCCGAGCGTACGAGCTGCGCGTCCGCGCCATCGAGTGGCCCTTCGACCACACGGGCGCCCATGCGGCGAGCGATCGCTTCGATCCGGATGTGCTCCGGTGCGCGGATCCCCAGACGATAGACATAACCGCGCGCGACGCGGCGCGCGTTCGAGATCCCACCCTGCCGCATGACAACCTCCGGTTATTCGTCGTGAACGGAAGGATCGATCGTGTCGTACAGCCGGCGCAGATCATCGTCACTGAGACCCTTGAGGTTGCGGTGCGCGTACTGCACGGCGCCGCCCATCGCTTGCGTCAGGCGGGTGATCGCCTCGGTCACCGCGGCGCGCGTCATCGCGAGCGTACGCGGGCGGATCGGGCTGGCCTTCTCGACCGGAGCATCCGCCGGCGTCAGGTTGCGTCGCAGCTCGGCGAGCCTGGTCTCGAGCGTCGCGCCGAGCTCGCGTGACCACTTCCGATCGGACGCGGTGCTCTTGCGTTGCTCCACGGCGGCCAGTGCGGCCTGGTGCGAGATCTCGTCGAGGATCCCGTGCGCTTCTGACTTGTTGTTGTTCGTGCTCATGTCGGTTCTCCTCACGCGTGCCGGAGCGCGATCATGGTCTGAGTGTCGAGTTGCTCGGCGAGCCGACGCAAGCGGTCGCGCGCATTGCGGTACTGTTTGGCCGACAGCGTCGCGGTGTGCATGATATCGGCGCCGCCACGCGCACCGGCAATGACGGCGTCGAGGAATCGCAGGACGAGCGGGTCACCGGCCGCGATCTCGCGCAGCTGATCGATGACTTGGATCGCGAACATCATGGACGTGGTGTCCGCGTCGCCACGTTCCGCGCGCATCGAAGTGTCGATCTCGCCGAGCGTCGTTTTCTGCTCGTGCAGCGTTGCCGGCGCATCGATGCGGTGGTGCTGAAACCTGCGCGCACGTTTGCGCTCGTGTCGCGTGCGCGAACGGACAGCGTCTTCGACGTGCTGATAGAGCGACTTCGCCGACGGGTCCCATGCCAGCACACCGAGCAAGGTGTCGCCGAGCGCGTCCGCGACCAGCTCTTCGGCGGTGTACGCGTCGACATGTGCGCCCGCCTTGCCGATGCCGTAGGTTCGTCGCTTCGCGTACTCCTTCGCGTCCAGACGTAGCTCCTCGGTGCACTGCTTCGTGAACGCGTCGATCCACGCTTCGTCGGGGGTGATGGGAGCAGCCTCCAAAATATCGGTCGTCATCGTCGAGCTCCCGGAGTCCGTCAGTTCGCAGCCACACACAGCAACGTCCCCCCGGTGCGTGCGAGCTCGTCGAGCCGGTCGCGAGTGAGGTCGATGATGACGGCTTGCCGCACCTCCACGTGCCCCATCCTCTCGATCACGGCACGCGCTGCGTCTCCACGCAGTAGGTAGGTGCTGCCGAGATCAGCTTGCAGACGACGACCACCGGCGATGTTGGTCGATGCGGCGTTGAGTGATGTCCGATACTGCGCCGCGCGAAGCTCGGCCAGCCGCTTGATCTCGTCGATCGCGAGGATCGCCTTCTCGCCGAGAAGATCCTCACGCTCGAGATCGGCGTTCAGCCACCCATGATCGAGGTCGTCGGGTCCAGTCCGCTCCAGTTCCTGGTGCGTGTGCTTCATCGTCATCTCCCTTGTGAAAATGACCCTACCCGGACCGTCCGACACTGACCGCGTGTTCAGTATTACGCTGGGTACTCCCGTCATAGTTACGAGTAGTTCGAGTGTCCGGGACGCGTGGGGCGACGCTGCTTCGAGCTCTCGCGATCTCGTTCGACTGAAATCTCAGGAGCGCGAGCCAGATCCGACCGGCAGCAGGCGAATCAGTGACACGCGTGCTCGACTACCGCGCCACTTGCTCGAGGTAAAACACAGTGATCGCGATGCAGTGGAAGCGGTCGTCGCTCGACTGCGTCACGACGATCTCCGTGAGCGTGCGCTGCGGATGATTCGCGATCCAGCGCGTGATGCGTTCGCCCAACATCTCGCGATCGGCGGCCATCGTGGCCGAAAAACCTGGACCCCGTTGAATCGCTGATCCGAACGCAGGATCAAGCTCTTCGATGCTGATTTCGCCATGCCTGTAACCCCATTACCCGTCTACTGCACGCCAGCGTGAGCTCGATCCAATGATCGCCGGCACTACTGTTGGTCCCAGTTCACGCGCGAGGCGCGAGACGCTGGTCGATCAACCGCGCCAGCTCCTCGGCATCGGTGGTGGCTGCTTCGAGCCGCGGGATCTTGTCAAGGCCTTGGATCGGGTCGGTCCCGACGTCGCTCATGATGACGATCAGATCGATCTGCATGGACTGGTAGAAGCTCGGGGCTGACGCGGGCGACACGACGAACGCACGATACCCTCGGCGAGCGATCGACGTTGCGAGGCGATCGTAGAAAGTGATCGCGTCGGTGATCACGACGACCGTGAAGTGGCCCGGCACCCCGAGAGACATCGACCACGAGCCGACGGTCGGGGCCCACGGCGCAACGGCCGAGTCCTGTGCTGTCATCGGTGTTCTCGCGTTGGCCAAGCACACCAATTTACCTCGTCCGAAGAACATCGTGGGGTAGGTACGGGGGCCCACCGAGAAAGCGGCGAGGTGCGCCAGGGCGCCGATCGGATCAAGCCTGGGTGAATCTACGAGGCCACTCCCGTCATCGCCGTTCGTCGAGCTTGATCTCAAGGAGCGCAGCGAGGCTCGCGCAAGCCGCGCGTGCACGGTCCGATGGGATTCGTGCGGCGTCGTCGAGAAAGCGCGCGAGCCCACGATGTCGACCGATCGCGCGCAGCGCGTCGAGTGCTTGCTCGAGTGCACGGGGCCCATCCACGCGTTTCTCCCTCAGCCAGGCTGCATTGAGTCTGCCGATCTGATCATGGAGGAACCGCGAGATATCCTCGAAGTCGACCAAGCCACTCGCGAATCGCGGTGAGGTTCGAACATCATCCGCCTGCTTCAGATTCGCGAGCTGTACGAGCACCGCGATCAGGCGCTCGCCGAGAACGCGCTCCTTGGATTCGAGCGACAGTTGCTCCGGGCTACGGTGGTCGTTCGTGCTGCAACTCGCAGGTGCGGGTTGGTACCTCCGGCCAACCGCGCGAGCCGGGTCTTCGGGTAGCACAGCAAGTCCGAGGACCGATGCGCTCGCCTGCACAACGGCAAGCGTACAGGCCGTGATCTCGACCTCCTCGCGTAGGCTCTCAAACTGCTGCGCAGCTCGTTCGAGGCTTCCCTTCTGCACCGCAGCGCACAGCTCGACGGCGAGGATCTCGATCTGCATTGCACGCCGTTCCAGCTCGATGAGCGCGTCTACATCATCAATCGATTGCTCAGGATCGTCCACGAGCCCACAGACCATGAAACGTCATCAAGTGGGAAGTGCTGTCCGGGGCCTTCACGAAGATCGCAAACCGCCGGACAGACTCGGAGTCCACGAAGGCAGCCGGAGCACTTCACGATCCCCTGACGGACGCGAGCCTCGAACCAGACCTCCAGACCGGAGCGTCGTTGATGTGCCTGCTACACGACGAACAGCGGACATGCCAAGCCGACCCCGACGAACCAATCGTGCAGGGTCGACTTCGGGACACCCACGGAAGCGCTTCGCTCGCGCCAGTCCATCGCTTCCCAGTGCTCGATCCGAGAAATCGCCGTCAGGCGATCGGCGGCGAGCCGAAGCCCGACAAAGTTGTCGCGCCATTCGTTCTCGCAGAGGGCCTCGCGGTTCGGACGAGAAAGATCGGCCAGCCGGAACGATGCCTGACGCTGTGCAAGCATCCGATCGAGCAGATCGGGAACGTCACCCGGGCGCATCGCCAGCGGACGGACCCAGATGTGCTGCATCTGCTCGACGTTCTCGGCGGGAAGCCATTTGCGCGCGAGGTTCGTCGTCAGCGCGAGGACGATGACGCGCACGTGGTACTCGGACGAGAAGACCATCGAGCAGAAGGTCGGATCGAGTGCCGCCTTGGTCGCGTCGAGGTTGATCAGGAGCGTGGAGCGAGCTGCCTTGGCGATGATCTCGCGTTGCTTCGCGCGCTCGGCAGGGACCGCCGAAATCTCCACCATGTCTTTCAGACGGCGCAACGACACCGCATGAATCGACCGCGCGAGCGCATCGAGGTCGCAGCCTGTCTCTCCGGTGATGAGTAGATTGCTGGATCCTTTGATCGCGTCGACCAGAACCCGGTCCGGCGATGGAGCGAAGTTCGCGCCCAAGATGTCCACCAGCGTAGGGCGATGCGTCCGCATGACCTCGTTCATCGCGAGGAAGGTCACGGGCGCCGGGGTGAAGGTGTCACCGGGATTGACGTCGATGACGTCGATCCGGCGGCCTCCGAAGAACGTGCCGTTCGTGCTGTGCTGATCGTAGACGCGCAGCCGCGACCCTTTGCGCTCGAGGAGGCAATGCATGGCCGACAGGTCGCGACCGGGCACCGCGAGATCGCAGCTCCGTGATGCGCCGAGCGTGAGGGTCGCCTTGGGGGGCAGCTGGTACTCGACGTCGCCCTCGTAGACGTGGAGCGCCGTAACCACATCCGGTCCTTCGAACCAGGCGTCCCGCTGGGTTTCATCGAGTGGTTTAGTGCGGACCGGCGTCCTGGGTGACGCCTCGTCGGGCTCGGACCCTCCCGCGGCTGCGCGGCCGCCTGCGGGCTTCTCAGGCTTCGGCATCCCGTCCAGGAAGCATCACCGAACCGACCAGCGCAAGGACCGTCCGGCGAAGCCGGCGGCTTGCCAGACCGCCGGACAGGAAACAAGCCTCGCTCGCGCGTGATGCCAGCCGGTTACGTGAAGGCTTTGTGGGCTGATGTACAGAATCCTGGCTACTTCTTGTCCGGCACTACGCGGCCGATCGCCATCAGGCCGGACAGCACTTGAACGGCACCGAGATTTCGGCAGAGTGGTCGGCGAGGCGTAGAGGAACTGCATGGGCGTTCACAGCAACAGCGCGAGCACCGATCCGATGATCGGCCTGATCGTGCGCGACTTCGTGATCGTCGAGAAGCTCGCGGAAGGTGGCATGGGGGCGGTCTACCTCGCGCGGCACCAGGATCTCCCGGAAACCCGCAAGGTCATCAAGGTCCTGCTCCCCGAGTACGCGCAGAACCCGATCATACGCCAGCGATTCGAGCGAGAGGCCAAGGCGGTCTCCCGATTGAAGCATTCCAACATCCTGGGGATCGATGGTTACGGCACGCTCGACGACGGCCAACTTTTCCTGATGATCCCGTACCTCGAGGGTCAGCCCCTCGATGCCTACCTCCGCTCGAAGGGCGGACGCCTTTCCGAGCACCGCGCACTGCACATCGTCATTCAGCTCTGCGATGCGCTCGATCACGCGCACACCAACGGCATCGTTCACCGCGATCTCAAACCCGGCAACGTCTTCGTCGTGCCGACGAACCGAAACCCCTACGAGATCAAGCTGCTCGATTTCGGGATCTCCAAGATGCTCGGGGAGACCGTCGGTCCCGTGACAAAGAGCGGCATCGCGATCGGGACGCCCGCATACATGGCCGTCGAGCAGTACGAGCACGCGGACGAAGCCACTCACCTGGCGGACGTGTACTCCCTGGCGATCATGATCTACGAGATGGTCACCGGCGCGCTGCCGTGGACGCATCACGATCAAGCGGTCCTCTATTTCCAGCAACGGACGGTCGTCCCGACCCGGCCCCCGCTGGACGTCATGGCGCAGGTGTGGACCGACATCTTGCTAGCTGCGTTGAGTGTCGATCCGAGATCGCGACCACAATCGGTGCGCGAGCTCGCGGTCGCGCTTGCATCGGCGCTCCCCTCCATTGGGCGAGTCCCGAGCGGCGCTGAGATCCTGGCGGACCTCGCACCTCACTTCATTCACAATGCGGCCCCGAGCTCGGAGACGGTCCGCAATGCTTCGAACCACGATCGCCTCGGGCCCCTCCTCTGGCCGACACGCGAGACGGCACCGGGCGCAGGACAGTCACTGCCGCCGTTGAATGTCGCCACGTCTTCTGAGATGTGGGCGGGAACACCCGCGATGCCGGCCACGGCGAACCAGCGCCCTCCAGTCTCCCCGCCTACCACCCTCAGCTCCTCCACCGGCGCGGTCAGTGCGCTCGCGGAGAAGAGATTGCCGCGCTGGAAACTCGCGGTAGCTGCTGGCGGTGCGTGCGTGTTCGCCGCGCTCGTGACCGTAGTCATCGCGACTCGCGCGTCCATTGGCGAGGACACTGCTGGTCGTGCGAGCAGTGCCGGCATCCCGGAAGGCACATCGAGCGCGAGCGTCGATGCAGGCCCAAGACTCTCCACCACCGTTACTCCGGACGCGGCTCCTATGCAGGACGCCGCTTCAGAAGCGACGTTACTCGAAGGTTCTAATGCGGCTGTCGGGTTGGAGTCCTCAGGTGATGGTGAACGCACCGCTCCACCAGGACGCGGCAGCGACGCAAAGCAGCCACGGACGGCCAAATCCAAGAAACTCGACCAATCAGGAGCTCCACGCACCTCTGGTCGCAAGGCAATCAACGGAAGTGCGCAGACGCCGGCGGTGAAGAGCCCAGCGAATGGATCGGACCACGGTGACGCGTTCGATCCAAACGCTGTTGGCGGAAACGACTAGAGAGTCTCGCAACTCATCGACAGATGCCGGACAGTGGCTCGGATGTAAGGAGACGCACTGCGCGGTCGAAAGGCACAGCTACGAGACGTGACGGAAAAAAAGCGGGGATCGGGAACTCAGGGCTAATGCGATTTTGGACGCTCTGTGTGGGGCTGTTCTTGACCGTGGGTCCAGCAAAGGCTGAGACCTTCGAGCTACCGCGGTCGCACGGCGCCTTGTTCGACCTTTCGAAAGCAGGAGCATCTGATGGGCGGCAATAGACGAGACGCCAAGACTGTGGTCGGTGGAGCGACTGACACCACGCTGGCCGCAGACCAGACTGGCAAGCGCACACTGCATCAAGGCCCCACGGGCGCGGCATGGCCGGATAACGGCACAGCGTGCGAAGCCGACCCCAAGCGCAAGGGCTGCATGCTGTCGAGCAGCGCTCGCCAGGCCCTCATTGCGTTGCTGCTTCGCCGCATGACTGTGGCCGAGAGTCACTACGGACTTGCACTCGAACGGCTACGCGTCGCGAATCTGCTGAAGAAGGCGGACGAGCTACCGTGGTTCGTGAACGTGGTGCTCGACGTCGCGGCAGGATTCATCATCGGCAAGGTGACGGCCGGCCTAATCTCGCTTAAAGACGGCGACAAGAGCACGGTCAAGTCGATCCTCGGCGAGGTCGATCCCGACCTCGACATGGGGAATTTCGACATGGATATCGGGCTCGATTTCACGGGCATCGGCGACGCGGGAATCAAGTCCAACGTCAAGCGTATCGTCGACGCCCGCAAGGCAGCCTTCGGGAAGAGCCTGGCTAAGGATTCAGAGAAGGCTTACGACAAGAGCGCCACGCAGTCTTACGTGGATTTGCTAGGGATTGAAGTCGCGCGCACCTACGATTCGCTGGCGTCGACGCTTCCAGCAACGGCCACGGATGCCGAGTTGATTGCCTTCTATCACTCGATGGATCCTGGCGAGCACACCGTTCCGCAGTATGAGGCAGCGCTCGGGGAAAAGATCCGGCGGTTCTTGGCCAGCGCTGGCGATATCGGCCGTCGGAACCAGCAGAGCCCCACGGGCAGCCACCACCGCGATACACGTGTAGTCTGGGTCCACTACCTATCCGGGCACCCCCCGGTCCTGCGAACGCAGACGTTCGACTACTCCAACCCGATGATGACGCAGATGCCGGACAACGACCGCACCCGGGCATTTGCGAGCGGCCGTAGCGAGGGCGAAGAGGGTATGGACGTGCCTGCCGAGTTCGCTTCGATCGCGGTCATGCGCCACAAGGAACAGTGGGGCGAGGATCCCAAGACTATTACGATCGATGAGGACACGCAGGGTGACTTCTGGCAACGCGAACCGCTCCGCGCGTACAAGGCGCGCCAGGCGAAGGAGCGCGACCAGAAGTTGATGAGCAATCCGCAGATGGCCCCCGGGCAAACCTACGGCCCTGACACGACGCCGCCCTCTGTGGTTTCCCAACCGGATAATCCGTTCGGCGCGAAGCCCAAGACCCCGCCCCTCGCCGGTCCTCTCGGATTTAGTGGGTTCGGTGACTCGTGAGCACCTTCAGCAAAATCGACCGATTTTTGCTCAAGAACTACCGCGCTTTGAGTTTGGTCGGTTTCCTTCTTTGCATCGGCATTGTCGTAAGCGGGATCTACGTCGTTGGAAAAAACGAGAGGCTGGATCGGGCGGAGGTCAAGGCGAAGAAGTTCGACGACTACTGCATGTGGGTCCGCACCAACCTTGAAGGCACGCTTCGTACGCTTGAAGACGAGCCGAACCCCAAGTACCCGCACATGGTCCGTTTCCGTCAGTCCGTGGCGGACCGCTTCTATGAGTTGCATCCTCAACTCGATTTAGAGTTCGCGCGGCGTTGCACCGTTCCCGAATTGGACTCCGACGTGTATCACAAGCTCCGTTCGCGTTGCGAGCCCCCGTTTCCTTGCGTGATTGCTGAAGCCGGTGACAAGCGATGTGCTGTCGAGCCCGCATGTCTTGCCGGCATCTTTCGCGAGTTGCTGACACATCAACCAAAACGACCTTACTGAGTGTGTGCGATTGCAGAACCTGATGAGCCCGAGCCCAGGTGTTACGCGGATCCGACCTGCTTTGTTCTGGTGATTGAGGAATTGCTCGCGCTCTTGCGGCCTCCCCAGTGAAATCTCGTCTGAGCAACCAAGTGCTCGAGGACCGAAGCACGCGGGTGATTCATTCGTCTGGATTCAGAAGCGCCCGAACGCAACAGGCCCACTTGACGAAATTCCGAGCTCCCATGATGCCACGTTCGTACGCGTTCGAGAACGATCACTCGGGATCGCAAGCTTGATGATGCCGGTAGCGAGTAAGCTCACACTGCCAATTCCAATCACCGTTCCAAGCAGCCTTCGTGTACTGGCCTTGTCGCGCAGTTCATCTTGTCGCTGCTGGCTGGCTTCGCTGTTGGCTTCGTCTTGGAGACCAGCTGCACTCAGGAAGAGGAGTCCGCTCGCGCCGAGTGCCACGACTCCGCTCCCCGCGAGACCCCACCCGAATGAATCAGTGTACCAAGGTTCGTCGCGTTCCAATTCATCGCTGCGCACCAGGATCCTGCTTGGTAGCTGCGGTCCTGTTTTGGAGCTCGGGGCGGTGCCATCTGCCGCGGCTTCGACCGGAGGTTGGGTCATGGCCTTCTTGTCCAGTTCGGCCTTCATCTGCGCGATGAAGTTGGTGACGTGTCCCAGCAGCTTCTCGCCCGGCTTGCCGGCTCGTATGAAGCGATCGTAGTGCCAGATTGCATCGCTGTATCGACCGAGTAGGCGGTAGCACTGTCCGAGATTGTAGTCGAACACGGGCGCCGCCTCGGCGAGCGCTCCGGCCTTGTACTCTGAAACTGCCTTCTCGAACTCGCGCACGGCATAGAGACTATTCCCGTGCACGAGATGCTCTCGAGCTTTCGCTTCCCTCGGCTTCGAGAGCGAGCGATCTGCCGCTTGAGCGGATGAAGTCGATGGCAGCAACAGGATTGCGCTCAGCACCACAAGCGCCGCCGACCACCGTCTGATCGCATGCTGCATGATCGATCTTACTCTGCCGAAACTTTGCTGCGAATCCAAGGCCCGTCCGGCGCTGCCGCGTTCTCGCAGGATCACCGGACGCACGCCCGCTACCGTGCGCACAAAGGCCGCCCCAATGAGCTGCCTTCCTGCCGTTGCTCATCCAGCTGTTTGCAGCTTTTCCTCGCGACCCAGGCAGGCGTGCTGGCTTTTTTGGTTCGAGACCAGGCCTCGGGTCGCTGCCACGCTGTGGCACGCTAAGGTCTCCAGGTGCGATGGTCGAAACGATTGGCGATGAACCGTAACATCGCGCACACGCTTTGGTTTCAGGCCTTGGCTTTGTGAGTTGTTTCAGCGAACATTGCCTCAAGTTGAGGGGAGCGAACATGCGAGCGACCTATCGGATCCTGGTGACCGCAGTCGGGCTGGCACTGGCGGCATGTCCGAATCCGGCAGAGAACGTCCAGTGCGAGCAGGATACGAACTGCGACCTGTCTTCGGGGGGGCGTTGTGTCGCGACCACCAACGGCCACCAATGGTGCGCGTATCCCGACCCCGAGTGTCCGAGTGGCTACAGCTACTCAGAGCAGGGCGTCGGAGATGATCTTGGCGGTACGTGTACGGCCGGCAGCGATCTCACGGCCGAGCTGATGGTGATGACAGGTGGCAACGGAGCTGGTTCCGTTTCATCGGTTCCAGAGGGCCTTGAATGCGTGGGCAGCGTATGCACGGGCGAGTTTCCAGTAGGGACTCAGATCGAGCTCACGCCCGAGCCGACCACAGGCGTATTCCTCGGCTGGTCTGAGTCTTGTAGCGGCTCGACATCTTGCGTCGTCACCATGGACACGGATCATCGCGTCGGAGCGCTCTTCGGCACTCCAGGCCAGTCCTTGTGGGCCTCTCAAGTCGGAGCCGGTGGACGCGATGCCGGAAAAGCGATCGCCGTGGACACCGATGGCAACATCGTTACCGTTGGTGAGTTCAGTGGCTCTGTTCAGATCGGTGCCACAGCGCTGACAAGCGCTGGCGGTACCGACATCTACGTCGCCAAGCTTGCCGGTGCTACCGGGGATGTGATTTGGGCGAAGCGTTTCGGTGGAACTAGTGATGACGTGTCAACTGGTGTCGCCGTACACGGAGTCGCAGAGCTCTACGTGACAGGGTCATTCCAGGGCTCGGTTAACTTTGGCGGTGGCGCGCTCGCCAGCGCAGGGCAACGCGACGGGTTCGTGTTGAAACTGGGTGGTTCTGGCGATCACGTATGGTCACGCCGATTCGGAGGAGGCACCAGTGACATTGGCTACGCGATCACCGCCGACGCTTCAGGTGCGGCCGTGGTCGGTTTCTTTACCGGTGCCATCACAGTCGAAGGCGTACCGCTCGCCAACGCGGGTTCGGCGGATATCATCGCAGCGAAGTATGCAGCCGCTGGCACCCTCGCATGGGCCAAGTCATTCGGCGGCACCGACAACGACATCGCATATGGAGTGGCAATCGACGGCACTAGCAATGTTGTCGTCATTGGGAAGTTTGAAGGAAACGTAAACTTCGGCGGAACCGCTCTCAGTAGCCGTCTTGCAGACGTGTTTGTGTTGAAAGTCGCGGCCGCATCGGGCGCGCATCTCTTCTCGAAGGGCTTCGGTTCCGATCAGAACGATTACGGTTACGCTGTGGCGGTGGACTCGGCTGACAACATCTACATCGCGGGATCCTTCGCCGGGCCGATTGATTTCGGTGGAGGCTCGTTTCCGAGCGATCTCGATGGAAACTTCTTCCTGACCAAGCTGACGCTCGCAGGGGGACACGTTTGGTCGAAGCCGTTCTCCGATACGGGAAGTGCATCGATAGGAACTGCGACATCGATCGACATCAACGCAAACGGCGACGTCGCGTTAGCCGGTCTGTTCTGCGGCACAATCTCGTTTGGAGGCAGTCGTACCCTTTCCGCCGCCGGAGCTTGCGACGCCTACGCTACGCGGCTGTCTGGAGCAGACGGCGCGCATCTCAACTCCGCACGCATGGGCGGAACCGCTACCGAGTACGGAAGCGGTGTCGCGCACGCAGCCGACGGCCGATTCTTCGTGACCGGGAGCTTTGGCGGCCTGGGCGAGTTTGGCGGCAAGGCATTGACGTCCGCAGGCGGCGATGACTCGTTCATCGTGGCGCTTGCTCCACTTTGATGTTCGCTCCTCGGCCATCACCGTCGACCTCGCCAGCGGTACAATGGGCTCCAGCTCATCTCCACATGCGAGCGTTCCTCTTCAGCAGCGACAGCCCGATGAGAGTCAGTGAACACCGGTGCACGTGCACCGGTGACGAAGACGGATATGGCGCCTACCGCGACGGCTGAGGTTGTTGGCGCACGGACGCCATGACTTCTCACCCACGACGGCGCTTCACGGTGAGGTTGGTGGGTTGGGTGCCGCCGAGTGCCCCCGGTCCTGCATTTGAGAGAAGGGAGTTCGCAATGATTTCAAGCCACTGCCGTGCACCTGCCGTCGAGGATCAGATCCCCGAACTATACTTACGCTAGGTGACTATGGCGACAGTTTCGAGTAGTGGTTTGGCACCGACGCCCTCCGATTCTGTTGTGGCTGCTCAGACCAAGTACGCGAAGGAGGTAAACAGCTACATCAACGAGTACATCCGGTTCGCGGACGTCAAAGCCGGTGCTGGGCTCACGATCACCATCGCGGTAGCTGGCGCGTTGGGGAAAGCGGTTCCGGCGCTTCTCGCGGCGACGAACAACACGTCCGGCAAAGCGTTCATGACCGGGCTGCTCTTGATCGCTGGGGCAGCAACCGCAATGTCGATCATTTTCGCGACGCTTGCGCTCATCCCGCGAGTTGCTTGCGCGCAGCCGTCGTTGAACTCGTTTCCGGACATCGCCAACTACGAACCCGGCAAGTACGCGGACGAAGTTGCCGAACTAACGGAACGAGGCATCGCGCGGAATCTCTCCTTTCACAACGTGACGCTTGCGAACGTGGCGATGAAGAAGTTCAAATCGATCACCACTGCCGTGCGCTCGCTCCTCGTGCTGCTCGTTGCCGCGTTCACGATCGTCGTCCTTTACGTGCTGATGAATACGTAGGAATCAGGATGGCTCCGTCCGTTGAACAGCTTCGAGAAATCGTCTCTAACAGTTTGAGCAGGGCCGAGGATGCAGCGATCCAGATGCGTCTCGACAGTGGCACTGACACGAAGATTGCGAAGTCGATGGTCAAAGACCTTCGGCGCTTTCGCACCTTCTCGCTTGGTTCCGGTGCCACAGCATGGGGCGCGATCCTCTTCGTGGATGTCCGCGGTTCGACGAAACGGGCAGTGTCGATCGGGCCGAGGAAGACATACATCACGATGCACGCGTTGCTGCCCGCGCTCGCATACGTAGTGGAGGAGTACGGAGGATACGTCGTCGGTTTCCGCGGAGACGGTCTCTTTGCAATTTTTGGCCTGACCGACTCGGGCTACAACGCGGATCAATTTGACCAGGGCAAGATCATCGCCGACGCATCGAGTTGCGGGCAGTGGATGATCGAAGGTGTAGCGAAGGTCGTGAACCCCGCACTCCAAGATCGAGAGTGTTCAGGCAATCTCCGCATCGGAGTCGGCATTGACAGCGGGAGGATCGTCGTGACGCGGATCGGGTTTCGTTATGTTGACGAGGTGACGGCCTACGGCGACGCGGTGAACTCCGCGGCGAAGATCAGTAGCGTTAGCGACAGTAAGGTCATCGTTTCTGCGGAGGTGGACCGCCTTTTCCCGACCAGCAAGGCTGGTACGATCAAAGTGAATCCAGTCCCGGGACACTCGACGTACCGAGAAATTGTATTCCCGAACCCCCTGATCAAAGAGTAGCCATGTAGCCTAGGCCTGAATCTCAGCGCGACGGAGTCGCTGAGGGCGGGGATGCCGATGCAGCGATCGCCTTGGCGGATATCGTTGAGAGCAACTTCTTAGTGCCTTCATCGATCAAGTAAGCTCGCCTCGGAGAGGCGAACTGGAGGCTGAATGAATGAGGACTGGGAGCTCGTAGTCGCGCAAGGCGAGAAGCAGAACGTAGACTTCAAAGCGGCGATGGCCTGGGACCGCGAGAGTCAAATTTCGCTTGCCAAGGACATTGTGGCGATGTCAAACACGCGCGACGGTGGTCTGCTACTGATAGGTGTTGCGGAAGGCGAGGACGGCCGCGCTCGAGTTGATGGCGTAACACCCGAACAGTCCGCCTCGTTCGAGCCCACGAAGATCTGCGAATACGTTGCGCGATTCTTTAGGCCCACCGTGAGTCTGTCGGTCGAGCGGCCGACGGTCGCTGGCACGCAGATCGTGGTGATCCGCATTAGCGATTTTTCTGTCACCCCGGTCGTCTGCACGAGCGACGGACCAGAGAAGCCGCTGAAGAACGGCAACCGGTACTTTTACGCTGGCAACGTGTTCGCTCGCACTGTAGCGGCAAAGAGCGAGGTGATTAGGACAGCAGAGGACATGCTCGCGCTCATCCGTCTCGGTGTGACCAAGACCAGCAACCAGCTGCTGTCTGACTTCCGGCAGGTTCTGGAGGGAACCGCGCTTTCGGTGCCTGCGGAGCCCGCTCCTCATGACCACGCGATCGCGCTGTGGACTCAGGCCTTCGGCGACCGGCGTGAGGAATGGAAGCAGAGATGGCCAACTCTTGGAGCAATCGACATGGTGTTCCTGCCGGATCGTGCCGAGGGAGACGCACTCGATCACGCCGCAATGCGCCGTTTGGTCCAAGACGCGAGAGTCACGTCTGGCGGGTGGTCACTACCAGCCGAAGCTTACGAAACCAAGTTCTGCAAGTTCAGGAACCGCGTGGATGCGGTCGAATGCGGCTTTGAGAGGGATGCGGATCCGGAGCTGTGGCAGCTGCACAAGTCGGGCGCGTTTATGTACGGAGGAATGCTCCGGTACCACGAAGACCATCAGGATGGACTCATCCTTCCCTTTGAGGGCGTTATCTACGTTGTTGCGCTCGGCTTCATTTTCGCGCAGCGCTTGTACGAGTCGATGGCCCCGCACGCAGCGCTCAGCTTCACATTCAGGCTGACCGGTGTGAAGCAAAGCAGGTTAGGGACGTTCGATAAGTTTAGGCGTCGTTTACACGACGAGTATCGAACTTCGGATGACACGATTACCATCCGCGGAACGACAACCGTTCTCGAGCTTCGGGCAGGTTGGCGCGGTGTTGCTCAGCGCGTGGTGAAGGACATGTTTGTCTTGTTCAACTGGGAGATCCACCCAACCAACCTCACGCAACGTCTCGATGAGATCGAAGGAAAGCGCAGCTAACTAAAGTACGCCGGCAGACGTTCGCGTAGTGTTGATTCCCAGCTGACCCGGAGCGCTGAATCCGGTTCTTCCTCCGGGTTCCTCCAAACCACCGCGTCGAATCGCTCGAGGACCTCGTAGTCGTGCTCCAAGTCGGTGAGATCGTATGCACCTGCAGATCTCCTGATCCTACGGTACTGCGCAGGTCCAGGTTCGACGGAGCCTGTTGCCGATAGTGAGTTACGGTAAGCCCATGCTGCACGAGTTCCTCCATCTCCATCGCGAGGAGCTAGCTGCGCGGTGCCGCGTCAAGGTGGCGACTCGAAGCTCGCCCCAGCCGACTGCGACCGAGCTCGACTACGGCGTGCCGCTGCTGATCGATCAACTCGTCACGATGCTCCGGATAGAGCAGCGCTCGGGGCAGGTCGCACCGAGCACGCAGCCGACCGAGATCGATCGATCGGCCATCCAGCATGGGGGGGACCTGCTGCGCAGAGGCTTCACAGTCGATCAGGTAGTTCACGACTATGGCGATCTGTGCCAGGCGCTCACCGAGCTCGCGCACGAGAAGAGCGAGCCGATTAGCGTTTCCGAGTTCCACACGTTCAATGGCTGCCTCGATGGTGCGATCGCCAGCGCCGTTGGCGAGTACGGCCGCCAGCGTGACAATTCACTCGCTGATGCGGGCGCACAAAGCCTCAACGAGCGTCTTGGTCGACTGGCGCACGAACTGCGGAACCTGATCAATACCGCGACGCTCGCTTACGCGGCGATCAAGGGTGGGCACGGCGCAGTCGCCGGCGCAACCGGCGCCGTGCTCGATCGCAGCCTCGACGGGCTCCGCACTGTGATCGACCGCGCGCTCGTCGATGTTCGCCTGACCGCCGGCCTCGATCCGCATCGCCAACCCACGCCGCTCGAGGTAATTCTCGAGGAGGTCCGGATCGCAGCTCAACTCGACGCCACTGCTAGGAAGGTGGTGTTCACCGTGGCAGTCGAGACCGGACTTGCGGTGATGGCCGACCGCGAGATGCTGTCGTCCGCGCTCGCCAACCTCCTTCAGAACGCCTTTAAGTTCACGCGGGCGGGCGGGAGCGTGTCGCTGACGGCGCGGCTCGCCGATCATCGTGTTCTGATCGAGGTGGCGGATCAGTGCGGAGGGCTCCCTCCCGGCACGACCGAATCCCTGTTCCGGCCCTTCGAGCAGCGGGGCAGAGATCGTTCCGGCCTCGGGCTCGGCCTGTCGATCAGTCGCCGCTGTGTCCAGGCGAACGGGGGCACGCTCCAGGTCCGAGACGTCCCGGGCACGGGATGCGTGTTCACGATCGACCTGCCATCGACGTGAGCCGGAGCGCTCACGGGAAGCGCGATTCGCGCCCAGCCGCGCGAACTTGAAGTCCACTTTCAACTCGGAGATCCCGCGGTTCTTCCGACCCGAGATTTCTCTATAGACTTAGGTGCTAACGCTAGTTCGACCATGACCTCTTGGTCCAACGCGCACCACATCCCGTTGGGGTCGCGACGCAATCGGGAGGGGTACCTCCCACCAAACCACCGAAACTCGCTGCGCCGCTGATTCGCCAGATCTGGCGGGTCCCGTCCGGCGACCGCGCCGGGGTGAAGCTGAGCCCCTCGGGAAACAGGGCAAGAAAGACGTCGCGTAGGTCGCGCCGATCGGCCAGCGCGCTGCGGAGGTCGGCGAGCCGTGTGCGGGCGCTTCCTTCGATCCTGGTGATCAGGTTCGCGAGCTCGTCCGGCGTGCGCTTCGCGGCAAGGATCTGCGCTTCGAGATGCGAGATGCGGGTCGAGCGCTTCTTCAGCTCGCTCACCAGCTCTGGCACGTCGTCCGCCATTGCGACGGCTTGGGCGAGTCGCTTCTGCTCGGACCGCGCCGTGGCGAGCTCCGCCGCGAGCCCAGCGATATCGGCGTCACGTTGCGGCAGCTGCGCGGCGATCTCGGTGCGAATCTCGGCGAGCACCAGTTGCAGCACGCCCTCGCTCAGCACGTGCACCTGGAGGTGGTCAATCAGCGCGGTCTCGACCTCTTCCATTGGCTGATGCACCGTGACCGGACAGACCGCGCTGCCGCGTTCGTGGTGCTTCGCGCAGCCGTAGCACTTCACGCGCTGATTCGGTCCGCCATACGCCATCACGCGGGCCGCGCCGACCGCACCGCCACAGTTGCCGCACTTCGCGATGCCGGTGAGCGGGTACTTTCCGGAGGGCCTACCGTTGCGCGGGGACGGGCCCCGCGTCGTGAACGTCTCGTTGACCGCGAACCAGAGCGCATCTTCGACGATCCGCCACTCGGGGATCTCGGTCGTAGTCATCTCGGTCGGGTCGGCCTTCACGCGGATCGTCCCGCCGCCGTTGCGGACTTTCTTGATGCGGCCATGGATGTAGACGCCGCGATAGCGCGGATTGAGCAGGATCGTGCGGACGGCCGATGGTGCCCATGACCCGCTGCCGCGACGGCCTGCCGATGGAGGAAGAATGCCCTCGTTGTTGAGCTGGTGCGCAATTGCCTTGAAGCCGCGCTTCGCAAGGTACTCGGTGTAGATGCGGCGGATGATCGCGGCCTGCTGCTCGTCGACGACGGCGATCGTGAAGCGACGACCCGAGCCGTCGTTCTGGCGTTCGAGCGTGTAGCCGTAGCAGGCACCACCGGCGATCCGGCCCTGGCGAGCGCGAGAGCGAAGGGCCTCGCGCGTGCGCGAGCGGATCGCCTCGAGCTCCATCTGATGCCCGGTGCCCTGGATGAACGTCGTCGCTTGATCGATCGCGTTTGCGAACTGCACCTCCTGACCGCTCGAGTAGTAGAAGAGGCGGCAGCCGCGATCCCGGACGAGGTCGCGTACGACGAGTGTCACTTCGATCGCGTCGCGACCGAGACGCGACTGATCACGGCAGACGATCACGTCGCCACGCTTTGCCTCGGCAAGCAGCTGACGCAGCCCGATACGGCCGAGGAAGTCGTCACCCGCCCGGCCGTCGTCGACGTAGTCCACGTGCGGTTGGTCGGCGAAACCCATGCGCGCGATGTGCTCGTCGCAGCCCTTCGCCTGGACGTCGAGGCTGAACTGCTGCTTCCCCTCGTCGTTCTTGGAACGGCGTCGGTAGGTCCTGATCTTCATCTCGATTCCCCTGTGCCCGCGGGTGAACGCCCGTTCACGCCTGAATCATCCGGCTACCTTCTGTTGTTCGCAATGATCGCCGTCGGGGAACGCCGCGGCAAGACACAGCTCGCGCCTGACGAGCACGCGGGCAAGCGCGCGATAGAGCGGTCCGCCCTCGCGGGTCGGTCGAAGGATGACGATCGGCTTCCTCGCATTGGTATTAGCCGGCGTGCGCCCGGGCATCACAGCTGTCCGCCCGCCGATCGATCGACCCGAGCCTCGACGGGTGGCGAGTCGTTGACAGCTGGGCGCATTCCCAACCACGTCAGCGCCTGAGCACGCGAAAAGACGATCTCTCGCGAGCTGGTCGGCGCCCATGCACTCGGACTCGCGCGTCGTGGTTGTCGGCGCGTTCACGGCCGTCCTCCGACACGCGGAAGCTGGATGATCTGGAACCTGAGTGGTGCCGCCTCGGGCGGCGGAGCCTCCGCAGTTGCCGGCAACGCCGCCCGCAGCCTGGCGATCGCGAGATCGAGGTGCTGATCGGGCGGCAGCTGGCGGAGCGCACCGACAACACTCGCGATGGCCGTTGCGTTCAGCGCCGGTGTGCTCGGCGCACCGGCGCTGATCGGGTCACCCACGCTGACTTCGAGCGCGGTCAAGATCGTGCGGCAGGACGCGGCGCCGAGCTTGCGGGCCTCGTCGGTCGCGTCGGGCGCGATGGCAGTGCGGATCGATTCGAGTAGCTCGTCCATGGTCGTCTCCTTACGCGGCGGTTTTGACGCGGTCGAACTGGGGCAAGACCAGCCATTGCTCGAGATGCGGCTCGGGATCGACGGGGACCAGTTCGTCGTTGTCTAGTTGCCACAGCTCGAACCGCACGTGGACGGGCGCGCCGGCGGCGTAGCCGACGACGTCACCAGCGCGAACGTGCTCCGCTCGCCGGAGCGCGCGCCCTCGCGTCGCGATGAAGACCTGGTCGAGGTGTGCGTAGTGCGTGGACCACGTGCCGTGATCGACGCTGACCGCGAAGCCATTTTCGGCCTTCTCGACGAACGAGACGCGCCCGTCCTGCGCCGCATAGACCGGGATGAACAGCTTCGCGGCGAAGGCCGCGTCCTCGTAGCCGATGTCGACGGCGAGCTGCTCGCTGGGGCCAGTCGGGTGGTTGAGCACGATCGGTTTTCGACCAGCCAGGTGCGGCAACGGCCAGACGCTGGGCACCGCTTGCTGGGGGAGACGCTTGGGGAAAGCAGAGTGGATCGCGTACATGACATGCTCCTGGGTGAGGTTCAGAACGGAACTTCTTCGATCGGCTGACCGATCAGGTTGTCGCGAGGTCTGAGGCGACGAATGAGCCGCGCCTCTTCGTCGAGCGCGTCGCTTGGTGAGGTGATCCGGACCGCCACCTCGACGCGGTCGCGCTCGTAGGTGAGTCCAGGGTCGTGACCTTCACCGTACTGACCGCGCCAGAATCCTTTCCAGCGCCGCCAAGCTTGGAGGTGTCGCGTCAGCGTCTCGTAGAGCTTGCCGGCGCTCGATTGCCCGACATAGACGATCTCGGTGTTGCCGTAGTCGCGAACCTCGCGGATCACGTACACGCCCGACTTGCCCTTGAGGTCGCGCACCCACGCCGGGTAGCGCTCGCCGGTCTCGCCGACGCGGCGATACAAGAGACTTCCGTTGCGCGCGACAAGCGTTGTCCGCGGATCAGCGACGGACGGCCATGCCCGCATGAACCCCGCTGGATTGATCGCGTCCTTGTGCCCGCCGCGCCAGATCTCGAAGTGCAGGTGCTTCAGCTTCTCGCCATCGAGCGGGCGCGCCCCGACGATTCCGATCGGATCGCCCGCACGAACTCGCTGGCCCGCTTGCGCGCGACTGGTCGGTGTCACGAACAGTTTCTCGAGATGCTGGTAGTACGTCGCCACGCCGGCCGGCTGACCGTGATCGATGACGATCGCGAAGCCACGTGACGTCGGCCCAGCGGACCACACGGTGCCATCGCCCGCGGCGAGCGCGGCGATGTTGTCGGGCATGACGAACATCTTCGAGCCGTTCGGCGTGCCGGCCTCGAACGGATCGGTCTTCGTACGCGCGAACATGATGTCGACGCCGCGATGGGGCCCGCCCGGTCTCGGCGAACCGACACCATCCGAGATCACCGGCGCGCGTTCGCCGAACTTGCTGACCGGCCACACCCAACGCCCTGGCAGTGCCGGCACCGTCAGAGCCGATGTCGTCGGACCAGGCTTGGGGACATCGACCTCGAATGGAGAACGAGTCTTGCCGCGGGACCACAGGTACGCGAGCGCGCCGCCGCCGAGCAGCAATGGGATCGTAGACATGACGCTCACGCCTCCCGCTTCTTTGGGTCGCGCGAGCGAGAGATGAGGAACAACCCGAGCAAGCCACCGCCGATCAGGAGCGGTGTCCCGAAGCCCGAGAACAGTCCCTTGCCCGCTTCGTTCGCGACCTTGCCGACGCCCTGCGCGACGTCACCGGCAACGCTGGCGATCCCGCTCGCGACATGCGAGGCACCAGCGGCGATGTTCTCGGGCAGGTTCTTGACCGCGTCCTTGAACGACTCGGTGTAGATGTCCCACTTGCTCGGCGCCTCGTCCGAGGCCGAGACCTGCCGGGCCGTGTGTGACAGCACGCGCCAGAACCTATTGTTCTTCGGATAGACCGCGTTCGGATCACCCGTGCGCGCGAGCTGATCGACCTCGACGAGGGCGGCCTTCCAGCGGCGCACGGCCTCGGCGTGGCCGATCACGTGCTTGACGCTGGCGAGCTGCTTGCTCCAGTAGTCGGCGAGCTGGACGACTTCGCCATTGGTCGCGCGTGGGATCGCGGTCTCGATCCCGCCCATGCCGGGCTCGGGCTTCATTCGATCGACGCCGCGCGTCTCGCGCAGGTGAACGAACTGGGCGAGGTAGAGATCGTGGAACGTCTTGACGTTGTCGAAGTGCTTGAACGGGCCATCTGCCTTGGGCCCGACGTTTCGCAACGCGAGCACGTCGCCCAGCTCGTCGACCAGCACGCGCCAGGTCGCAGGATCTGGCAGCGATGCATCGATCGACGACAGGTGCACGAACAGCGCGGCGAGGCATGCCCACAGCTCGCGACTCTTTGGATACGTCGCGCCGAGCGCGGGCAGTGCGAATCGCCCGACGTCGGCAACGCATGCACGCCAGCGCCGCTGGAGTCCGAACGCATGGTCACTCGGGCGCAAGCGGCGCACGTGAGGATCGATCGTGGCGACGATGGCCAGGACATCGGCGCCGGTCGTCCGTGGCCAGCGTGGCGGTGGGTCCTGCTCGGAGTCGAGCTCGATGAATCCTCGCATCGCTTCGGCACGCTGCCGGAGTGCGATGTAGAGATCCGTCCAGCTCGGGATGGTGGGTGTTGGGTTCGACATGCGGTGTCTCGAAGACTGAAAAAGGATCGGGGGCCGGGGACGCGCGAGCGACGCTCGTCACGACCCGGTTGTTTGTTGGTCTTGGTTCCGTTGCTACGTCTTCGCGATCACGGTCCCGAGCGAGGAATCACGATCGCGATTTGTCCCGCGGCCATCGCCTCGGGGTCGATGCAGGTCAGCGGCATCGATGCTTCACTCGAGCATCGAGGCAACTCCGCCGGCGCCTGAGAGCGCGCCGAGCCATACGGGGATGATCCGCCGCCGAACAGGCCACCGAGCATCCCAGGCGACGGTTGTCCGCCGCCCGCGTAGACCGGTGTCCCGCCACCGCCGAAGATCGCTACGATCCGAGCGAGCCATCCGCCGCCGCTACCGGCGTTCGGGTCGTAGGCATGCTCCATCGTCGGTCTCCTTTAGCCCACCAGGCGAGCCACGAGGCTGCCCAGCGTCCGGACCTGTTCGTCACGCTTCGCATGCTGCGCGAGCGCACCCTGGTAGAGGATCAGATTCCCGACGTCCGTCGACGCTTCACCCGTCCCGACCGGAGCGGCCGGCAGCGACTGAAGCGCCGCCCAGACCTGAGCGATCATGTCCACGATCTGACCGGTGGTCAGCTTTCCCAGGATCGATGCCGCGGTGCTGTGTGCCGGAGGACCAGCCCAAATCACTTGCGGCTGCCCGTAGGTCGGAGCGGCCGGAGTGGCAGGAGCCCACCCCGACTGCGCAGGCGGCACGTAGACGGGTCGCGAAGCCGGAACGGGACGCGAGCCTCCCGTCCACGGCATCGGCCGACTCGAGCCCGGCCGATGATCACGAATCACTGCGTTGCGCGAATCCACGTAGTAGATGTCTGCGTACTCTTCCATTTCGTTCTCTCCTTGTTGGGTCGCGCTTCGAATCGCTCGCGCGACCCCGACCCGATCCTTCAGTCGATCGCGTCCGGCATCTCGCTCGATGCCAGCGCGAGCCGAGTTCGCGCTCGTTCGAGCGCGGACTCGAGCGCACCAGGCGGCAGCTCGTCGGCGTTCGCTGGCTTCCTCGGTGCAGCCACCATCACCACCTTCTTGTCGCGGTCATCGATCAGCATCAGCGCGAGCTGACTCCCTGCCGCGGACATCGTGCCGGAGCCGATGCTGCGGATCGTCGGCACGTCACCGCGCCACGCGAGCCCGGCCCCGACCGCGGACAGCGCCCCGGCGATCGTCTTGGGCGCCCAGCCCTGCTTCGCGAGGAACGAGCCAACCAGCGCCGTCCCGGCTGCGCCCGCGGCCGTGTAGCCGAGCCGCCTGAGGGCCGTCTCGTCTTGCGGCTTGGCTTGGCGCGGCGCGCGAGGTGCCGCGTTCCGGAAGGCGTGCTTCTGCTTGGCGTGCTTCTTGTGCTTCTTCTTCGCCATGGTCGTGTCCTTTCAGGCCGTCGGGCGATTGGTTGGAGTGATGCCGAGCCACGACGCGAGGCCCGCGGCCAGGCTCGTGAAGCGGCGCGGGAGCCGCGGCTCCCAGGTATCCGCTCCGGGGAACGCGAGCGGCGTGATCGGGGCCGACGCGGGCGTCCAGCTCCGAGTCGGGCCGATGTCGCGCTCGATCGCGGAAATCAGCAGTCCGACCGTGAACAGCACGTCATCGATTCGGACCTGTGCGGGGTGGCCGGCGGTGCGCTTGCGCATGTAGACGCGTACGCGCTCGACGGCCTCGACCTCCTCGGGAAAGTCGCGTGCGAGACTCGCAGCGACGTCGAGCGCCCAGTCGAACGCTTCACGGAATGCGTGATAGAGCCGCGTCCACTCGGGCTCCTTGCCGTCGTCGTGCGGGCGGCGCTTCTTACTCGGTCGCTTCGGATCATTCTTCACAGCTTCTGTCCTTGTCTCGGGCAAAGCCCGGCCATGCCCGCGGTCGCGGGGGTTCGATGGCGTCACGCACTACGCGCGACGCGTTACGGGTGATAGGGGCTACGCGGCGCGCTTGTTCACGTGCGACGCGAGCGATGGGTACGCCGTTGGCTTGGCGAGCGCGCCGAGGCTCATGCCCTCGCGGTTAAGCTCCTGCTCAACGAGCCCGACCAGATCGCCGGTGATGCCAAGATTCGACAGCTTGGTCCGCAGGGCCATCGCCCCGAGGTCCAAGCCGACGCGACCGGCGATCCGTGCGAGCCCGGAGACCCAGGGCGCGGGCTTGTACTTCCGGCCGCCGATCTCGATCGCCAGGTTGCGTTGGGCACGCGCGAGAGCCTCATCCGCCAGGTCGGCGATCGCCTGCGCCGTGGAGCGCACGACTGCGACCGCTCGCGCGCCGTACTTGCGGGCCACGCGCTCCGCGATCGAAAGCATCCACGCGATCGCATCGATCGTTGCCTCGTCGACCGGCGCGACACCCTCCTCGACAAGCTCCATCATCGCGTTGCGCGCTCGGCGCACGCGGCTGGGCCCATTTCTCATGTGTGCCGCGCCGGCCTCGGCCAGCTGCGCCGTCCATTCGATCGCCTCGCGCGCCTCGACCGGCACGGCCGCTTCCTTCGCGAGCGCTACCCCGCAGTCGAGGCAGTTGCGCGGGACGCGGGGATCGAGGATGACGGGTGCACCGTTCTCGAGCGGGAACGTGTGGAGACCGATCGGCGTGTCGAGCGTGGCGAGCTGGCGGATCGGCTTGGGATCGATCAGCTCCGCGACCGCGAGGTAGAGGATCCCGCGCTCGACGCAGTTTGGATTCTCGGCGGGAATGCGCAGACGCTGCGGCGGCTCGCACGACTCGACACGCGGGCCATCGTCGTTGTCTCCGTCGTCGTCAAGCTGGGGCAGGCTGCGGATCCAGTCGGCGAGCGACCCGGTCGTGGCGTGCTTGGCGGCGATCTCGGCGATCACCGGATCGCGGTTGGCGACGAGCTCGGCCACGACCTCGGTGATCGATCCCAGGCACCGCAGATCATTGAACGGCAGGCCGATCACGACGCACCGCCCTTCGCGCCGCTGACGACCTTCCGGATCTTCTCGGCCGCCTGGGCGACGCCGAGCTTACTCAGCTCCTCGAACCACGCCCGTAACTCGGGTGGCGACAGCTCCGCGGCGAGCTCGCGCGCGAGCGCGCTGTCCTCGGCGGTAAGCATCGCCTGCACAGCGATGAAGTGGGCCATGGTGGCCGCGTCGATCTGCGGCAACTCGGCGGGCGCCTGGGGCGTGCTCGGGTCTCCCTGGACGCCGGGGCCGAGGCTCTCCTTCGCGGCGTGGCGCGCGCGGTGGGGCCTCGCGGGCGAGGCGTGCTCCGCTTCCGCCGCGGCCTTTCGCCAGTCGAGCATCCCGGCGAGGTTCGGCAGCTTCATCTTGCCGCTCGTGAAGCCCAACACGAGCATCGGGACGAGCTGCGCGACGAGTGCGTTCAGATCGAACCCGGGTAGCGGCTGGGTCTCGTCATGCTCGTCATCGTCCGCTGCCTCACCGATGCGCGGCTGGCGTGCGGGAATCCCCGCGCCGTCGGCCGCACGTAGCAGCTCGGCCGCCGCGGTCATCATCTCGGGGAATCGATCGACGACCGACTTGGCCAGCTCGGTGTTGAGCCGCATCGCCTCCCTGATGACGCTGTCGCCATCGTCGCGCGGCGCGATCGCCGTCTCCGGAACGCGCTCCGGCTTCACGACCTGGACGTACGCGGCCGGGACGTTCTCGATCACCTTGCCGTCGTCATCGACCGGGTCGAGGCGATATCGTCCGAGCGCGCCCACGGCGGCGCGGAGGTCGTCGATCTCGGTCTCGATCGCAACCACGAGCGGGCGCCCGTCCCGCCCGTACACAAGCTCCGGCGCGCCTCGCGGCTTCATGCGCCGGACGCGCCACCCAGTCACGATCGCGGGGACCTCGAAGGGGTCGCCATTCGCATTGAATGCCAGCTCGGACATTGGATCATTGCCTCCTGATCCTTACTGCCGACCATTGGGAGATCGAGACCGTTTGGCATGATCTTCCTGCCAGCTGACCGGAGGAGCCGAGATCCAGCGCGCTGATCCCGTGCAGGTTCGCGTCGGTGCTCAGCAGGATCTTCTCGCCGGGCTCTGCGCCGCCAACCGGAGCTCGGGGACGTGTCGGCGGGGATCGTGCCCCCGACGGTGACGACGACGTCCTCGATGTCCTGCTCCTCGTGCCCACTAATCGCGCGGCCGGTCGATCCAAATTTGGCCGTTCTTTGTTTTGGCGCATGCGCCAACTCCATGGCGTCACGATCAACGCCGTGACCGCTCGATCAAGTGCGCGACTGCTCGATCAATACCGCGCCGCACCTCGCGTTTGAGGCCGGAAAGAAGTTGCGCGCGGCTGCGAGATATCGTCCTTCCTGGACGCGAACTATCCCGCGAGGTTTCTTTGTCGGATCTTTTTTTGCCGACGAGGACCGGCCGAGCGACGCGTCAGATATGGCCGTTCTTGGACGCGATCTTTCTTTCTTCGGATTCCTGCGCAACACGGCGAGCCCTATGCCGAGGGCCGCGCGCATGACCACCGATGTCTCTGCTGACCGAGCTCTGGTGCTGGGCACTTGTCTTGACCGTCCACCAAGGCGCCAGCGCGATCCGAATTGGGAAAGCGAAGAAGTCGATCACCTGATGCGCTCCGAACCGATCGCGATCAAGTCGTAATCGCGGAGATCTCGCCCATCGCCGCGTGCCCGCCGGTAAGATCCAGGTGCCGGATCTCGCGATCCGGGATCCAGAGCATCGAGAACACGACGCCCAGCTCCGGAACAACGGCCGAGTGCTCGACGATCTCGACGGTCGATGCGTCGATGCGATCACGCGGCAGCCAGGCATCGGCGGAGAGCACTCACGGGGCGACGTCGATCCGACCCTTGTGAAAGTAGTCGGATGCCGCGGAGGCCGGATCGAGGCGTCTTCCACGCGGGACCCAGTCTGGAAAGGTCGCGCTCGGTTTGAGCCAGCGCACGCGGCCAAGCTCCGAGTACGCGACCGCGCACCGTTCCTTGCTCAGCTCGACGAATCGCATGGCGCTGGCCAGCACGGACGTCTTGAACTCGCGTGCGATTGCACGCGCGGGTGCCAGTGTCACATGCGAAACAGTGCAGCGCGGTTCCACGAGTGCTTCCGGCATCACGATCTCTGCCGCGAACACGTTCGCGTCGCGTTCTGGAGCGCGGTGGTTAGCATTCAGTGGCGTGCAGATTCGCTCCACGATCCGGTCCGCATCACCGTCCGGGATCTCGTGGCCGAGCCACAGATGTCCCAGCTCGTGTGCGATCGAGAATCGGCGGGCCCCGATGTCCCGCACGCGGTTCGAGATCCGGATCCTCGCGTGCTGACCGATTCGCATCACCCGTGCCGTCGCACCGTCGAGGTCGTCGTACAGGATCTCCGCGTTCATCATCGCCGCCATCGCATCGAGGTCGATCTGCTCCGGCTGCGTGACCCCGAACGCGGCTAGCATTCGCCGCGCCTCGGCAAGCACCGCTTCGAATCGGGACGCGCGCACCACTCAGGCCATCCGCTCGATCATCGACTCCGCGTCCTCGAGCGCGCTGCGCAGATCGTCATCCGAAAGCCGTTCGAAGTCGCGATGCGCGAACACCACGCGTGGTTGTGCGCGAAAGATCTCCGCGAGCCGCTCCAGGAGAGACGGCCGTTGCATCGCTTGAATCGCCGGCCGCACGCATCGCACGCGGCGAGCGTCCGCCCGTTCCAGCTCCGCGAGCTGGGCATGCGCGTAGGCGAGCAGTCGCCGCGACCCGGCACGTTGCTCGGGCGTTAGCTCCCGCCGTTCCGCAGCATCCATGGCTGCCTCGTGCGTGAGCGCTTCGTAGGTTCGTAGATTCTCGTCCTTGATCATGAGATCTCCTCACGCCATCGCGCCGATGGCAGCTGTCCGCAGGTTTTCGGGTAGGTTCTCTACCATCCGCTTCAAGCGGCGATGAGCGTTGTGATACGTCCTCGCCGTCATCCCACCGATGCGACAGACGTCGCGACGTTCGGTGACGCCGTTCATGTAGAGGTCGATGAGGCGCAGGACCGGTTCATCCGCGCCCGCGACCACTCGCAGCCGAGCGACAAACTCCGTCCCGAAGCTCGCCAGCTCGGCTGCGCTGGTTCGGGGAGTCGTACGCTCCATCGCGGTCGAAACCGCCTCCTCGCTGATGTCGTCGATGTCGACGTGCTGACATGCCTCGTCACGCTCGATCTGATGTGACAGCCGGCTCCGGATCACGCTCTTGAGATGAAGGGCCAGCGGACACCGCGCAGGATCCCAGGTCACGATGCCGGCGAACGTGTCGCCGAGAGCATCCATCCCAAGCTCCTCGTAATAGCCCGCGTCGCGGCGCCCACCCCAGTGCAACCGGGCGCGGAACGCGGCATACGCGGCGACGTCATCCATCATGTCGTCCGTGGCTTGGCTGTTGAACGCCGCACGCCAAGCGCGCGCGTCGCCCTCGCCTTCACCGACGATCCGATTGCTCTCGTTCTGCGTGTTCGTTGCGGTTCGCCACAGTTGCTGTGGCGTGTCGATCTCTACCTTCATCGTTTCTCCCTCCGTGAAGCGACGGTAGGGGATCGATCTGACAGCCTGACCGGGCGTTCAGTAACCTCAAGGAACCGCAACGGGAGTGGCCACAGGTCCCATTCTGCGCAGCTCTGTCCGGACGCCGGTCACGTCGAGGTTCACGATCGGCGACGTGGCGGTCGCGGCTTCCAGCGAACGTGGAGTCGTCCGAGTCCAGCTTCGACCGAGCCGAATCGGCGCACCACGACACGTCCGAGCGGTGCCCGATGCACGTCGTCGAGCGTCATCTCGGGTCGTTCGCGAGCGAGTCGGCGCACGGCGGTCCTGAGCTCGCGAGCGTCGAGCTCGGACGGCGAAAGATCTGTTTCGGCTCGAGCCCCGCTGCCACGATCGCCGCGCGCAGCGAGCCGATGCGGCGTCGCGCCCGATACCCACTATGAAAACCCACGATGAACGCGTAGCCGAGCGTCCGGACGCGGGCGAATCGACGCGCACCGCCCTATCGGCGCGAGTACTGCTCGACGTGACAGGTCGCCGCAGTCACTGCCGTGGTCACCTGTAACCGCCTCTGTCACAGGTTGGCCGTGCGCAATCAGGAGCTTGAGCTGGCACGCTGGCTGCGTATAACGACGTCTGTGAAGACGCTCATCGTTTCGTTGCTCCTCCTGGGTACCGCGTGTACACGCGAGACCGCTTCAACGGCATCGCCGTCACCGACTGCAGCCGAGACCGAGCTGCCCGCGGGCTTCGCGCGGGTTGCTGACCCGAGCCAGGTCTGCATGGTTACCGACCAGTTCATGGGCAAGCCGCAGATCGCGGTCGAGGTCGAGGGCCGCACCTATTACGGCTGCTGCCCGATGTGCAAGGACAAGTTGCACAACCAGCCTGAGATGCGCACGGCGCGCGATCCGGTCACCGGTGACGAGGTCGACAAGGCCAAGGCCCTCATCGTCCAGGATGCGACCGGCAAGCTCATGTACTTCGCGTCCGAGGACACACTTCGCCGGTACCGCGGTTAAGTCGGCGTGCTCGGCGACTACATCCTTCACTTTCCGCTGACCGACTTTGCTGTCAGCCTGCTCGCGATCGCAGCGCTCGTTGACGTCGCGCGTATCGTGCTGAAGCGAGCCGCGTGGAGCACGACCGTCGATATCCTGCTGCTCGCCGGCTTTCTCGGCGCGCTCGCGGCGGCCGCTTCCGGGCTGTGGCTCGTGTCGTCGCAGGCCCATGCGCATGACGAGCTGCTGTCGATGCATCATTGGTTCGCGTACGGCACGCTCGCGGCGGCATCGGCGAGCGTTCTATCCCGACTGCTGGAGAAGCGATCGCGCGTGTTCACGGCGCTCAAGACCGGCACTCTCGTGGCCGCGGCACTGCTCGTATCGGGTGCAGGTTTCTACGGCGGTAGGATGGCGCATCCGCCGGGCGCGCCCTCGCATCACGACGACGTTCCGCACGAGGCGATGACACCCGAGCAGCATGGTGCGATGGCACCGGACGCGATGACGAACGCGCCCTCAGTTGACGTTTCGACGATGACGGACGCATCGACGACGACGGATGGACGGAAGCCCGCAAGACCCTCCTCTGATCACGACACAAAACCGCACCCGCACTAGCATTGGAGTCGCCATGAAAATCTGTATCGCAATCGCCTGCTGCGTCCTCGGACTCACTGCGTGCAAGTCCGACAAGAGCGACTCCTCGACGAAGACCGATCCTCCGAAGCCTACGCCGAACACGGTGGTGCCGGCTGGAAGTGCGGCAACACCGCCGGCTGCGGATCCGCACGCCGGGCACCAAGGGTCGGGTTCCGCAGCAGGCTCGGCAGCACCCGGCGCTGGCATCGGCCCGGATTGCGCCACCGAATTCGATCACGGCAAGGCCGTGGACAAGCACATGGCGTGTGTCGAGTGTGAGAAACATCGCGGGCACGGCACGATGGAAGCGGACTGCAAGAACGCTATCGCCAAGCCGTGGAAGTGATTCGCGACCGCACGCGAACGCCGCACTCGCCGCGCGATCGCTTGCCCGTCCGGGATTGGCGTTCACCGCCGCGTGCAATGGGTCGCCGCTCGCGGGCTCGGAAGACACGAGCGTGGATGCACCGACCGGCGATGGCGGGCAGGAACCGCCGATGGCGGCGACCACGGTGGGCCGGAGGGGCCGCATTCCCGTACGCTGCATCCCGAAGGCGCGCGGCACTCCCCGATCACGTCGGACGTGGTCGCGCGGATGCATATGATCGCGGCTGCGCAAGTCCGTGGTGGTCAGGTGTTCGCGAAGGTCGGCGAATCCCTGACGGTTGCGCCTGGCTCCACCACTGCTTCGGCGGTGGCAGTTTAATGTGTTCTTCGGGCTCATAGTAATCTCCATTGGGTTGCGAGTTACCGCCTACGAAAGCGGCGGCGAGGAGGTCACGAGCGGTCGATCGGGCCAGAGCTGGCGGCGCGCGGCAGGCCGCAAGGCGAAGTACGTCACGGTGCCGCCGACGATGGCGGCCGCCGAGACGAGCAGCAGCGCATCGAAGGTCGTGGACGACAGCGTCACGTAGATCGTCGAGACCCACAGGGAAAACTGCATCACCCACCCGACGCTGAGTGCGGCCCGGGCGAGCTTCATCTTGAACAGCCGCTTCGGGTTGAGCTCGAGCAAGCGCTCCCACAGCAGCTGCTCTAGCCGCCAGTAGGTCGAGATGACCGGAATGATCTCGAGCGTGAGGAAGGCCGAGGTGATCAAGCCACCGACCATCGGCGCGGCGAGTCGCTTCATCACGTCCGCACCAGAGCCCGAGGCCCAGAGCAGCGGGATGAGGCCGATCAGCATCGTGCAGACCGTCATCAGCTTGGGCCGGACGCGCATCACGGTCCCTTCCATGTGGGCGTGGATGACGTCCTGCAGGTCGCGCATCTTGCCCGCGGCCTTGCGGCGCTCGTAGGCATGATCGATGTAGACGATCATGATGATGCCGGTCTGCGCCGCGAGGCCGATCAAGGCGATCACGCCAACGTACACGGCTGTCGAGAGCCGGAAGTCGAGTAGCCAGAGAAGCCAGACGCTGCCGACGAGCGCAAACGGGATCGAGAGCAAGATGATCAGCACCTCGACGATGTTCTTGAACTGCAGGAACAACAGAATGAAGATCAGCATCAAGGTCACCGGGATGACGATCTTCATCCGGGCGGCCATCTCCTCGAGCAGCTCGTACTGTCCGGTCCACTTGAGAAAGTAACCGGCAGGGAGCGCGAGGTCGCCGCTGTCCTTCGCCTTCTCCACGATCGCCTTGGCTTCGTCGACGTAGCCGCCGATGTCGCGCTTGTCTTGATCGATGTCGACGTAGACGTAGCCGACGAGCAACCCATCTTCGTCGCGGACCATCGGGGGGCCGCCGACGATCTTGATGTCGGCGAGTTGCCCGAGCGGCACGTAGAGCCTGCCGCCATCCGACACGACGCCGGAGGCATCGCCGCTCGTCATCGGCGTCATGCCGCCGGTTGTCATCCCGCCCGTTGTCATCCCGCCGAAGGACATGCCGTCCATCGGGGCGTCGGTCATCGGGCCCGAGTCCGGCAGACGTGGGCGAGGTCCAGCCATGCCGCCTCTGCTCTCGCCATCGGCCATGCCGTTCTGGGCGAGCAGGATGCGGCCACTATCCGGGGCAGCGGGAGCCTTCAACAGGCTGCCTTGCTTGCCCATGCCTCCTCCCATCCCTCCACCACCTCCGGAACCACCCGCGGGCATGTTGCCGACGGGGACCAGCACTCGCTTGAGCGCCTCCATGTCGCTGCGCAGATCCTGCGGATAGCGGACGTTGACGCTGAACCGGTTGCGGCCCTCGATCGTGACCGTGATCGGCATGCCGCCGATCGCCGCTTCGACCGTTCGATTGACGTCGCCGACCGTGAGTCCGTAGCGCGCGAGCTTGTCCCGGTCGGGGATGATGTCGAGGTAGAGACCGCCGAGGTTGCGCTCGTAGAGCACGCTGCGCGTTCCGTCGATCGGCGTCAGCAGACGCTCGAGCGTGGTCCCCGCCTTCTCGATCTCCTTTACGTCGGTGCCGAAGATCTTGATCCCGATCGGCGTTCGGATGCCGGTCGTCAGCATGTCGACGCGGGTCTTGATCGGCATCGTCCACGCGTTCGTCCAGCCCGGGAACTGCATCTTCGAGTTCATCTCGGTCGTCAGCTCGTCCCACGTGATCGTTCGCTCGTCGGTCCAGAATGCGTACCAGCGCTCGTCCTTGACCTTTCGCCACTCGCTCTTCGGCTTCAGCCGCACCGTGGTCTCGACCATGGTGAGCGGCGCGGGATCGGTCGGCGTCTCCGCACGTCCGATCTTGCCGTACACGCTCTCGACCTCGGGAAACTGCTTGAGCGCACGGTCTTGCGCCTGGAGCTGCCGCTTGGCTTCCTCGATCGAGATCCCGGGAATCGCCG
The DNA here is from genome assembly GCA_037720695.1 of Kofleriaceae bacterium. GTDB lineage: Bacteria > Myxococcota_A > Polyangia > Haliangiales > Haliangiaceae > JABFXX01. Next base: position 1,987 of record JBBJLY010000038.1, on the reverse strand, counting down.
TGATCGGCATGTAGAGCAGATCGCCCTCGTTAAGCGGTGGCATGAACTCCTTGCCGAGCGACAACGCGATCGGCACCGCCGACACCAGCGCGAGTAGACCGATCAAAACCGTCGACTTGGGCCTCCGCATCGCCACATACACGAACGGCCGATACAGCGCGATGATCAACCGCGACACGGGGTGCTTGGCTTCGGGTCGGATCTTGCCGCGGATGAGGATGTCCCGGAGCGCGGGCGCGAACGTGATCGACAGGATCGCCGCGGTCAGCATCACGAACGTCTTGGTGTACGCGAGCGGCTTGAACAGGCGACCGGCCTGACCGTTGAGAGCGAAGACCGGAATGAACGCCACCGCGATGATGAGCAGGGAGAAGAAGATCGCGGGAGTCACCTCGCGCGCGGCCTCGGCTAGTAATTTGTGCCGATCAGCGCCCGGCGGCGCGTGTTCCAGCTTTTTGTGCGACGCCTCGATCATCACGATCTCGGCATCGACCGTCGCCCCGATCGCGATCGCGATCCCACCGAGACTCATGATCGTCGACGGGATGTCGAGCAGGTACATCGGGATGAATGAGATCGCGACCGCGATCGGCAGCGACAGGATCGGCAGCAGCGAGCTTCGGAAGTGGAGGAGGAACACGATGATGACGATCGCGACAACGATCATCTCCTCGATCAGTGTGGCCGTCAGGGTGTCGATCGATCGCTTGATCAGCGCGGAGCGATCGTAGGCGATCGCGAGCTCGACACCTTCGGGCAGGGTGGGCTGAAGGTCCTTGATCTTCTGCTTCACGCGATCGATGACCTCGAGCGCGTTCTCGCCGTAGCGCATGATCACGATCGCGCCGACGGCCTCGCCCTCACCGTTCCACTCCAGCAGGCCGCGCCGGATATCGGGACCGAATCGAACGGTGCCGACATCCTTGACCAGCACGGGCGTCCTCGTCGGTCCGCTCGACCTGACAGCGATGTTCTCGATCGACGCGAGATCCTGGATGTAGCCTCGGCCGCGTACGTAGTACTCGCGTCCCGACATCTCGAGGATCCGCCCGCCGACGTCGTTGTTGGAGTCGCGAATCTTCGACGAGACCTCATCGAGCGTCACGTTGTAGGCACGTAGTCGGTTGGGATCGACGGTGACCTGGTACTGCTTCTGGTACCCGCCGACGGATGCCACTTCCGCGACGCCCGGCACGCTGCCGAGCGCGTAGCGGAGCGTGAAGTCCTGGAACGTGCGCAGGTCGTCGAGCCCGTGCTTGCCCGACTTGTCGACGAGCGTGTACTGAAACGCCCAGCCGATGCCGGTGGCGTCCGGACTGATCACCGGGGCGGCGCTCTCTGGCAATCGCCCCTTGATCCCATTGAGGTACTCGAGCACGCGGCTGCGCGCCCAGTAGATGTCGGTGCCCTCCTCGAAGATGACGTAGATAAACGACATCCCGAACATCGAGAGCCCGCGCACGTCGGTGACGTGCGGCGCCGATACCATCGCCGACACGATCGGATACGTGACCTGGTCCTCGACCAGCTGAGGGCTTCGCCCCATCCACTCGGTGTAGACGATCACCTGCGGATCGGAGAGATCGGGGATGGCGTCGAGCTTGATGCGCTGGATCGACCAGAACGCGCCAACCATGGCGAACGTGACCGCCAGGAACACCATGAAGCGGTTCTTGGCGCAGAATTCGATGATCCGTGTGATCATGGCGTGCTCACTTCCACGGCTTTGCGATCCGCGCGCGGCAGTCGTCTTCCATGGACCCCATGCCGCGGTGCGCGCGGCACGCCGCGCACTGCTGGTACTTGTCGGGATACTTCGCCTTGTCGAAGTTGGATCCGCAGAAGTCGCCCGGAGGTGCCGGCGCCCCGCTCGTGGTGCCGTCGCCAAGGATTGCTGCCTGTAGGTGGCTCTCGGAATCGAGCAGGAAGTTGGCGGTGGTCACCACCGTCTCGCCCTCGGCGAGCCCCTTCGTGATCTGAACGGTTC
>JBBJLY010000193.1:0-16564 GCA_037720695.1 Kofleriaceae bacterium | reverse complement strand
TTGATCTCGACCCACCACGTGCCGGGCCCCGACCACTGAGGCGCTTGCTGGCCGCCCGCGGCCCCCGCCGTCCGATGGCAGGACGGGCGTGGGATGGCGGGACGGGCCATCTCTTACTCGTAGACCGCGAGCGAGGGCGGTTGCTTCGCGAGCTTGTCGCGGGCGGCCTCAACCCGCGCGAAGAACGCGAGGAAGTTCTCGCCGAGTACCTTCTTCACGCGTGCCTCCGAGTGCCCGCGCCGGAGCAGCTCCTCGGTCAGCCGCGGCAGGAACGAGACGTCGTCCATCCCGTGCGGCGGATCTTCGATCCCATCGAAGTCCGAGCCGATGCCGACCGCATCCTCGCCGCCGACCGCGATCACGTGCTCGATGTGTTCGACGACCTTGGTCCAGCTGGTCCGGACCGACGTGTCGAGTGAGGCCAGCAGCGGGCGGGTCTCCTTGTAGAACCGCAGCGGGTCGCCCTTGTGCTTCGCGCGCAGCTTGACCCACGCCGGCCGGATCTTGCGAAGGCCAGCCTCGAGCGCCTCGTACGACTTCGGATCGAGGAACATCGAGCCGAAGTTGATCATGACGACGCCTCCCTTGGCCGCGATGCGCTTGATCTGATCGTCGGTCAGGTTGCGCGGCATGTCGGCGAGCGCGTGACACGACGAGTGCGAGGCCATGACGGGTGCTCGCGATGACGCGAGGACGTCGTCGAGGGTGCCGTCGGACACGTGCGAGATGTCGACGATCATCCCGATCCGGTTCATCTCGCGCACGACCTCGACCCCGAACTTCGACAACCCACCGTGGACGACGGACCGCGCCGGATCGAAGTCGGGCTCGTAGAACGGTCCCGACGAGTCGGCCCAGTGGTTGGTGTTGGTATGGGTCAACGTCATGTAGCGAACGCCAGCGCGATACATCTCGCGCAACGTCGACATCGAGTCCTCGATCGCGTGCCCGCCCTCGATGCCCATCAGCACGGCGAGCTTGCCCTGCTGCTTCGCCGTGCGGATCTCGGCGGGCGTGGTCGCGAGCATCACCGTCTTCGGGTTGCCGTCGACCGCCTTTTTGGTGAGCGCGATCAGGTGAGTCGCCCGCTTCGCCGCGCCGCGACCGGCATAGGCGGCAGCGACGTAGATCGAGAAGAACGGGGCGGTCAGCCCTCCCTGGCGGGCTCGCGGCAGGTCGAAATGGGTGGTCGCCCGGCGGTTCGCGATGTTCGCCCAGCGGGACGCCAGCTGATCCGGCGCGTCGAGGTGAGTGTCGACCACGATGGCGCTCGCGTGGAGGGCGCCGGCTCGCTTCGCGAAGTCGTCCCCTCGAGCCGAGATCGGCATCGCAAGGACGGCCACGATCCAGAGCAAACGCATACCCCAGCATGTCACGAGGGAATGCGCGAATCGTGCAAACCAGCGGCTACTCGCGCCCACCGAACGCTCGAGTAGCCAGCGCTCGGGTCAGCGGTCGCCGGCGCAAGTGGCTTGATCCGCGCGTGATCGTCCGGCAGCGAGCCTCGCGATCCCTGGCGTGATGCTTGCTGTGTGCAACCTCGATGTCCAAGCTGCTGCTGCTCGCGATGGTCGGTTCGGTGTTCGGCTGTGCAACCGACGGGGACGAGCACGCGGAGGACAGCTCGCTGTTCGAGGACGCCTACGAAGAGGCCCAGCAGCCGGGCAAGGAAGATGGCACCGACTGCTCGGGCGTGCGCGTCCCAGATCGCAATGGGTTCGCGAAGCGGATCGCGCTGACGTTCGACGACGGCCCCAACCCGGCGACCACCCCGAAGGTGATCGAGGTGCTGAAGCGCCATCGCGCGCCGGCCGCGTTCTTCACCAACGGCACGCGCTACGGGTCCCAGGCCGCCAAGGATCTCGCCGCGCGGGTCGCGGCGGATCCGGACTACATCCTCGCGAACCATAGCCAGAGCCACAAGAACCTGGCGCAGCAGACCGCGGCCACGGTCGCGAGCGAGATCGACCGCACCGACACCTTGATCCGCGCGGCGGGCGAGACCCCGCGTTACTTCCGGTTCCCGTTCGGCAGCTCGACCTGCGCCTCGATGGAAGCGGTGCGCGCGCGCGGCCTGATCAGTACGGGCTGGCACATCGACAGCGCCGACTGGTGCTACGCGGCCGGCGCGGGCTACTGCAAGAAGGCGACGTTCAAGTACGTGCCCGACGAGATGCGCGGCGACATGACGGCGTACGTGATGTCGCAGGTCGCCTCGACCGGCGGCGGCATCATCCTGTTCCACGACATCCACGCGTCGACCGCGAACCACCTGGACGGCATCCTGACCGCGCTCGAGCGAGCCGGCTACACGTTCGTTCGCCTCGACGACACGGCCGCGTTTCCGCGACTCAACGGCGGAGCGCCGCAGCCTTCACGCTTCATCGGCGACAAGTGCGAGACCGACGCTCAGTGCGCGTTCACGGCCGGCGGCCAGGCCGGACGCTGCCACGCGGCGGGCTTCTGCACGATCGCATGCGCCGGCTCGTGTCCCGACCTCGCGGGCAAGGCCCCGACGTTCTGCATCGCGGACGCCTCCGTCGCGGACGCCGGCATCTGCGCGGCGAAGGCCGCGGCACACAACGAGCGCTGCGCCGCGCTGCCAGAGACCGAGGCACGCGTCGAGGCGCGCTACGTCGGCACCAGCGGCGCGACACCTGCGACGGCGACCGTCTGCGCGCCGCTCTGAATCAGCACCGCGTCGGAACGCACGAGATCAACGAGGCACAGTTATAGGCGGTGCACCGGTACGTGATCCCGACGGTGGCCAGGGTGTCTCCGCAGGTATCGTCCAGCTGGACCGCGCCGCCCTTGGCTGCGTGCAGCTCGGGCGAGGTCAGCGCCTGGATGGTCTCGCGCGTGAGCGTGAGGGGTCGGGATGATTTCTTCATGCCGCGAGTCGTGCAGCCGCGGTGCCACGCGGAACCACGCGACTCCGGTCAGCGCGTGTCGCCGGCTGGTACACAGCTGTCGCCTGCGAAGCTAGCGCACGGTGGTCACCAGTGCGCCGTCGACCTTGCGCGCGATCAGTAGCTTGCCGTTCGCCGACGCGAGCGCAGGCAGCTGATCGGCGGGCCCCTGCCAGATCGCGTCGAGCGCCCCGTGGCGATCGGCCAGCCGGACCGCGGGCTCGCCGCTGGTCTCGTAGGCGATCGCGATCCGTTCGGCCGCTGCGACGAGCGAGACGCGCCCGTCGGGCGTCGCATCGGGCAGTGGCTTGTGCCACACGCGCTTGCCGCTGTGCTTGACCCACGACAGCCGGACCCCGCGGTCCACACGTTGCGCGAACACGCAGGCGTCGCGGGTGCACGCGATTCCGAGGATCGGAAGCGCGCCGTCGATCGCGACCTTCGAGACACGTGACGAGCAGCGCTTGCCGCACAGGTTCAGCTCGACGCGGTTGGCCTCGCGCCAGACCAGGGCGATCTTGCGCTCGGCCGAGGCGATCGCGCAGTACGTCTTCTCGCGCGGCGTGGTGACCGCGAGCTCGCTCGTCGACGGACCATTGACGAACCACATCGTGTCATCGGACTCGAGGTACGCGACGCCGAACCGATGCTCGTTGGTCGCGGTGCCCTCGCACACTCGCTTGACCCGGGTACCGAACCTCTGCGGCGTGCCGAGCTGGCCGTCGTCGGCGAGCTCCGCGATCGCGACCTTGCGGCCGTCCTGCCAGACCAGCGCGATCTCGCCGCCGACACCGACCACGCGCGCCTCGGCGGGGAGCTGGTCGATGACCACCGAGCCGCGGCTGCCACCGCGATCGTCGAGTCGGTGTACGCGCAGCGGATCGAAGCCGTCGAGCACCGCGAAGCCATCGCCGATCACGGCGGCCTGAAACGGCGGCGCATCGCGACCCACGCGCAGCCACACCGACGCGACGACCGAGGCAACGACCGACACGATGAGCACGAGAGCGGCGAATGCGGTCTGGCGCCAGAGCATGGGGAATCCTATATCCTCGCGGGATGTCGGATCTCGCCCAGCGGTTCTCCGATGCCCAGGCGCGCATCAAGCCGGTCTCCGTCGGGACCGACGTGATGTTGCAGCTCTACGCGCTGTACAAGCAGGCGACGGCAGGCGATGCGACGGGCGACCGCCCCGGCATGCTCGATGTCCGCGGCCGCGCGAAGTTCGACGCATGGGCGAAGCACAAGGGCACGACCAAGGATGCCGCGATGGAGCACTACATCGCGCTGGTCGCGACGCACGCGCCGTAGCTATGCGACGTCGGTCACCGCCACCACGGCGGCGATCGGCAGCACCCCGTAGAGGTGAGGAAACTCGTCGCCGTCCGCGGGCTCGTAGCGGACTTCGGTCACGAGCCGGCTCGGGTCGATGTGCAGCAGCACGAGATCCTGCACGTCGCGATAGAACCGCTGCCAGGTGCGGCGCCACTGGATCTCGGTCGACAGATGGATGAAGCCTTCGCGCGCGAGCGACGGAGCACGATACTCGCCGGCGGCGCGTGCGAGATCCCACTCGCCGCGGGTCGTCAGGTGGAACAGCATCACAGCTTCAGCGTCATCGCGATGTCGTCGATCGAGCGGCCGTCGACGCGAAACTGATCGCGCGTCGTCCCGATCTCGACGAAGCCCATCGCCTGATAGAGCGCGCGAGCCGGCGCGTTGTGGACGAACACGCCGAGGTCGAGCCACGCCAGCCGATGATCTCGCGCCCACTCGATCGCGGTGGCGATCAACGCGCGCCCGAACCCGCGCCGGCGAACCTGGCGCTGGAGTCCCATCCCGAGCGTCGCGCGGTGGAGCTCCGACGGGAGCCGGCCACCATGCAGGTCGAGGTGGCCCTGCACCTCGCCGTCCTCGACGATGCCCCACGTGCGAAGCCATGCCGGCTCGGCGAGATCGCGCGACCAGCCACTGCGATAGCGCTCGGTCGCCGCGGCGTGGTCGTAGGGATCGGTCGCCATCCGGGGACTGAACACGAGGTCGCCATCGCGTCCCGATTCCGCGTGATGGCGAAAGATGTGCACACACAGCGCCGGTAACTCCGCCTCGCCCAGCATCCAGATCATGTCAGTGACATCGTACGCCAGCGAGCCGTGAAGCGAGCCCGTGCGCTGGGGGTACACTTCGGGCCATGACCTCGATCTGGCGGCTCGACGGACGCAACGCGCTGGTGACCGGCGGCACGCGTGGCATCGGGCGCGCGATCGTGGAGGAGCTCGAGGCGCTCGGGGCCCGTGTCGCCGTGGTCGCGCGCGGCGGGACCGACGGCCTGGCCGGCGTCACGGCGGACGTGACGAGCGTCGAGGACCGCGCACGGATCGTCGCGTTCGTGCGCGAGTGGGGCGCGCTCCACCTGCTGGTCCACAACGCCGGCGGCAACGTTCGCAGCCCGCTGGTCGGCTACGACGACGCGACGATCGAGCGCATGATCGCGCTGAACCTGACCGCCCCACTGCTGCTGTCCCGCGATCTCCACCCGTTCCTGCGCGCGGCCGGTGATGCGAGCGTCGTCCACGTCGGCTCGGTCGCCGGTCACCTCGCGCTGCCGACCGGGGTCGCGTATGGCGCGGCGAAGGCCGGGCTCGCGCAGGCCTCGCGGACCCTCGCGCTCGAGTGGGCGCGCGACGGGATCGGGTCAACACGGTCGCGCCCTGGTACACGCGCACGCCACTGGTCGAGCCGGTGCTGTCGCGGCCCGAGGCGCTCGCGGCGATCCTCGCCCGCACGCCGCTCGGCCGGATCGCCGAGCCGCGCGAGGTCGCGACGGCGGTCGCGTTTCTCCTTCTCCCGGCCGCGTCGTACATCACGGGGCAGTGCCTCTCTGTGGATGGCGGGATGTCGATCCAGGGCCTCGCCCCGGTCTAGGGCCAACGCCGACCGGTTAGCGCCGCCGCACTGACCTTGCTCCGGGATTTCCGGCTGTTGTCCGGAGGCCTGTTTCGGACGGTCGGGACGATCACGATCGGGCGATGGCTCGCCTGTCGGATCGGTTTCTCGCAGCACCGAGCGCGCTAGCCCAAGCCCGGATCCGGGTCCGCCCCGTAGCCGTTAGCCGTTAGCCGATCGGGATCCCGTTGCCGTTGCCGCTGCCGCTGCCGTTGCCGTCGCCAATGCCGTTGCTGCCTGTGCGGTTTATCCGACCGGCATTGGGTCCAGTGCCGGGATCAGACGAGCGCGGTGAGCCACGGCGCGACGTGCTCGCTGAGCGAGCGGACCTCGTCGACCGAGCAGCCGAGTGCCTGCGCGTAGCGGATCAGCTCGCGCGCCTCGGCCTCCGAGACGTAGCCCTTGCCGAGCACCACCGCGATGCTGTCGACGACGATCATCGCCGCGAGCTCGTACGGATGGATGCTGCCGCCACGGAACGGGCTCGACGTGTCGCGCAGGTGGGCCGCCAGATCGCGAGGGCTGAGCGGATCCTCGAGCAGCAGATCGTCGAGCACCGCCGGGTGCCCGGTGCGCGCCAGGATCCGGTGCTCGAGCCGGAGCCCTTCCTCGATTCCGAGCGTGTTGTCGGCCCGCGCGATCGCGAGCAAGGCCCGCGAATACAGATGCGCGAGCCCGGCATCGAGCCGGCGGCCGGCCGCGGGCCGTTCAACGGCCACGGAAGCTCCCCGGGCGGCGCTCGAGGAACGACCGCAGACCTTCCTGCATGTCGTCGCTCGCCATCAGCGGCTGGAGATCGGGCAGCAGGCGCGCGGCCGCGGCAGCCTCGGACTCCGCGAGCGCGGCGCGCGACGAGGCGAGCGTGGCGGCGACGCCGAGCGGCGCTTGCGCGGCGATCACCTCCGCGAGGACGAGCGCGCGCGCGAGCTGCTCGCCGGGGTCGACCAGCTCCTGGACAAAGCCGATCCGGTAGGCCTCCGCAGCGTCGAACTCGTCACCGGTCAGCAGGTATCGCATCGCGTTGCCCCAGCCGACCTCGCGCGGGAACCGGATCGTGGCGCCGCCGACCGGGTAGATGCCGCGCTTGATCTCGATCTGGCCGAACCGCGCGGTGCGGGACGCGATCCGGATGTCGGTCGCGAGCAGGAGCTCGATGCCGATCGTGAAGCACGTGCCCTGGACCGCCGCGATCACCGGCTTCGCGAGCCGCTTGCCAACCAGGCCAAGCGGATCGAGCCCGTCATCGGGGATCGCGAAGCTGCCGCTCGCGAACACGGGGGCCCACTGCGCGAGATCGAGCCCGCCGGTGAAGTGATCCCCGAGCGCGTGCAGCACGCCGACGCGGAGCTCGGGATCGCGATCGAGCTCGGCATACGCGCGACACAGCTCGGTCCACAGGGGGAGGTCGAACGCATTCCGCTTCGCGGCGCGATCGAGGCCGATCGCGAGCACGTGATTCTGGCGCTCGAGCTGGATGCGTCCCACCACCATCGCTCCTTCAAGGTACCTCTCTGGCTGATCGACTGGCCAGGTCGTGATGCCGCATGTGGTCGCGTGACCCGGTCGCGGGCGTGAAGATCGCGTGAGATGTGGGCGCAAGTCGCCGTACCCAAGCGACGTCGGCAGTGGCCAGACCCTTGCTATTGCCTGCGTCCATGCGCGCTTGGCTCTCATTCCTCGTCCTCGCCTCCTGTACGACCACTGTCGAATCTTCGCTCGAGGCGACGGAGATCGACGCGTACATCACGTCCCTGCCCTACTTGCCGGTCGACCCCGCGCAGATCACGGCGGGTCAGGATTCTTCCGATTCACGCGAGGGGGACTACCAGTGCACGACCCAGAATCTGCAAGAGACGCGGCAGTACGACCGGATCGTCGCGTACGCCGCGAACTCGGACTCGTTGTACCCGGGCGCGATCGTCGGCGCTGACTCGGTGCTGAGCGGGTTGTTCACCCAGCTCGTGCTGCCTCGCGCGGACGCGCGGATCTCGGTCAGCCTCGAGAACCTCGAGGGCGGTAAGTCCGCGACGATCGATGACCCGAGCCTGGCATCGTATCGCGAGGCACTCGCGGGCATCCTCGACTCGCAGATCACCGGCTCGACGCCCGCCAACCTGTACTCCGAGATCGAGCAGGTCCACTCCGAGACCCAGCTCGACATGGCGCTCGGCATCCAGGCCAGCTGGGGTCTCGGCGTCGCGAGCCTCAAGACCAGCTTCGACTGGTCGAAGCAGAACGTCCGGTCGCGCCACGTCGTGCGCTACACGCAGGCCTACTACACGGTCGATCTCGACGCACCGGAGTCACCGAGCGCGCTGCTCCGGCACGACGTCACGCTCGCCGACGTCCAGGCCAAGATGGACGCCCAGCGTCCGCCGGTCTACGTGTCCTCCGTGACCTACGGGAGGATGGTCGTGTTCACGTTCGAATCCGAGTACTCCGCCGAGGAGATGGGCGCCGCGCTCGAGTTCGCGTACTCCGGCGGGTTCGACGTCTCGGGCGACATCTCCGTCACCTACAAGGACATCATCTCGCGCAGCAAGATCACCGCGTTCATCCTCGGCGGCAACGCGGGCGAGGCGGTCAAGACGATCGACAGCTACGAGGCGCTCGTCGAGTTCATCAAGCAGGGCGGCAACTACTCGAAGGAGTCGCCCGGCGCGCCGATCGCCTACAAGCTGAGCTACCTCAAGGACAACTCGCCCGCGCGGATGTCGTTCACGACCGACTACGAGCTCCGCGAATGCGTCCGCGTGTCACAGCGAGTGCGCGTCGTGCTCAACACGATCACCGTCGACGATGACGGCGGCGACGGCGGTGACGACCTCGAGCTCTACGGCCAGATCTGGGCCGAGAGTACGTCGCAGGGCATGCTGTTCAACAAGACCACCAGCAACTACGTCGTCATCCGCGAGGGTCAGCCGTTCGGCACCCCGATCGCCGAGACCGTGATCGACGTCTCGCCGTCGACCGGCGGCGTGATCCGGCTACGCGGTCAGCTGATCGATCACGACACGCTGGCCGACGATCTGATCGGCAACGACGTGGTCGTCAACCCGTTCGAGACCGGGTGGCGCAAGGACGTCACGATGACGATGACCGGCGACGACGCACGCGTGCGGATCAGCTTCTCGCTGGTGCCGATCTGAGCCACGCCCGTAGCTCGGGCGCGAGCAGCTGCTTGCGCGCGATGCATTGGTCCATCGCCTCGACGCTCTGTGCGACGACGCGATCCCCTCCGACGTGCGGACCGAACGCCGTCTTGACGTAGGCCGCGATCTCGTCGCGGTGCTCCGCGCTGCACGCGGCCGTGAACACGGTCGCGAAGCTGGCCACCGGCGCGTTGTTGCCCTCGGTTGGCAGCCGATTGAACAGCGCCGCTGCATGGTCGCGAAAAAACGTCCGCGCCACGGTGCGGTTGTGCTCGGTCGTCGCACGCCGCAGCATCCCGCGGGTCTCGCGGATGTCGTGCGCAGGATCGAGCACGAGTGCGAGGGCACGTTGCTGGCGCACAGGATCGCGAACCCGTGCGAGCGCGTTGTAGATCTCGTCGCGGCGCGCTCGATCGGTCTCCGTGCCGAGGCTCCGCTCGGCGGCGGCGAACCGCGCCGGATCCGCATCGACCGCGATCTGCAGCACGAGCCCGCGGATCGACTGCGGGAGATCGCGCCAGCCAGCCGCGAGTCGCACCGCCTCGGCGACGAGCTTCCGATCGCGCCCCGACCAGCCGACCACGCTTGCCAGCAGTGTGCGTTGCTCCTCGACATCGTAGCTGTCGCCGGCGCGCGGCAGGAATTTCAGCTTGCGCGCGCGCGCGCCGAACGTCGCCCGCAACCACGCCTCGTAGCCAGCGTGTTGCGCATCTGGGATCGCCGGCTCGAGCAGATCCAGCAAGCGCACCACGGTGGCGAGCGTGAACCTATCGTTGCCCGCGAGCAGCTTCGGCACGAACGGCAGCGCGTCGCGCAGTGGGAGCCGCCCGCTCTTGATCGCGGTCTCGAGATCGGAGAACACGGCGCGCCGCTCGAGCCAGCTCAGCTTCGGCCACGCGACGTCGCGCAACGCGGTCAGCTGCGCCTTGGTGTAGGCGGTGCGGTAGTAGCCGGCGCCCTCCTGGTTGGTCATCACCCAGCGCGGACACGGCACTGGCAGTGTGTGGCGCCCGGTGGCCGCGGTCAGCAGCGTGCACGCCTCGCCGCGTGCGCCGGAACGATCGTAGGCGAAGCAGATCGGCACGATCCACGGCGAGCTCGCCTGCGCGGTCGGGGCGCCGGGCGGCACGTAGCGCTGCTGGGTGAACGAGAGTTGCGAGGTGTCGCCACTACACGACAGCGTCGCCGTGATCTCGGGTGCGCCAGGCTGCTCGAGGAACGACGCGAACGCGACGCCGACGTCGGAGCCGGCCGCCTTCGAGATCGCCGCGGCAAAGTCTTCCGAGGTCGCGTTACCGTCGCTGCGCGTCGCGAGGTAGTCCCGCACACCGCGCTGAAACACCTGAGGTCCGAGGTAGCGCTCGAACATCGCGAGCACGCTGGCCCCCTTGTCGTAGGTGATGCGGTCGAACGCGGTCGAGATGTCGCCGATCGTCCGGACCGGCTGACGGATCTGGCGCGCGCTGACCAGGCCATCGGCTTCGAGCGCGACGTTCCTGACGTCGAGCATCGCTTGATCGTCCCGGTAGCTGGCATCGATCACGCCGGTGACCTTGCGCTCGAGCCAGTTCGCGAAGCCCTCGTTCAGCCACAGGTCATCCCAGAACTTCATCGTCACGAGATCGCCGAACCACTGGTGCGCGAGCTCGTGCGCCGCGACCGTGACGAACCGATGCTCGCGCTCCTTCGAGCCGCGCTCCGGATCGATCAGGATCGACGTCTCGTTGAACGTGATGAGACCGGCGTTCTCCATCGCGCCCCAGTTGATCGTCAGCGGCACCGCGATCAGGTCGAGCTTCGCGAACGGATACGGGGTGCCGAACCAGTCCTCGAGCGCGTCGAGCAACGGGCGCGTCGCCTTGACCGCGAACGCGGCATCGGCGGCGCGCTTCGCCTGCGTGATGATCCGGATCGGCGTGCCGTGACGGGTCCTGCCGGCATCGACGAGCTCGAACGGACCGACCGCGAACGCGATGAGGTAGCTCGACAGCGGCCGCGTCGGCGCGAACGCCACGCGCTTGACGGTGGCCGACACCACGGTCTCGGTGGCGATCGGCGTGTTCGCGACCGCGACCAGTTGCTTCGGCACGTCGAGCGTCAGCCGCCACGGCACCTTGACGTCGGGCTCGTCGATGATCGGGAACACGCGCCGCGCGTAGATCGCCTCGAACTTGGTGAACACGTAGGTCTGGTCCGCGACGGTCTGCGCGAACACGCCGGTCGTGTTCACGCGATCGAAGTCCCCGCCGTAGTCGATCGCGAACGTCCATGCGCCGGGCGCGAGCGGCGTCGCGGCGCGGACCTCGAGCAGATCGTCGCCGACCTGGGTGACCGCCAGCGCGATCTCGTTCGCGCCTTGCAGCGCGCGCACCTGGCCGATCCGCAGCTGCTTGCCATGGAGCCAGATCACCGAGGAGCGCTCGCGGATCCTCCCCGCGATCTCGAGGCGACCCGTGAAGTCCGGCCGCGCGGGATCGATCACGAGATGGGCCGCATATCCGGTCGGCTCGAAGTTGCGCGGCAAGCGCAGCGTCGGGACCGGCGGCGCGAGGCCATCGGGCACCGGGACGACCGGCGGCGCGGCCGGCGTGGGACTCACGGCGGGTGTGGCCGGGCCGCAACCGAACAACACGACGAGACAGGCGACCCGCAACATGCGGGCATCCTATCCCGTTACATCGCGTGCGCCGACCGGATCGAATACGACCGCGAGTAGCCGCGCGACAGGTTCTCGATCACCACCGAGATCGTGCCGTCGCTGCCATAGGTGTACGTCTCCGCGATCTCGTTGGTCATCAGCTCGGGACGGCGGGTGTTCGGGACCTGCGCGAGCTCCGTGCGATCCGCGAGCGCCGGATCGTAGGGGAAGTAGACGTCGGCCCATGGCACCAGATCCTGGGTTGGCTGCCCGGCATCGTCGAGCGCGCCGCACTCGATGAATCGCAGGTGCCCGATCGGGTGCGCCGGACGGTAGCGCCGGCGCACCACGTGCGCATCCGAATTCTTGCCGATCAGCGGATCGAACACCTTGTCGAACCCGTTGTCCGCCTCGCGCCAGACCCCGAAGTGGCGCGTGATCGCCTCGCGGATCATGACGTTGGCATCCGGGTCGGCTGCGATCGCGAGCCCGACGGCGGTCGCCGCGAACGTCTGCGGCGCGAGCTGGAGCTTCTTGCCGAACCGGGTACGCAGCGTGCGTGCCACGGCAGGGAACGCCGCGCCGCCGCCGACCAGGTACAGCCCGCCGAGCTCGCGCGGATCGTCCGGGTCGATCCCGCGGTCGCGCAGGCGCTGGAACAGCCGATCGATCTCGGCCAGCGTGCGATCGATCAGCGGCTGGGCGCGCGCGTACAGGTCCGCGACGTCGATCGAGATCGGCTCGCTTGCGCCGAGCGCTGGACCGAGCGCTGGGCCGAGATCGAGCAGCACGCGGCGGCTGGTCGCGCGCAGCGTCTCCTTGGCCTCGCGGGCGCGCTCGAGGGTCGCGGGCGTCGCCGGCACCCCGGCGACCTCACAGATCAGCGCGTCGAAGTCGTCGCCGCCGAGCCGCGCGATGCCCTCGGACGCGATCAGATCGAACCGCCGACCCTCGAGTGACACCGCCGACGCGTCGAACGTGCCGCCACCGAGGTCGTAGACGACGACATACTTCTTGGGGCTGCGGCGCCCGACCTCGCCGAGGTGGCGGTGCGCGAACTCGATCGCCGCGGCTGTTGGTTCGTTGAGCAGGCCGATCGGCACGAAGCCGGCACGCCGGAACGCCTCGAGCGTCAGCCAGCGCTGGCGTGAGGGCGAGTTGGCGGGCACGGCCGCCATGACCTCGAGCGGCTCGTCCGCGTCGAGCTCGAAGTTCGAGCTCGTGACGAGAGCACGGCGCAGTCCGGTGAGGAACGCGGTCACCAGCTCCAGTGCGGTCAGCCCCGGGAGTCCCGGCACCTCCGCGTCCGGCGCCAGCGTACCGGCGATCCGCTTGATCGATCGGATCGCATGCTCGGCCGAGCCATCCGCGAGGGCGCGCGCCGCATCCCAGCCGACCAGTAGCTCGCCTTCGCACAGCGCGGCGATGCCTGGTACGTGGTCGCGGAATTCACCACCGAGGTCGAACGCAGCGAGGGGATGACGCGCGTCGTCCACCGCCGCGACGACGGTGCGCGTCGTGCCGAAATCGATTCCGAGCCTCATGCGGCGAGCATGCACCACGCGTCGCGCGGGTGGAAATTGTCGACGCATTTTGCGATCGTGCGCGCATGTCACGCATCGTCGTTCTCCTCGCGCTGACCGCATGCGCCGCGAGCACACCGCCGCCGAAGCGGAGTTTCGGGCCGAGCGATCGTGACGCGGTCAAGGCGGTGCTCGATGCGCAGGTCACCGCGTGGAACGCCGGCAACCTCGACGGTTACATGGACGGCTACGCGAAGACCGATTGGCTCGTGTTCACGTCAGGCGGCAAGGTCCGCCGCGGCTGGCAAGAGACCCATGACACGTTTCAGAAGAAGTACGCGACGGAGGAGGCGGCGATGGGCAGGCTCGCGTTCGAGATCCTCTCGGTCGATCCGATCGGCGCGGACGGTGCGGTCGTCCTCGGAAACTGATCCTCACGGCGAGCCCGAGCGATGGGCGCGGCGTGTTCTCCGTCGCCGAGCGACGCCGACGGCTGGAAGGTCATCCACGACCACACGTCAAGCGCGCCGCCGTAGCAAGCTCGCCGAGCTGCGCGCGAATCGAGGTGGTTCGGGCGCGAGCACGAAGATCCACAACGCACCGGTGCCGCACGCATCCGCTCCGCCCAGCCGGCGAGATCGATCGGTAGGCCGGTCTTGAACGCGTCGAATGCGCCGTCAGCGCAAAGCGGCCATCCCGCGCGACGGCACCGCGACGATCTCGTCCGGCTTCGTCACCCGTTTCTTCTCGCCGTCGACCGCGACGATCAGGCCGCGAAAGTACGCGGTCAGCTCCGGTTCAGCGCGTCGGCATCGAGGTTCGCCGCATCCTTCGTGCGCCGCACGAACGTGTACGACCAGTACTCGGTCGAGCCGGGCTCGAAGAAGCCCTTCGGGAACCGTAGCTCCTCGACGCCGGTGTGCTTGATCGACGGGTGAACTCGAGCAGGAACGGAATCACTCGCTCCGCCACCCGGCCGGTACCGCTACGGCGTGCCGCGGGCTTGGGCGCCGGCGCCTTCGACGAGCCACACGCGATCACGAACAGGACCAGCCAGCGCATGCCCACGATCGCACGATTCACCGGCTGATTTTTTGCTCGTCCCGCCGGCGAGCGCGACCCTTCCGAGATGGACAAGACCGAACTGGTCGCCCAGCTCGTCAACCAGCTCTCCGCCTCCGCCCGCCGCCCTGTCGTCACGCGACGCGGTCGCCGCCGAAGCCCGCGACGGCGCCACGCCCGACGAAAAACGTGAAGACGCCCGCGCCGCTACCAGCTCCAGAGCATGGGCCGCGCCCAGCAAAAGCGCGCCCAGCAAGCGCTCGCCGACGCCGACGCGCTCGTCGCGTTCAACCCAATGCATTCCCGCCGAAGTCCCGGATCGCCGTCGGCGCGATCGTCGAGATCGAAGACGCCGACACCGGCGAGGGCCGCACGTTTCTCGCACCCGTCGGCGCCGGCATCACGCTGACCGGCCCCGGCGGGGACACCTCGGTCGTGACGCCGGTCTCGCCGATCGGCGCGGTCCTCGGCCGCATCACCGGTGAGGTCGTCGATGTCACCGTCGAAGGCGACATCCGCGAGTGGCAGATCACGTACGTCGGTTAGGCGTAAGAAACCGCACGGTCGCGCGTTCTAACGACATGCGTTGGATTTGCGTGCTGCTGGTGGTGGCTGCGTCATGTCCCGAAGAAGCCGTATCGGCCGCCACCCCGCCGGCGCCGATGGAGCTCGAGGAAATCGCCGCATGGTTCATGCGCGCGGCGCTCTCGTGACGAGTCGACGGCCCGAACGCTGACGCTGCGGTACGACGAGATCGCGACGATTTCGAAGAAGGCCGAGCAGACGGAGTGGGACAGGTCGAAGGACACGCTCGAGTCGCTCGCGCGCGAAGGCAACGGCGAAGAGTACGTCGTAGGCGAAGGTCGTCGAACGGCGCACGCACGCCCGCGCAGGACGAGAAGATTGCGCGATGTCGACATCGCGATCGTGAAGCTCACGGTGCGCGAGGCGGATGGCACCGAGCACGAGAGCCCGCCGTGGCTGTTCATCAAGGGCTACGAAGGCTGGAAGTTCTGCCGGCAGTGACTACGGCCTCGCGGAGCGGGCCGGACCGTCGCACAGCGGGCAGTTCGTTGCGGACGCGACCAGTTGCACGACGCGACCTGCGCGACGTGATGGCCGACGTCGCCGAACAAGGTTTGGGTGTCAGCGGCGCGCCGAAGCTCGACGGCTTTCACCATCGCGGGCGCGAATGCCGAGCTGCATCTCGGTACCCTTGCACTCGCGGCAGCGAGGGAATGACGAGCCGAGATCGTCTCGGCGTCGGCGAGGCCGTTGGGGCGGTGACAGCGCGGGCGGTCGGGTGAGTCATTACGCCATTGTTCGGCAGCCAGGCTGGATGCGAAACACACCATCGACGAGATTCGCCGCGTCGTGCGACCACCGGCCGTCGTTGTTCGACTGCGCGATCCTCACCGTGACCTGGCGATCGAGATACGCCGAGACTTCGAACGCCTTGAAGTCACACTTCGTGCAACCGGCGATCGCAGCCTCGAACTTTTGTTCGTCGAGCTGACTCATTCGCTACGCATCAACGAAAGCATCGAACGCGGAGAGCTCGCCGCGATCGAAGAACAGTCTCTCGCAACCCTCACACCAGTCGTACTCGACGTCGCCTGCACCACGTAGCGCGATCATATCCTTGTTGCATTCGTGGCAGTGAGCCGTCGTCGAACGATGAACGTGCGCCGCCGCGACACCGCCTTCGATCACGTGCGCGAGGCCGAGCGAATCGATCATCTCGCTCTCGCCCTTGTCGAGCGCGATGCCGCCGCAGCTCGGGCATCGATCGATCTCGATCGAATGGACCTCGATCTGAACCATGTCTTGCGTGCAGCCGGGACAGTGCATCCAGCCACACTCTACCGCGAACGCGACTGCCACCAGGTGCGCCACGCACCCGCATCGGCACCGAAATCACGGCCACGTGCGCGTCCGCGCAGCGACTCGAGCGCGTTTCCGCGTACGACTTCGTCGGAATCGCCAAGCGCGTCGATCAACGCCGGTACCGCGAGCTCGGGATCCTGATGCAGGCAAGATCGCGGCGCTGCGTTTCTCGAGCAGGTCACCGCGATGCACGAGCTCGCTGAGCGTGCGCGCGGCTTCCGGCGACCCGACGAGGCCGAGCCCGTTGATCGCGCTGACGCGAACGCGCTCGTCGAGTGACTTGTCGGTCGCGCGCGCGATCATCTCCGACGCCGCGACGTCACCATGCGCGTGTAGCTTCGCGAGCGCTTCGGTCGCCACGATCGCGACCTCGCGGTCCGGATCGCGCGATCCCGCGAGCATTATCGATGGATCCGGATCGCGCGCCGCTTCGCGCACCGCCGCTCG
>JBBJLY010000426.1:0-4742 GCA_037720695.1 Kofleriaceae bacterium | reverse complement strand
AACGAACAACGCCAGCTGTGTGAAGGCTGCGCGCCGGATCTCGCCGAGGAAGCCGCGCACCACCAGGCCCACGTCGCGTCTCAACAGATCCACGACAAGATCCGGAACGTCGATCAGGTCGGCACCATCGACCCGCTCGCCGAGATGGCAGGCGCGTGCGCGCACTGCCAGTCGCGACTCCAGCCCGGCGCGAAGTTTTGCGCCGGCTGCGGCAAGCCCACGGGTGCCGGTGCCGCAAAGGCGTTCTGCACCGGCTGTGGCGCGCAGCTCCCGCCGGGCTCGCGGTTCTGCAGCGGCTGCGGCGCACAGCAGGCCTAGCGCGGGTAGAGCACGCCGCGCAGGAACGGCGACGTGTGATCGTCGTCGGGTGCGCAGCGGTTCGCCGCGGCGAGCGTCGTGGCCCGCACCAGGCAGTCGCGCAGCTTCGCAGCCCACCCTTCCTCGTCGCAGATCCGCGTGTGCGAGGTCAGGGTCGCCGCGTCGGTCTTGCCGGCGTAGACCACATCGTCGAGCTGGCGCGTCGCATCCGCGCACGAGACCTCTGCCGCCGGCTTGCACGCGACGAGCGCGGCAAGCATCACGAGCCGGATCATCCGAACCGTTTGGCGTTGCGCTCGCGGGCCTTGATCAGCTCGAACTCGCGATTCTTGGGAGGTGCGGTCGTCTCGAGCGAGTCGACCAGCTCGCGCGTGATCTTTGCGATCTCGGCGACCGCCCGATCGAACGCGTCGGTGTTCTTGTCACTCGGCAGCCGCGTGCCGCTGACCTTCCGCACGTACTGGAGCGCGGCGGCCGCGACCTCCTCGTCGGTGGCCGGGGGCGCGAAGTTGAACAGGGGGCGGATGTTGCGACACATCGCCCGAAGGATAGTCGCAACGCTGATAGTCGCAACTCAGGGCGTCAGCGAGCCGGTCTGCGAGCAGGCGTTCCTCGCCCACGACGCGGCGACCATCGAGCACGAGCCGCGCGAGGTGCTTGCCCGCAAGCCCGCCGACGAACAGGTTGCCGCGCCGCGCCGGGAACAAGGCGCCGTCGTAGAACGCCATGCCCGACGGTGCGATCACGGGGCCCCAGTAATAGACCGGCTGCTCGAACGCAACGCCTGCGGTGTGATAGGGCGCGCGCGTCTGGCCGGCGAACGCAGGCTCCTGATCGGTAGCATTGGGTGGCTGGGTCTCGACCGGCTTGCCCTCGACCTGGCGACCCGGGCCCATTGCCTTCGTACCGCAACCGGAGGCCGCAACCGAGCATCGCGATCGAAGTCGCTGCGGGGCGATCGGTTCGAGATCTACACTGCGCACTGTCGTCACGCTGTGTCGCCAGGGCGCGGTCGAGGCCAGGCCTCCGCCTCGAGGCATGCATGCACGTGGCGTATCGCGTGCACGCCGCTGTGCCCGGTGACGCCCCCGCTCTCTCGCGATCTTGATGTCACTCGGCGGTGTTGCGCACGCGGACGAGCCGCAGCCGATCGAGGCCAGCGAGACGATCGTGATCGAGGATCTTCGCCGCCTGCGCCCACCGAGCGAGGATCCGGCGAGCGTCACGGTGCTCGAGCGGCGCGAGCTCGAGACCCGCGGCACCGTCTCGAGCGATGATCTCGTACGCGTCGTGCCGTCGGTCGCGATGTTCCGGCGCAGCAGCAGCCTGGTCGCCGACCCGAGCTCGCAGGGTGTCAACTTGCGCGGGCTCGGTCCGTCCGGCGTGTCGCGCACCCTCGTGCTGCGCGATGGCATCCCGCAAAACGACCCGTTCGGCGGCTGGATCTACTGGCGTGCGATCCCGGTTCACTCGATCGAGCGCGTCGCGGTTCAGCCAAGCGGCGCGTCTGCGCTGTTCGGAAATTTTGGGCTCGGCGGGGTCATGACGCTGACCTCGCGACCGATCACGGACCGCTCCGTCTCCGTCTCGCTCGCCGGCGGCTCGCACGCGACGCTGCTCGGCTCCGCACGCGCGACCGATCGCCTGGGGCCGGTGGGCTTCGAGCTCGACGGCGAGCTGATGCGCAGTGA
This sequence comes from Kofleriaceae bacterium, assembly GCA_037720695.1. GTDB lineage: Bacteria > Myxococcota_A > Polyangia > Haliangiales > Haliangiaceae > JABFXX01. The sequence continues at coordinate 2,733 of JBBJLY010000426.1, read as the reverse complement.
TGGCTTCACGCCGATCGCCCCGGCGGACCGCGGGCCGATCGATGGCCCGGCGGCGAGCTCGCATCGCGACGCAGGGGCCCGCCTCGAGTACGCACGCGATCACGTGAGCTATCGCGGGTTCGCCCGGATCTTCGACGAGGAGCTCGACGCCGGGACGCAGCACACGACTGCCGCGGTCCGCGCGATCTCGTACGGCGCCACCGCGAAGCTCGATCGCCTTGCCGACTCCCGCGCGCGCCTCGAGCTCGCGGGATTTGGCGGCACGCAGCGGTTCGCGCAGACGCGCGCGCGGGTCGCCGCGGATCGCAGCTGGGCCGAGCTCGCGAGCACGCAGGCCACGCCGTCCAACAACCAGGGCGCCAGCGCGGCGCTCACGCTGGCGCACGGCGACCATCAGGTCCAGCTCGGCGCCGACGTCTCGCGCGTCGCCGGGACATCCACCGACGAGCTGGTTCCCGCCATGCCGGTGGACACGTCGACGATCGAGCGTGCGGCCGGCGGCGAGCAGCGCTTCCTCGGCGTGTTCGTCCAGGGTCAGGTTCGCCCGCTCGCCGGGCTCGAGCTCGGGGCGGCGCTGCGGCTCGATGCGTGGCGAAACCGCGATGGCCGGCGCCGCCTGACGCGCGCGAACGGTGAGGTCGACGAGACCGCATTCGCCGATCGCCGCGACACCGAGCTCAGCCCGCGCGTTGGCATCCTCCACCAGGCCAGCGAGCACGTCGCGCTGCGTGCGTCAGTGTACCGGGCGTTTCGCGCGCCGAGCTTGAACGAGCTGTACCGGCCAATCCAGGTCGGCACGGTGATGACCGCTGCGAACGAAGAGCTCGCCGCCGAGACGTTGTGGGGTGCCGAGGTCGGCCCGCAGGTCGTCGTCGAAACCCTGGTCGCGCGTGTCACGGGTTTCTGGAATCGCGTCACCGATCCGATCTTCAACGCGACCATCCCGACCGACGACGGCAGCATCATGCGCATGCGGCAGAACCTCGGCCGCGCCCGGATCGCGGGCCTCGAGCTCGAGACGGCGTGGCGGCCGACCGCGCACTGGTCGTTCACCGTCGCGTACACGTTCATGACCGCGGAGGTCACGGACGCACCCGACCATCCCGACCTGGTCGGCAAGCGGCTCGCCCAGGTCCCGCATCATCGCGCGCTCGCCTCGGTCGCCTACGACGATCCGTCGTGGATCACCGTGGTGGCAGACATCCACTACACGAGCCCGCAGTTCGAGGATGACCTCAACACGCTGGCGATGGATCCCTACACGGTGGTCGACCTTCACGTGCGACGGGCGATCTACGGCGGCCTGACCGCGTTCGCGTCGGCGCAGAACCTGTTCGATCGCCAGTACCTCGTCGGTCGCGCCGGAGTCGACACGATTGGCCAGCCACGCACCCTCCTCGCCGGGCTGGCGTTCGCGTACCGCTGACGGAGAGATAATTTGTGCGTCGCCGTGCCGCCGCGCCGTCCTACGTGGGTGATGAGGTACACCGCCATCTCGCTCCTGCTCGTCGCGGCCACCGCGGTCGCTGCGCCTGCTCCCACGCTCGTGAACGTCGAGGTCGAACGCGACCAGGTCGGCGGCATGCTCACCCAGGAGCTGCCCGCGGCCGAGACCGAACCGGGCGGCCTCCTGGTCAACGCCGGCGCCGATCCGCAGTGGTTTGCGGTCGGGCTCAAGGTCGGCGACGTGATCCGTTACCTCGATGGCACCGCCGCCGCGGGTCGGCTGATGCTGCGCGACGGCCTCAACGTGCTCGAGGTGGATCGCGGGGGTCGGGTGATCGTGGTGCGCGTGCTGATCCATGGCCCGGCGACCGCCACCAAGCAGCTGAGCCCGAGTGACTTCGAGGAGCTGGCGGCGAGCCTGGTGCAACCCGATCCGCAGGCGACGATCGTCCGCCGCGGCAAGACGGCGACCGGCGTGCGCATCACCGAGTTCCTGCTGTCGTTTCGCCTCGACCTCGAGATCGGCGACATCGTGCGCAGGATCGACGGCTCGCCCATCCTGTCCAATGGCGAGCTGATCACCGCGCTGCAACAGCTCAAGGTGGGCACCACACGGTTCGAGCTCGAGCGTCACGGCCGCCCGGTGACGCTCGAGATCATCCGCGATGCGCCCGCCGATCTGGCGAAGATCAAGCGCGTATCCGCAACTCGCTACGAGATCCCGCGTGCGCTCGCCGACGTTCTCCAGGCAGATCTGTTCATCGCCCGGATGAAGCTCGACTCCGAGCTGGTGGTCACGAAGAAGCTTGCGCGCGGCGTGCGGATCCACAACGTGCAACGCGACGCACCTGCCGCCGCGGTCGGGTTGCAAAACGACGACATCATCCTCGATGTCGAGGGGCGTCCGGTGTCCTCGATCTCCGAGGCCGCAGACGCGGTCCGGGCGATCGCGACCGCGACGCAGGTCACGGTCCACATCGAGCGGAACGGCAAGCCGCTCGCGTTCACCTATGTCATCAAGTGATCTGACTACTTCACCGTCAGGTGATACGTCAGCGTCGTATCGGCGCCGTTCCCGAACGTGTCGGTGAGGTGCCACACGAGCGTGTGGTCACCCGGCGGCAGCGGCTTCACCATGAACAGGTAGCCATCGGTGACCGCGGGCTGGTGATGACCGGTGATGCAACCGTCGAGCACGGGCTGCAGGCTCGGGTCGCCCTTGATCGAGAACAAGTTCGAGGACGTGTAGCGGTAATCGAGCATGTCCGGCTGGCTCGCACCGTCGAT
>JBBJLY010000425.1:0-4750 GCA_037720695.1 Kofleriaceae bacterium | reverse complement strand
CACCGCGCGATTGCCGCGGCGACTGTTCAGAAAGTGCGCCCCGAGCTTGGCGGCGCAGGCGCCTTTCGCGGGAGCGAGCTCCCCGTCGACGATCTGGCGTTTCAGCTCGTCGCGCAACCGGCGCCCCCATCGGCGTGTAGGGCGCTGCCGCGTGCCACGCCGCGCCGACTGCGGCACGGCATGGCATCCAGCGTGGCAAGGGCGACGACCGAAGAAAACGTGGGGCGCGCGCGGCTCAGGAAGGTGCCGGCACGGCACGGTGGCACCGGTGCCGGGGCACACCGGCAGGTCGGGCAAGGTCTTGGAGGTGGGGCGCGAGGCGGCGCACGCCCTTCAATACTCCGCGAGGAGCAATCACGCCTCGCCCACCTGGCGCCATCGCGCCGAACACGACAACCCCGACGTCCAACGTTCCTCGACGCTCAATACGCACCACGAGAGACCGTCCGCGGGAAGCGCCGCGCACGCGACGGCGAGACGGAGCGCGGCGTCGGTCTCGCGGACACCCATGACGCTCATCGCCGATACCCGAGCCTCGCTTGCGATCCCATTCTGCGCCGTCGCCTCCGTCCGCGCCCCTGGGGGTGCCGTGTCGTCGCTGCGCTCGCGCCGCTCGGTCCGTCATCTGCATGGGGCACCGGTCCTCTGCGACCACCCGACGAACGTCGGCATCGACACGCCCGAAAGACAGCCGTCACGCGCGTCCGGCTGCGCAGCGCCCTCCTGAGCAGCAGCCTCAGCTCGAGGAACCGGTTCGGACCCGTTCGTACTGACGGAAGCGACAACGTCGAATACCCGTGGCTTGCCAACGGCATCACCCTGAACACGAAAATTACGCAGAGTCACTTCGGCTCGGACAAGATTAACCTCAGCATCCGCGCGGGCGAAGCCGCGCTGCAGTCCGCGTCGCCGCCGTCCGACGACGAGCCGAAGAAGACGCGGAAGCCCAAGGCCACGCCGACGGCACGACGAAATCTCGCGACGAGGACATGCCGGAGAAGAGGATCGATTTGCTCGACCCGGCGCTCGAAGGCAAGTGCGAGCGCGTCCGCTTCGAGGAGAGCTGCCGGCAGGGCTACCAGCGCGGCGGGCCCGTGCGGATCGTGCTCGCGCGCGCGCTCAAGAAACCGCTCGAGACCGACGGAGGCAGCAGAGAGCATTGGCGCTGCAGCTCCTCGAGCGCCCTTTCGCAGGCGGCCGAGACGACGGTTGACACGTGCAATGTGCTCGGCATCGCGATCTTCGGATCCTTGCTCTGCCGCCGCCACGCCTCGGCATCATGCCGACGCGCACGAGGGAAAAACCGGCGTCTCGAAGGACATGGCAACGTTGGGACAAGTGTAGAAATGTCAAAAGCTTATAACGGACGGTGCGCTTGCCCTCCCAAGGCTACCTCTCAGTAGCTAAAGTTGTTCGTGATGAAACACCTCCGACTTGCAGAGTTCATCGACAAGAGGCGCGGGGATATCGTGAAGGAATGGGAGACTTTCGCCCGCTCCGTCGCCCCGCCCGGTCGGCCGATGACGGTGCTGGAGCTGCGCGATCACGCGGATCAGATTCTCACGGCAATCGTCGCGGATGTCCTGCAGAGCGCCAGCAGCCAGGCTGCAAAGTCCAAGGGACACGGCGAGTCAGGTGAGCTGGAGGCGATCGGCCACATTCACGCCGCCCTGCGGATCGACAATGGCTTCAAGCTGGCGCACATGGTGGCCGAGTACCGCGCGTTGCGCGCGAGCGTCCTTCGCCTGTGGGAAGACCAGGGAGCCGACCCCGTCGGGGTAACCCGCTTCAACGAAGCCATCGACGAGGTGCTCGCCGAGGCGGTTACCTGCTTCGCCGAGACCACCGATGGGTTTCGCGATCAGGCGTTGGGCGTGCTGGGACATGACCTGCGCAGTCCCCTGGCCACGGTGGTGATGGCGTCATCGAGCATGCTCGAGTCGGACGACCTCGATGACGGACAGCGACGCATGGTGACCCGGATCGCGAGCAGCGCGGCGAAGCTGACCCGCATGGTCGCGGACCTCGTCGATCTGACGAAGACCCGCTTTGGCGAAGTGATCTCGATCAGCCCGACCACGCTCGATCTGGAGCGCCTGGGTCGTGAGCTGATCGCGTCAGTCGATGCACGCGAGCCCGACGGTTCCCCGGTGGTGACGTTCACCTGCTCGGGAGATCTGCGCGGGACGTGGGACGGCGAGCGCATCCAGCAGGCGCTGGGAAATTTGATCTCCAATGCGATCAAGCACCGTGCGCGGGGCAAGGTCGAGTTGACCGCCCACGGCGACGGGGCGGACGTGGTGGTCGCGGTCCGCAACGGCGGCCCGCCACTGGCGCCCGCGGTGCTCGCCCGGATCCTCGAGCCCCGGGTGCGCAGCGTCACCGACCCCAGCGATACGTGGGTCGGGCTGGGCCGGTACGTGGCCGCCCAGATCGCGATCGCCCACGGGGGAACACTGACCGTGACCTCCACGGCAGACGCTGGCACGGTGTTCAGCCTGCGCCTGCCGCGCGTGACAGCTGCGGCGGCCGCGCCACCTGCGCGCGCGTCACGTTAGGCGCGGGTGCCCGGGTGAACCCCGCGCACCGGCGATTGACCCTGTTGTCGGCCGCGTGCAACGGTCGTTCGTGGTCGGAAAACCGCAGGTGGGGACATCGAGGGCGACAAAGCAGCGCAAGCGCCCGGGTGTGCGCAAGGCGCCCACTGGCATCGCGGGGCTCGACCAGATCATGGCCGGCGGGTTACCTCGGGGCCGCACCACGCTGGTCTGCGGCGGAGCGGGCTGTGGCAAGACGCTGCTGGCGATGGAGTTCCTCATCCACGGCGCGATGCGGTTCGACGAGCCCGGCGTGATCATCGCCTTCGAGGAATCCGCAAAGGAGCTCGCCGAAAATGTCGCCTCGCTCGGGTTCGATCTCGAGGACCTGATCGAGCGCGACCTGATCTCCGTCGACTCGGTCAACCTCGAGCGAGCCGAACACCACCACGCTGGCGAGTTCAACCTCGACGGTCTGTTCGTGCGGCTCGGACACGCGATCGACACGATCGGCGCCAAGCGGGTGGTGCTCGACACCCTCGAGGCGCTGTTCGTCAGCTTCGACGACGAGCTGGTGCTACGCGCGGAGCTGCGGCGGCTGTTCCGCTGGCTCAAGAATCGGGGCGTTACCGCGGTGGTCACCGGTGAGCAGGGTGATGGCACGTTCACCCGGTACGGCCTCGAGGAGTACGTCTCGGATTGCGTCATCGCACTCGACAACCGCGTGGTCGACCAGATCAGCACGCGGCGCCTTCGCATCGTCAAGTACCGCGGCTCCACTCATGGCACCAACGAGTACCCGTTCCTCATCGATCGGAAGGGCCTGTCCGTCCTGCCGGTGACCAGCCTCGGGCTCGACTATCCAGTCTCCAACGAGCGGGTCCCCACCGGTGTGGCCGCGCTCGATGGCTTGCTCTCGGGCGGGGGCTACTTCCGCGGCTCGAGTGTGCTGGTGTCCGGGACCGCTGGCACGGGCAAGAGCAGCCTCGCGGCGATGTTCGCGGACGCCTCGTGCCGGCGGGGCGAGCGCGTCCTGTACTTCGCCCTCGAGGAGCCGGGCGCGCAGATCGTCCGCAACATGGCCTCGATCGGCCTCGATCTCGCCAAGTGGCAGGCGAAGAAGCGGCTGCTCATTCACGCGGGGCGTCCCACCGTATACGGGCTCGAGATGCACCTCGTGCGGATGCACCAGGCCATCGAGGCCTTCGAGCCGCGCGCGGTGGTCGTGGACCCCGTGTCCAGCCTGGTGGCTGCCGGCCATCGGCAGGAGGTCAAGTCGATGCTCGTCCGGTTGTTCGACCACCTGAAGGGCAAGCAGATCACCACCCTCGTGACCTCCCTGACCGGCGCCCACGGGCTCGAGGAGACCAACCTCGGGATCTCGTCGCTCATCGACTCGTGGTTCCAGGTGCGCGACATCGAGGTCGCGGGTGAGCGCACGCGCGGCCTATCCCTCGTCAAGTCTCGTGGCATGGGTCACTCGAACCAGATCCGCGAGTTCCTGATCAGCTCCACGGGGATCGATCTGGTCCCGATCGCGTTAGGCCCCTCGGGCGTGCTCACCGGTTCAGCCCGGCTTGGCCTCGAGTCCGAGCGGATCGCCAGCACGCTCGCCATGGAGCTCGAGCTTGATCGCCGCGAGCGTCAGCTCGAGCGTAAGCGCAAGGTGCTGGCTGCGCAGGTCGAGGCGCTGCATGCCGAGCATGCCGCGGAAGAGGAGGACACCCGGTCGATGATCCGAGAGAACCATGAACGAGCCCGGCGACTCAGCGAGGCGGGCGCGCGGTCGTCCCAGCTGCGCACCGCTCCACGGGTGAAAGGGGAATGATCTGATGCCCACGAAGAGCCCTTCCACCGCCAGGTCACGTGGCAGTCGGCCAGCCGCCGCCAAGCGGGCAGCGTCGCCGCGCGCGCGAGCGAGCACGGCCCCGCGCGCACGCAAGACCACCACTCGCGCCAAACCGCCGGCCGTCATGCTGCTTCGCCTTTACATCGCCGGCACTTCGCTGCACTCGACGCGGGCGATCCAGAACGCGCGCAAGCTGTGCGATGAGCATCTCTCGGGTCGCTACCAGCTCGAGGTGATCGACATCTTCCAGCAGCCCGCGCTTGCCAAGGACCACCAGATCCTCGCGGTGCCGACGCTCATCACCGGCTATTACGGCATGAACGTGCCGTACCCGGGATCGGGCGAGACGTGGGGGATGTGGGCC
>JBBJLY010000424.1:0-4762 GCA_037720695.1 Kofleriaceae bacterium | reverse complement strand
CACCCTTGCTGACGTTGTACTTGAGGCCGAGCGCGCCGCGCACGATCTCGTTCGCGGGCGCCTTGTGGACGCCACGCTCGCTGTCGGTCCGCGAGTAGACACCCGCGATGTGACCCGACGGCGGAACGAAGATGTTGCCCTTGTCCGGGTCATAGACCTGGATCCACGGGAAGTAGTACGCGCCGTACTTCGAGTCACGCGGCTTCGGAAGCTTGTCGACGCCACCAGTGATGGTCTCCGGCGAGTCGAGGACGGCGAAGCGATCCTTGCGGGTCTCGGCATGCGAGAGCAGCGCGTCCTGAACCGCCGGCGAGACCTGACCGGGAGCCGCGATGATCGCGATCTCGTCGATCTCGTCGAAGCACTTGAGACCGGTGCGAGCACCGGGGCCACCGTCACGACCGATGAAGATGCCGTCACGACCGCCGCCGCCGACCTGCACCTGCGCCGGTGCCTTGTCGTCCTTCTTCTCGGTCGCCTTGACCTCGGTCTTCGCCGTCTCCGGCGCACCGACGTTCACGATGAAGCAGCGCGAGCCGCCATTGTTGAAGAAGCCGTAGACCGCGTGCGCGAGGTGCTCGCTGCAGTCCTTGAAGTCACCGAACGTCTTCACGAACTGCGACCAGTTGGTGATCAGCACGGACTCGTTCAGGGGGCCCTTCGAGGACTCACCCAGGAACCCGACGGTGTTCGTACCGACGGCCTCGATGGGCTTGGATCCGCGATCAACTTCTTCGACGTAAACGCCAGGGGACAGGTAACTCGTTGCCATTCGCTTGTTCTCCTTGATCTGCCGATGACGGTGGTCTTTGTCCGTCTATCGGATTTGCCGGTGCCCGCAGCATGCGAGGGCCGGCACGAAAGCTATTTCTTCCCGCCCGCGCCGGCGGGTGGTGATGCTGCCGGCGGTGGCGTCGGCGTCGGCGTCGTGGGAGGCGGGGTGCCACCCCCGCCGAGATCGAGCCGCTTCGCAGCGAGGAACGGATTCCCCGACGGACCGATCTCCGAGATCCGCGGGTCGGTGATCGACTTGTACTCGAGCTGGCGCGTCTGGACGCGCTTGAACTCCTCGAGCCTCTCCGGAAGGATTGGGATCGCGGTCCATGCCTGAACGGCAGGACGCACGGGCTGGTTCAAACTTCCCCAGAATCGCGCGAGCGTGCCTTCGTCGAGGCGCGCCGACAGCAGGATGTTGAGCTTGAAGTCGTCCTCGAACGACTGGCCCTTGAGCTTGTCGCGCGTCAGCTCGGGGTTCTCCATCATCGTGCGGATGATGAGCCCGAGCAGCAGCTGCTCGTCTTCCGGCGTCTGCGCCCATGCAGACACCAGGTAATCGAGCCGGACCCACAGCCGACGACGGCGAAAGAACTCTTTGATCGAGCCGTCGTCCTGCTGGACCTCGACGAGCTCCGAGTGTGGCGTCGAGTCGTAACCCTCGGGGTCGATCGACATCTGATACAGGTAGACCGAGACCGCCGGTAGCTTGCCTTCGATCGCATCGGGCTTCGGCGCTTGCTCGACGATGTGGACGCGCTTGTAGCCGTTGCGCTTGAACTCGTCTTGCAACAGGCGCGAGAGCGTCTCCGACGTCTCTTTGATGATGTGATGTTGCGGCGTCAACGTCGGTTAACCGGTCGCCCTGATCCACTCCCCCGTGGACAGGTCGCGAGATGGTAGCGGAGTCGCGTGGGCGCTCAAGTGCGAATGACGTGAAATCGTGCCCGCATGGATCCGGCTGAATTGACACCACGCGGTGGTCCCGACATCTTCGGACCACGTGACGCGCAGACACCTGTTCGTGTGCACCAACCCGCGGTCGGGCGGACGGCCGGCATGCGGCGCCGGCGGTGAGGCCGTGATCGCAGCGGTGCAGCAGCTGCTGATCGCGCGCGGTGCGTCCGATATCCTCATCACGCCTTGCGGTTGCCTCGGGCCGTGCTTCGACGGCCCCAACGCGGTCGTGTATCCGGATGCTGTCTGGTACGGCAAGCTCGAGCCCTGTGACGCGCCGGGTCTCGTGGATCACCTGATCGACGGGAACCCTCACGCCAGTAAGACAGCTGACCCACCCGGTTTGTGACCGCAAAAAGCACACGTCCTCCCGTTTGGGAGGTCGCGGCGACGCAGAAGTCGCAAATTATCTAGGTGATCGCGATCCCGAGCCGGGCGACCGGGGTGGTCTCCCAGGCCTCGATCGCGCGCGTCGCAGTGGCTTCGACGTCGTCCGTGATCAGCGCCGTGGTGACCCACGGGAAGCTGTCGCTCAGCACCTGGGCGAGGTCATTGCTCGGCACGCCGAAGCCGGGTGCGAGCATGCAGACGTCGACGTGGAGCTGCGATCGGGTCAGCAGATCGATCGCCTCGAGCGGCGTGCGTGGCGCGATCGGGGTCATCCCGCGAGCCGCGAGACAGGCGATGAGCTGGGTCCGGCGATCTGCCTGATCGTCGATCACGAGGATCGGCCGGCGGCGGGCGGCCGACAGCGCGGACAGGATGGTCGCCTCGATCGCGTCTCGCATCTCTGGCGGCACGCGATCGAAGGCGACGGCGAGCTGCCAGCGCCGCGACTCGGCGACCGGTTCCATCCGCACGGTGTGGGCGGTGACCCAGCCCGGGCCCTCGACGAGCCGGAGCTCGACGTCCACGGTGGCGTCGGGAATCGGGCCGCCGACGCTGACCAGCGCGCCGGTCTGCGACAGGTTCTCGAGCATGCCGCGCAGCGGGCCATCCTGCTTGGAGTGGACGACCGCGACCGCGCGTACGGGCACCCGCAACGATCTTCGACGCTCCGCACCTGCGCCCTCTGTAGCTCCCATCCGTCGACCAGCATACGCGAGCGGCTCGGGCCGAAAGCGTGAATTCTCGGAGGTGCCCGATTTAATAGGTCAGGAGCGCGTCGAGATGTCTGCGCTCCCACACCTTTGCCTCGGCGTAATGCTCGAACTGGGCCTCGTCGGAGAGGAACTCCTTCGAGTGAAACTCGCGGCGCCCGTTCTTGACCCGGATGTCGTGCACCTGGTGGAGCATCTCGTGGAACACGATCCACTCGACGAAGAACCGCGGCACGAAGGCGCGGTCGAGGGCGCGGTGGATCCGGATCAGGCGATCCTCGACCGAGTAGCTGCCCATCTTGATCGAGTTGCGCCGGCGCGGCTGGCCGGTGCGCGCGCCCCACGTGATCGCGGCGTCGATCTTGTTCTCGAAGTAGCGCGCGTTCAGATCGTCGTAGATCTGCCGGAGGTCGTGATACTCGCCGGCCGTGAAGATGACGGTCGTCGGCGTGCGGCGCGACCGACCTCTCACGTGGCCGGAGTTGCCGTCGATGAAGTCGCCCAGCAGGCGCGACGCGTCGGCGTCGTTGTCGGCGATGTAACGCGCGAGCGCGCGCGTGATCACCGGGTCAGCATCGGCGAACATGTGGTGGAGGCGGACCTCGTAGCGCCACTCCTTGGCTCGCGCGCTCGGCTTCGAGAGCCGGCGCACCGAGATCATGGTGTAGCGGTTGTCGGTCAGCGTGACCTGCACGCGACCGCGCGCGAGGTGGGCGCGAATCCGGCGCTCGAGGCTGTCCTGTGCCTCGAGAATCTCCGACGGCGTGGTCGTGGTCCGCTTCGCGCGGCGCATCGCTTCCACCAGCTCGATCCCGCGGCTCGCGCTTGCACTCTCGCCACCCGTCAGGGAGCTCGAGCACAGGTCGACGAACTGGGACGAGGGGGACGCGGGCAAGGCTTCACTCAACGCGGTCTCCTCTTATTGAAGCACATCGACAAGTCTCGAGCGTGGGGCTGTTTGCGGGCGGACGAAGGACCACACGAACCAGCCCAGCCGGTTCGTCAAAAATCCCCCGACGACCACCCGAGAAAATGCTAACGCGCGACTCCCACGTGGATCAAATTCTCCACCGCTTCCGGGATCTCATCTGATCGCAACTCTTGGGAAAACCGGTTGTACGGCGGGATCGCACCGGGCTCTGAAGGGATCGGCTATCTTGCCGCTCCCATGAGCGCGTTCCTTTCCACCCACACTCGGACTCATAGCTGCGGCGCGTTACGCGCCGGCGACACGGGCGCCCAGGTCGTCCTGACCGGGTGGGTCCAGTCGTACCGAGATCACGGTGGCTGCGTGTTCATCGATCTGCGCGACCGCGAGGGCCTGACCCAGCTCGTGTTCGACCCCGAGTTCGACGCACCGTCGCATCAGGTGGCCGGCACCCTGCGCTCGGAGTGGTGCATCGGCATCCATGGCGAGGTGCGGTCGCGCGGTGGCAAGCACAACGACAAGCTGCCGACCGGGGCGATCGAGGTCTGGGTCAAAGGGATCGAGGTGTTCTCGAAGTCGGACACACCGCCGTTCCCGATCGAGGACAGCATCGACACCAACGATCAGCTGCGCCTCAAGTACCGCTATCTCGATCTGCGGCGCCCGAAGCAGCAGAAGAACTTGATCATGCGGTCGCAGATCACGCGCGTGACGCGCGACTACCTCGCCCAGACTGGCTTTCTCGAGATCGAGACGCCGTTCATGGTCAAGTACACGCCGGGCGGCGCGCGCAACTTCCTCGTCCCGTCGCGGCTCAACCCCGGCGCGTTCTATGCGCTCGCGGAGTCACCACAGATCTTCAAGCAGCTGCTGATGGTCGCGGGTTTCGACCGCTACTTCCAGGTCGCCAGATGCTTCCGCGACGAGGCCCAGCGGGCCGACCGCCAGCCGGAGTTCACCCAGCTCGACGTCGAGATGTCGTTCGTCGTGCCCGAGGACGTCA
>JBBJLY010000192.1:0-16683 GCA_037720695.1 Kofleriaceae bacterium | reverse complement strand
TACAGACTTGGTCATGTTGCCTCTGCGTTCATCTAGTAGGCTGCACGCGGCGGCGACGCTGTACCAGGAGGCCGCTGCGTTCGCGGCCCGCGCGGGCCTGCCGTACGATCGCCACTACCAGCACAAGAGCGCGCTGACCTGGATGCGGTGCGCCGACAAGTTCGTCGAGACCGGCGTCCCGGTCCAGATGACCGAGAACGCGCTGCTCGCGGCGGCGTCGCAGCACTCGGCCGTCGGCGACTATCCCGCCGTGCGCGAGTGCTTCGAGCGGCTCGCCGCGCTCGAGCTTCCTGACCGCGCGAAGAAGCGGTTCAGCACGATCGCGCAGCGCTACAAGGGGCTCGCCGCCCCGCCCGTCGAGCTCCCTGGTCTGCCGGATTACCTCAAGCAACAGCACGCGTATGCGGACATCTGGTTCGTCGATCTGCTGGAGTGGGAGATGGACGGCGATCCGTTCGCGGTCGCGGCATCGATCGTTGGCGACCTGCGCTACCCGAACGGATTCCGCCGCCGCGCGCTCGTCGTGCTGCTGACGCTCGCCGACGCACAGGCCCGCCGCGCCGAGGGCGAGACCGAGACCCTCGTGCACGTCACCGAGCTGCTCGGGGAGCTCCAGTCATACGCCGCGCTGTCACCGCTCGAGAAGCTGTATCTCTCGCCCGATCCCGTGATCCGTCGCGCGGCAGTTCGCGCGCTGCGCTTCCTCTACTTCAAGCGCAGCTTCGTGATCGTGCGCAAGGCGCTCGCCGACGGGGACTCCCAGGTTCGAGATGCCGCACTGACCGCGATCGCGGGGCTGCACTTTCCGCACGCCTTCAACCCGCTGGCGCGGATCTATCGCGAGAGCACGGATCCTCGCGTCCGGACCTCGGCACTGCAGTCGATCGGAAAGATCCAGACGGTCGAAGCCGGCGAGTTCCTCGTGATGGTGCTCCGGCAGGAGACCGGAAACCTACGCGAGGCTGCATATGCGGCGTTGTCGCAGATGGACAACGCAGACGTACTTCCGATCCTTCGTCAGCATCACGAGATCGAGACCAACGCGCAGGTGCGCGAGACGCTCGGCGAGTTGCTACGCCGGCACTAGAAAATTTCGCAGCAGATCGCGGCGCGCGTTTCGTGTAACGATGGGCGTGTGATCGGGGGTCACGAGCTCGGCTTTGCCGTCGAGATGCCTAGTGCCATGCACCAGCGCATTTCGCGCAGGCACCGCCCATTCAGCGGCCTTGCCGGCCTGGTGCTGTTTGGCTGCATGTTCCTCCCGGCGTCGCGCGGCTGCGGCGAGCAGATCGTGCCGGTCGACATGCCGATGCCGATCTGGATGCCGTATTTGTATGGACTCACGTTCTCGATCATCGCGTGTACGCGGAGCTCGCTCGGGATCGCGGGTGCAACGCTCGCGCTGCGCGTGCTCGCGTGGTTCGTCACGGTTGCCGGGCTCGCCATGCTCGGCACCGCAACGGCGGTCGGCGTGCTCGTGCTCGTGCTCGGCCTCGTGCTCGCGATCGCGATCGGCTGGGAGCGCAGCTCGGAGGTCCGCGTGGCGATCACGGGGATCGTCGTGTCTTGTGTCAGCGCCGCGTGGTTCGCGTGGTGGGCGATGACGCCGTTCGCGCTCGCTGGGATGTGGCTGTCGCTCGCGAGCTCGCTGGCCCTGCTCGCCGGCTCGGTGTACTGGCTGGTCGAGCTCGCGTTCGCGCAGGCGCTGCCGCATGCGCGCCTGTTGCGAGCGCGTTGACGCGACGTGCCGGGAAGGCCGCGGTATCCTGGCCCCGCATGCTGAGAGCTCTTTCGATCTTGATCGTGGTCGCAGCGTGCGACTCGCGAGCCACCGCGTCCGATCCGCAGGCGACCGGAGGTGGGCGCGCGGAGCAGAAGTCGAATGAGTACGAGACCTGCGGCGCCAGCCTGCACTGCCAGGACGAGCTGCGCTGCTTCGATCACGTGTGCCGGCGCGCGACCCGCTCGCCGATCGGTGACTACCAGGCCGCGCTCGGCGCGCAGCTCCGGGCCCGCGGCGAGCTCGATGCGGCAATCGCCGCCTATGCCGCCTCGCTCGGCTACTACGGAGAGAAGGTCCCGCCCGACGTCGCTTGTGCGTATGGCGCGGTGCTCGCGCAGGCGCGGGCAAAGAATGACAACGGCGAGCTCGCCGCGCGCGTGCTGCATCGCTGCCTCCTCGCGGTGCCGGGCGGGCCGCTGCACGAGGACGCGCTGGTCAACCTTGCGCTGCTCGCCGACGCCGGCCTCGATCCGGGCCTGCTCAACAGCACCAAGCTCGCCGACAAGTACCTGACCAAGGGGCCGACCCGGCCGGCCGCCGACAAGCTGAAGGTCACGGTCACCGGCCCGTCGCTGTCGTCGAGGGTGGCGCCCGCGCTCCAGCAGAAGCTCGGCGAGGGCGAGCCTCGCACCGGGTTCATCGCGTGCTGGACCGCCTACAACGAGGCGAGCAAGAAGGACACGCTGGCGGTCACCCTCGGCGCGCGGGCGGCGTATGTCGACTCGGAAGAGTTCGAGGACGTACGATCGTTCCTGGTCAAGCTCGACGCGGCCCCGACCGGAGCCACGCCCGACGACGTCGCGACCGCGTGCGTGCGCAAGGTGCTCGAGATCTCGCTCAAGGCGGCGAAGGAGTCGTTCTCGAGCAAGCTCACGATCACCGTGAATTGACCGGATAGCCCCGAGGCCGTCTGGCCGAGGGGCAGCGGAGGTCACAAGTACTCACAACGGATCGGGCGCGTCGGGCGGCGCTTCTGGTGACGGCGTCGCCTCCGGAGGCCACGCGCCGCCCGGCTTGCCGTCCCCGCCCATCATCTGCTGACGCTTCGCCTCCCGGCACTGGCTGGTGCTCGTCCAGCCGTAGTAGATGCCCGCGGCACCTGCGATCGCGAGCGTGGCATAGGCGCCCATCGCGAGCTTGCGGTCGACCCCGTAGTCATCCTCGAACTCCTCGTCGTCCAGCGACGCGGCGGCGAGCAGGTTCAGGGTCTGCAGCGAGGTCCACACGATGTCGAGGATCGGGACGACGCGGCTCGAGGTGCACTCGAAGTACGGCAGCTGAGCGTGATTGGGTGGCGGCTTGCTGACGAACACGAACGAGCAGCCGGAGAGCAAGGCGAGCACGAGCGCGATTCGTTGCATTCAGTCGTTATAGAATCGGCTCGAGCCCGTGCGGTCAAGCGTCGTCGTCGGATCTGTCCTCGCAGTCGTCGTCCCGATGATTCTCGGGAGCGCGTGCGTGACACCGCGCGCACCTTCACCGCCACGGCCTCCATCCCCGGATCGCTTCCTGCGCGCTGCCGATCCGGCTCCGGCGGTCCGTGCCGCCGCCGCGGCCGAGCTCGCGGCCGATCCCAGCCCACCAGCCGTGCAGCTGCTGGTGATCATGCAGCAGCGCGACGTCGACCCGGGCGTCCGTGCGTCTGCCGCGCAGGCGATCGAGCTGCGCAAGGATCCGAGCCTCGATCCGGTGCTCGAGCGCGCGGCAGCCAGCGATCCAGATCCGGCGGTTCGCGCGGCGGCGGCCGAGGCACATCGCAAGCTGTACCCGTGGCGCAAGCGACCGGGCACCGCGGCAGGACTTTCGCTGCTGTGTCCCGGCTGCGGCCAGATCTATCTTGGCAAGCGGGCCGAAGGCGTCGCGCAGCTCGGCGCGACCGCGGCGCTGCTCGCGTCGACCGTGTTGCTGCTGCGCGGTCAGGAGCTAGCGCTCGACGGCACCGCCGGGTCACGGCGCGTCCCGCTCGGGATCCTGACCGCGAGTGCCGGCCAGAACCTGTGGTTCTATTCGATCTTCGACGCCTATCGCGATGCCCGCATCGCGCGCGGCGACTACGGCTACCGCCATCCGATGACGCGCGAGAACCTCGGCGATCTCGCGTCGGCGCCGTTTCGTCCGGGCGTGCTCGCGAGCCCGTGGGTGTGGGCCGGCGTGCCGCTCGCGGTTGGCGCTGGCTTGCTCGCGTCGTATCTCGCGGCGCCGGAGGAGTTTCGAGGGACGTCGATCACGGAGGCCGACAAGGTCAACGTGCTCGGTCGCAGGTTCTCGCGGCTCGGCGGGTTCGGCGCGGGCGAGGCGTACTTCGGTGCGCTGTTCGCGCCGGTCGGGGTCGGCGAGGAGGCGCTGTTTCGCGGCGTGATCCAGACCGAGATGGAGGAGCGCTTCGGGACCTATGGCGGGCTCGCGGTGGCGTCGGTGATCTTCGGCGCGGTGCACCTGCTGAACTTCACCGACGATCCGGCGAGCGCGGCGATCGCGGTGCCGGTGATCTCGGTCCTCGGCGCCGGCCTCGGGATCGCGTATCAGCGCACCGGGTACCGGCTCGAGACGTCGGTCGCGATGCACTTCTGGTACGACTTCCTGCTGTCGACCGCGGCGTTCGCGATCGATCCCGAGCACCAGCCGTTCGTCGTCCAGTATGCGCGAGTCATCCGCTGATGTTGCCGGCGAGCGCGAACGTCGGCGCCAGCGCCGCGACATAGGTGAAGCAGGCGACGATCGCGCCCGTGATCCCGATCGCGAGTAGCCCGAACCGGGACACGCGCAGGTGGCCGACCACGATCGCCGCGGCGAGCACCACCGGCGCACCGAACCGCCATGCCGGATGCAGCACGAGGCTCATCGTCACCGGCCGCCCCGCGAGCTCGTCGTACATGCGTGCCAGCTCGCCACCGCTCGCCGCGAATGCCAGCAGCACGAACAAGCCGATCACACCGAGCGTCGCGCCGATGCCATCCAGGTAGCCGAGCCGGCGCGTCGCCATGGTCACTCTACTGGCGGCGGCGGCGGCGGGCCCTTGCGCACGCGAAGCGGCACGAGCGGGGCGCCTTCGACCCGGTTGGCGAGCTGGCCACAGGCGGCGTCGATGTCGTCGCCACGCGGCGTCCGCAGATAGGTCGGCAGGCCGAGGTTCTTGCACTCGTTCTGAAACGCGTCGATCACCGCCTTCGATGGCCGCGCGTAGCCAGCCTCGGGATGCGGGTTGTACGGGATCAGGTTGACCTTGCACTTGACGCCACGCAGCAGGCGCGAGAGCTGGGCGGCATCTGCGAGCGAGTCGTTGACGCCGGCAAGCAAGACGTACTCGAACGTGATCCGGCGGCGCTGCTCGAGCGGATACGCCTTGAGCGCGGCCATCAGCTTGGCGATGTTCCACTTGCGGTTGATCGGCATGATCTCGTCGCGGATCGCGTCATTCGGCGCATTCAGCGACACCGCGAGGTTTGGCCGCACGGTCTCGCCCCCGAGCCGCTCGAGCTTGGGCACGAGCCCCGAGGTCGACACGGTGATCCGGCGCTGCGACAGCCCCGCACCCTTGTCGTGCGTCAGGATCCGCAGCGAGGTGATCAGGTTGTCGTAGTTGTGCAGCGGCTCGCCCATCCCCATGTAGACGATGTTCGTGATCCGGCGACCGGGCTCGACCTCGGCCAGCAGGCGCCGCGCGAGGTACACCTGGTCCACGATCTCGCCGGCGTCGAGGTTGCGCTTGAGCCCGAGCTTCGCCGTCGCGCAGAACTGGCAATCGACGGCGCAGCCGACCTGCGACGAGATGCACTGCGTGGTCTTGTCGCCGTCGGGGATCAGCACGCTCTCGATCGAGGCGCCGTCGTGGGTGACGAGGCGGAGCTTCCGCGTGCCGTCGTGAGAGGTCTGGACCTCGGCCACCGTGAGCCCGCCGATCGTCGCGACCTCGGCGAGGCGCGCGCGAACGTCGCGAGCCACGTTGGTCATTTCATCGAACGTGCGCGCGCCCTTGTCGTGGACCCAGCGCCACACCTGCTCGCCGCGAAATCGCGGCCAGCCCAGCGTCAGCGCGAACGCCTCGGCATCGTCCAGGGTCATCGCGCGCAGATCCGGCACGCACGGTAGCTACTACAGAACCCGGTCCGGATCGACCCGGCCGGCGTAACTCCGTGACATGCCTGAGGTCTCGCCAGGAGCGCCGGGCCACCAACTCGACTGGGAACTCTTTCGAAGGGCGAGCGTATGACACTATGTCTGGCTAGAGAGCACGTGAAGGGAAGCGGCGACTCTTCGGACGAGCTGACGCGCAAGCGGCCGACGATTCGCCGCGAAATAGCGCGCGACCCCTCGCACGTTGGAGCGAACGTGCAGTCCGCCCCGGTGATGGAGCCGTATCACCCGGTCCGGACCGAGCATCGGTTCGACCAACGGGTCGATACCATGCAGGTGGCGCCGCTACCGATCGAGCCAGATCCGCCGGGCCGCGCGCTGCTGCGGACCGCCGGGCTGCTGAGCCAGCTCGGCTGCGCGATCTGCCTGTTGCTCGGCACGATCGCGGTCGTGCTGGTGCAGCAGAACAAGAGCGGCGGCATAGGCTACGCGATCGCGTGGGGCGTCGCCGCGCTGTTCGGCGTCGTGTTCGGTGGCCTGATGGGGCGCGGCGCGCTGGTCACCGTGATCGGCAGTGCGCTGCTCGACGCGGCGTTCGGCATCGTCCTGATCGCGGTCGACTACGACACGCTGCGCGACATCCTGCGCGTGCTGCCGACCTCGGATGTCGACACGATCGCCGACGTCATCACCGCCGTGGGTGTCACGCTGACCGTGATCGCGACGCTGTGTCTCGCCGCGATCCCGCAGGCGGTGCGCTACGTGCGCTGGCTGCGCGTAGTCAATGGTGACCCGCGCACCACCGCCGCATCGACAGCGCGCGGCTTCCCACCGCCACCAGTCGCCGCCGCACGCGGCTCGGTGTGGCAGATCCCGACGACGGCTCCCGAGGAGACGCGCTCGCGCCGCCGGATGTACTTCGCGCTCGCCGGCTTCGCGATCGGCTTCGGCGCCGGCATCGGCGTGCTGGTGTCGTCGAAGCGGCCGGCGCCCGCGGTCGCCGAGATCGTGCCGGTCGATCGGGTGAAGCCCGGCAACGGCACGGTCAGCAAGGACGACCGCACGGGCGCCACGGAGACCAGCATCGACGACGGCAAGGTCCCCGTCGCGGCGGTCGCCGATCGCGTGATGCTGCCCGGCGCCATCCCGATCGACGACCACATCAAGGCACAGCGCGAGGCGATCGCGAGCGGCAAGCTCGACCTGCTGGCCGAGACCCTGTGGCCCAAGGCCGTCGCGTTTGGCACCGACGCCGACGAGCTCGCGGAGGGCCGCGACGCAATCATGGCCAAGCTCGGTCGCGAGCTCGGTGACCTCTCGGGCCAGGACGTCACGTCGCGCTCGCTCGCGATCGGGGAGGAAGGCAACCACGCGTGGATCGCCGAGGAGCTCGAGATCGGCAGCAAGCGCTACGCGATCACCCAGCTCGCGGCGTTCGTCGGTGGCAAGTGGATGACTGTCGCGATGCACTGGGCGATCCAGATTCCAGACGCGAAGGCCGAGCGCATGGAGATCCTCCACACGCTGCGCAAGCCGAAGGCGATCACGAACGTGGTCGATGGTCCAAAGGATCTCGAGCCCGCGCTGCGGGCAGCGTTCGCATCACGCGCCGCCAACGCGGAGGCACGCAGCGCGCGGCCGAAGAGCTTCAACTTCGGCAGCGGGCCTGGCGAGCGGATGCTCGGCGGCAACCGGATCAAGCAGATCTTCGGCAAGCTGCGCTCGGAGATCGGGCTACGCGACGGCATCCGCGCGATGGCGTCGAGTGCCTGGGACCCATCCCAGCAGGCCGCGCCGACCGTCGCGTTCGCGGCGCTCAACGCAGACTTCATCACGCGCACGAAGGCGGCGACCGACCTGACCCACACGTTCCGGGTCCTGGTCATCCTGGTGAAGGAGGGCTCGGACTGGCGGATCGTGTCGAGCCAGTGGTCACACGGCGGACCGTTCTAGCGAGCGAGCGACGCGAGCTCGGCAGTCGAGAAGAAGAACGCGATCTCCTCGCGGGCGGTCTCGGGGGCGTCCGAGCCGTGCACCGCGTTGCGCTCGATGTTGGTCGCGAACTGCTTGCGGATCGTGCCCTCGTCGGCCTTCTCGGGGTTGGTCGCGCCCATCACCTCGCGGTTCTTCGCGACCGCGTTCTCGCCCTCGAGGACCTGCACCACGACCGGCCCCTCGGTCATGAACTTGACGAGGTCGCCGTAGAACGGGCGCTCCTTGTGGACGGCGTAGAACGCCTGCGCCTGGGTCTCGCTGAGGCGCACCATCTTGGAAGCCAGGATGCGGAGGCCGGCGGCCTCGAGCTTCGCGGTGACTCCGCCGATCGAGTTCTTTGCGACGGCGTCGGGCTTGATGATCGAGAACGTACGTTCGATGGCCATGGTCGGCGGAAGCTATGCGAAAGCCCGACCCCTCGCAATGACCGGCGCCCAACTGTGTGCGAAAGCGCCTGAACCGGGGCTTGTCAGCGCTTCGCATCCTCGCGGAACGCTACCTCATCGACCGCTCGCTGCACTGGATCCCAGAACTCCCCGCGCGTGTACTTCTCCAGCGCGACAGGGTTCGTCACGTCTCCCGTGCGCAGCCAGCCGCGGTAGTGGGTCTCCGGGTCGGCGTCCGGGCCCGCGAGCCGATCGACCAGCTCGACGAGGTCGGCGGGCTCGAGCTGCTGATGGTGGAGGATCCGCGCATGGCGTCGGATCGTCAGCCGCGAGCCGACGATGTCGACCCCGTACATGCGGTCCTTGTAGCGCGAGCCCATGCGCAGCCGCACCGAGAGCGGCGCCAGTGCGGCCAGCCGGTGTTCACGATAGCGTGTCTTCGCGGCCTCGAAGATGGCTTCGAGCTCGCCCGCCATCACCGACGATCCGGAGATGTGCGCGCCGCCCTCCGCATTCGGGATGCCCGCGAACGCGACCCGATAAAACCACTCGCCGTAGCCGACGGGCTCGGTGCGTACGCAGTCCAGGCGGTCGAGCTGGCGCACGCGTGCGAGCTCGCCGGGCAGCAGCGCGAGCGTGCGGACGGGCAGGTTGGGCCGCGTCCATGTGACGACGCCGGACGAGTCGAGGACGTAGTGATCGTGGCGCGCTTCGCCCATGCAGCCGCTCGAGGCAACCACGAACTGCAGCTGCCAGCCGGGACGCTCGACGACGGTCGGGAGGAACGGCAGGCAGCCGCCCAGCGCGAGCGAGCTGGGCCGTACGACCCTGGTTTCCTCCATCTCTCCGTCGGCCTCGTCGACCGCGAACAGCAGAGGGTCACCGAGCAGCGGGATGTAGCGGTACGTCGGTCGAGGTGACGACGGCTCGACCGGCTCGCCGGACCAGGCCCGCCACACCACGAGCGCGGCCGAGCACGCGACGAGCATGACGGCGGCACGGCGACCGAGCAACAGCCAGCACACGGCTTCGCGCATCACCGGGCAGACACCGCGGACTGCTGCGCGGTTGCGCCGCGATCGGACGTGCCGTGATCAGCGAAGCGGCAGGCCAGGGTGCGCGATCGCCACCCTGTACACCGACGTCTGCGCGGTGATGTACAGCCGCTTGTGGTCGGCGTCGCCGAACGCGCAGTTCGACGGCCGCTCCGGCACCGCGACGAGCCCCCACCGCGTGCCATCGGGCGCGAACACCTCGATGCCGCTCACCGTGGCGACGAAGATGTTGCCGGCCTCGTCGATCGCGAGCCCGTCCGCGCCACCTGCGGTCTGCGCATGGACCTCGCGCGGACCGAGCGCGCCGCCCGTGATCGGGAACCGGTACAACTTGCCGTCCGCAGAATCCGCGACGTACAGCCGGGTGCCGTCGGGTGATAGGCCGATGCCGTTGGGACGCTCGGTCAGCGCGCCGCGATGCTCGGCGGTCAGCGTGGTCCCCGAGATCCGGAACACGCCCATGAAGTCGAGCTCGCGATCCGCTTCGTCGATGCCGAACGGCGGATCCGTGAAGTAGACCGTGCCGTCGTCGGCGACCACCACATCGTTCGGCGAGTTCAGCTGCTTGCCATCGAGCTCGGACGCGATCGTCGTGAGGTTGCCGCCGGTCATGCGGGTCACGGTGCGCGACCCGTGCTCGGCCGCGAACATCTGATCGCCGGCATCGAAGGCGAGCCCGTTCGCGTTGTTGCTCGGCACCCGCGCGATCGTCGGGGCCGCACCGCCCGGCGTATACTGGAAGATCGTGTTCGCGGGGATGTCCGTGAAGAACAGCAGATCGCCGCGCCACGCCGGTCCCTCGGTGAACATGTAGCCGCCATCGACCAGCTCGACTGCGCCGATCCCATCGAGGGGGCTCACAGCGGGGCCAGTGTCGGGGGCCGCGTCGGGCTGCACGCTGGGATCGCTGCCACACGCGGCGAGCACCAGGCACGCGAGCTCACAGCGCATCGCTGTCCTTGTTGACGCCCTCGAACAGCGGGGTCGACAGGTAGCGCTCGCCGGTGTCGGGCAGCATCGCGAGGATCACGCTGCCTGCCGCGGACTTGTTCGCCACCTGCAGCGCTGCGGCGAACGTCGCGCCCGCCGAGATGCCGACGAACATGCCCTCCTTGTGGGCGAGCGCGCGCGCGGTCGAGATCGCCTCATCATCGGCGACTGGCAGGCGCTCGTCGAAGATCTTGCGGTCGAGCACGGCCGGCACGAAGTCGGGCGTCCAGCCCTGGACCTTGTGCGGCTTCCACTCCTGGTCACCGAGCATCTGCGCCGCCGTCGGCTCGCAGACCACGATCTTCAGATCCGGGCGCGCCAGCTTCATGACCTGGCCTGCGCCGGTCAGCGTGCCGCCGGTGCCCCAGCCGGTGACGAACGTGTCGAGCCGCTTGCCCGCGAAGTCCGACAGGATCTCGGGGCCCGTGGTCTGCCGGTGGAACCCCGGGTTCGCCTCGTTCTCGAACTGGCGGGCGAGGAACCAGCCGTGCTCCTTCGCGAGCTCCGCGGCCTTGCGCACCATGCCCTGGGCCCGATCGGCGGCGGGGGTCAGGATCACCTTCGCGCCGTACGCGCGCATGATCAGGCGCCGCTCGACCGAGAACGACTCGGCCATCACCGCGACGAACGGATAGCCGCGCGCGGCACACACCATCGCGAGCGCGATGCCGGTGTTGCCGGAGGTCGCCTCGATCACGGTCTGGCCGGGCGCCAGGTCACCGCGACGCTCGGCGTCCTCGATGATCCCGAGCGCGAGCCGATCCTTGACCGAGCCGCCCGGATTGAACAGCTCGACCTTCACGTACATCGTGATGCCCGCCGGTGCGAGCTTGTTGATGCGGATGATCGGGGTGCGGCCGATGGTCTGCGTGATGTCGTCGTAGATCATGATGCGAAGGTTCGCACATCACGACCCACGCGATCGGCGCTAACCGAGGACCTTCGCGAGCGTCTTGCCCATCTCGGCGGGCGTCGGTGCGACGGCGATACCGGCGGCCTCGAGCGCGGCGATCTTGTCCTTCGCCGCACCCTTGCCACCGGAGATGATCGCGCCAGCGTGACCCATGCGCTTGCCTGGCGGCGCGGTCTGGCCACCGATGAAGGCCGCGACCGGCTTCTTCACGTTGGCCTTGATGAACTCGGCGGCGCGCTCCTCGGAGTCGCCACCGATCTCGCCGATCATGAAGATCGACGACGTGCCTGGATCCTCGGCGAACCACTGCAGCACGTCGATGAAGTCCGTGCCCTTGACCGGGTCACCGCCGATGCCGACCGCGGTGGACTGGCCGAGCCCGAGCGCCGTGAGCTGGCCGACGACCTCGTAGGTCAGCGTTCCGGACCGCGACACCACGCCGACGCCGCCCGGCTTGTGGATGTAGCCCGGCATGATGCCGACCTTGCACTGACCTGGCGTGATCACGCCCGGGCAGTTCGGCCCGACGAGGACCGTGTTCGGGTACTGGAGGTCGAGCACGTACTTGACCCGGATCATGTCGCGGGCCGGGATGCCCTCCGTGATCGCGATGATGGTCTCGATCCCGGCGGCAGCTGCCTCGAGGATCGAGTCCGCGGCGAACGGCGGCGGCACGTAGATCACCGTGGTGTTCGCCCCCGCATGCTCGACCGCCTCCGCGACGGTGTCGTACATCGACCTTCTCGAGGCCCTCGACCTTCGTCCCGCCCTTGCCGGGCGTCACGCCGGCGACGACGCGGGTGCCGTACTCGACCATCTGGCGGGCGTGGAATGCGCCGGCCGAGCCGGACATGCCCTGGACGACCAGCTTGGTGTTGTTTCCGACGAGGACGCTCATGCCTTTGCTCCCTTTGCGGCCTGCACGACCTTCTGTGCGCCGTCGGCCATGTCCTGTGCAGCGACGATGTCGAGGCCGCTCTCGGCCAGCATCTTCTTGCCGAGCTCGACGTTGGTGCCCTCGAGACGGACCACCAGCGGCACCTTGAGGCCGACCTCCTTGACCGCCGTGATCACGCCTTGCGCGATCGTGTCGCACTTCATGATGCCGCCGAAGATGTTGACGAAGATCGCCTTCACCTCGGGGTCCGTGGTGATGATCTTGAACGCGGCGGTGACCTTCTCGGCCGTGGCGCCACCGCCGACGTCCAAAAAGTTTGCCGGCTTGCCGCCGTAGTAATTGATGATGTCCATCGTCGACATCGCGAGCCCGGCGCCGTTGACCATGCAGCCGATGTTGCCCTCGAGCGCGATGTACGAGAGGTCCCACTTCTTGGCCTCCTGCTCCGCCGGATCCTCCTCGTTGGGATCCACCAGCGCGTCCAAGTCCTTGTGCCGGAACATCGCGTTGTCGTCGAACGTGATCTTGGCATCGAGCGCGAGCGTCCGGCCGTCCTTCGTGGTGACGAGCGGGTTGATCTCGAGCATCGAGCAGTCGAGCTCGTCGTAGGCGCGGGTCAGCGACTTGAGGAAGCCGCCGAGCTCGTTCGCGACCTTGCCGGTGATCCCGAGCTGCTTCGCGAGCGCACGTGACTGCCAGTCCTGCCAGCCTGTCGCCGGATCGAGCGCGTGCTTGAAGATCTTCTCGGGGTGCTTCTCGGCGACCTCCTCGATATCCATCCCGCCTTCGCGCGAGGCCATCACGATCACGCGACCGATCGCGCGGTCGAGTAGCATCGCGAGGTAGTACTCGTGCTCGAGGGCGAGGCCCTGCTCGACGAGCAGCCGCTGGACCTTCTTGCCTTCGGGACCGGTCTGCTTGGTCACCAGCTGCATGCCGAAGATCTTCTTCACGGCAGCTTCAGCGTCGGCGAGGTTCTTCGCGACCTTGACGCCGCCGCCCTTGCCGCGGCCGCCGGCGTGGATCTGCGCCTTGACGACGACGACCTCCGTGCCGGCTTGTTCCTGGACCTTCGGGATCGCGGCGAGCGCATCCTCGATCGTGGTGGCGGCGATGCCGATCGGCACCGGGACGCCGTACTTCTTCAACAGTTGCTTGCCTTGATACTCGTGGATCTTCATGGCCACCTCGTCGGTGGCGCGGGTGTATCACGAGATCGGCGCTCAGTGGACGCGCGCGCTGGGGAGCGGTTCGGCCTCACGCCGGCGCGGCCACCACAACGCGGTTGCGACCGCGAAGCCGATCGGCAGGATCATCATGGCGAGCGTCGGCACCAGGTAGTCGAGAGCGAGCCCGAGCACCGTCGGCGACCACAGATCACCCAACAGGTGGATCGCGAAGATCGCGACGGCCATCGCACTCGCGCGCATGTACGCGGGAGCGGTGCGGAGCAGGATCGCGTTGATCGGCGCGGTCGACAGGAACAGTCCGATCTCGGCGATGCCGGCGAGCGTGAAGAACAGCATCGGTGAGGGCGCGAAGAACGCCGCCGCAGTGAACGGGAATGCGATCGCGACACCGATCGCGCATACCCGGAGCTGCGCGTTGGCGGCCAGCAAGTTGCGCGGGTCCTCGTGCGTGGCGTCCACCGGGACGATCGGGAGCCCGCGGAGGGCGTGGTCCGCCATCCGACCTCCGACGATCGTCCCGATCGCTCCCGCGATCACGGTGGTGACGCCGAACCAGAAGTTCGCGCTCTTCAACACCTGCTCGGCGGCGCCCGGTGCCAGCGGGTCGGTCGCGAGCGCCGAGAAGAAGCGCTCCGACAGGAACGTCGGCGCCCAGTAAGAGAACGCGCCGATCGCGGCGGTGTGCGCGCAGTAACCGAACACCGCGCGGCGGTACAGTGGCAGCGCGATCAGCGTCCGGATCGTCGAGGCGAATGCGACGCCTACCTTCTGGAGCTTGCGGGCCGGCTCCTCGATCCACAGGCAGAGGAATGCGAGCGCGACGCCGGGTCCGCCGCCGACGAAGAACGCCTCGCGCCAGCCCCAGATGTCCTGGATCAGGCCGCCGAGCAGGTAGCCGAGCGCCGAGCCGAGCGGGATCGCGAGGAAGAAGATCGCGAGTATCTTCCCCTTCTTCTCGGGCGGCGTGATGTCGTCGATGATGGTCGGCGCGAGCGTCGCGTAGCTCGCCTCGCCAATGCCGACAAACGCGCGGGCGACGATCAGCGTCCACACGTTGGTCGACAGGCCCGAGGCGATCGTGGCAATGCTCCAGGTGAACACGCCGAACGCGATCAGGCGCTTGCGTGGCAACCGGTCGCCGAGCGAACCGAACAGCGGCGACGTCGCGAAGTAGCCGAGCAGGAACACGGTCGCGAGCAGCCCGGCCTCGAAGTTCGAGAGCCCGAGGTCCGCCTTGATGCGAGGCAGGACGGCCGCGACGATGAACCGGTCGAGGTAGTTGAGGAAGTTGAGGCCCGTGAGGAGGGCCACGATCGCCGTGCGATTCCGGATCACGCGGGTCAACGATAGACGATCTGCAGGTAACCCATCAGGGGCACCAGGGTGCCCATTTCGGTGATCGACGTCTCGCCGGGGTCCGAGGTGGTCCGGTTGAAATAGCGCAGGCCGCTCTCCGCGATGATCGAGAACCCGACGCCATCGCCGCGCGCGATGTCGTAGCGCAGCCCACCGACCAGCTGGTAGCCAAAGCCGCCCGACACGTACGAGTAGCCGCCGCCGAGGAACGGCGCGATCACGGCCCTGGCCAGGAACCACCGGATGACGAAGTCGTAGGACGTCTGCTCGAGCGCCTTGCCGACCCGGAGCGCGGCGTCGTATTCGGCCACTCGCGTGCCGACCTCGATCATGTACAGCTCGCCTTCGCCACGCAGGTCCGCACCGCCGCCGGCACCGACCACGTAGCCGAAGTCGAGCTTGGCTGGCTGCGTGGTGACCGTCCCGCCAGGTGCGGTCGAGAACGTGCCGAGTGCGCGGGCGAGCTGCGCGGTCACCGGTAGGTTGCGGTTCGTGCCGACGTTCACCGTGGTCTCGAACGCGGTGTAGCCAGGCTGCGTGACCCGGATCCGATGCGGTCCGGGAACCAGCCGGAGCTGCACCGGCAGGGTACCGGCAGGCATCCCGTCGATCCGCACCTGGGCGCCCTGCGGCTCGCCGACGATCGACAGCATGCCGGCTGCACCGCGCAGCGCGACGTCGAGGATCTCCGGCTCGCCATACTCGATCGCGAGCTCGCGCTCGTCCGGCTGCTGGCCTTCGAGCCGGGTCGAGATCTTGTGCGGTCCACCCTTGATGTGGCCGGAGTACGGCGTCGTGCCGACGTGCACGCCGTCGACCCAGACCTGCGCGCCGTTCGGGGTCGAGCGCACCGTGAGGGTGCCGGGGCGCAGCGCGAGGTCAGCGAGCAGCCTCTGAACCCGCGCCTTGTCGGCCTCGTCGGGGGTGGCCTGGAGGTACTTCGTGTACCAGACCGCCGCCTCGCGAAGTCGGCCGAGCCGCTCGTAGTCGGCGGCGATGTTGAACATCGCGAACGGATGGGACACCAGCTCGTTCGCGCGCAGGTAGTGCTCGATCGCCTTCGCCCAGTCACGTCGCTTGTCCGCGTTCTGGCCCTCCGTGAAAGCGCGGCGCGCTTCTTCACGCACGTCGAGCGTGTCGTCGGCACGGGCGACCCCGAGCAGCGCCACGATCATCAGCCACGCGAGGGCGAGCGCGCGCATCAGTACGGGTTCGGCTTGGTGGCCGGAGGCGTCGGCGGGCGCCCGGCCTTTGCGGCTCGGGGTCGGGCGGACTCTGGGGCTCGGGCACGGGGCCCATCCGCAGCGACGATGGATCGTGCCCTCTGGCCTGCCCGGTCTGCCCGGCCTGGCCTTCAGCACGACCGGTGCGGGAACCGGCGCCGGATCGGGCAGCTGCTGCAACGGCATCACCAGCGTCGTGCGCTCCCCGCTGCGCACCTCCTCGTCGCCCTCGACCGCGATGTGACCGTCGAGCGTGAGCTCCACGCGGTGATTCCCGGGCATCAGCGTGACGATGATCGGGGTGGTGCCGACCAGCGCGCCATCGATCTTGACCAGCGCGCCGACCGGCATCGACTTGACCTCGAGCGTGCCGACGGACACCGCGGCAGGCGGTTCGGGCAGCTGTGCCACCACGGGCGCGCTCGCGAGCGCCGTGCCGTGGTCGCGCATCGCGACGATCACGAACACGGTCACGCCAGCGAGGACAAGCGCGGACAGCACCGCGATCACGAGCTTGCTGCGCGAGCGCGGAGGCCGGCTGCGCAGCTCGCTATCGATCGTGCCTGCGAGCTCGATCTGCGACAGCGACACCGGCTCCTGGCTGCCATGAGCTCCAGACCTGCCACGCGGGCCGGGGAGTGCGGCGGCGAACTGATCTGCGGTCGCGAACCGCCGCTGCGGCTCCTTCTCGAGCGCGCGGTGGACCGCGCGGGACAGCTCGGGTGGTAGCCCGGCACGCAACAAGTCGATCGGCGTCGGTGCCGACGTCAGGAGCTTCGCCACCAGCACGGCATAGGTCGCGCCTTCGAACGGCGGCTTG
>JBBJLY010000191.1:0-16683 GCA_037720695.1 Kofleriaceae bacterium | reverse complement strand
CGTCGTACAGGATCGCGGGTTCCCTGGTCGTCGCGCGCGATGTCCCGCACGAGGATCTCGGGATCTGGCTCGCCCTGCCCGGCGGGATGCGACGGATCTTCGGCGTCGAGCCGGTGAGCTTGCTCGAGCTCGAGGGACTCCCGGCGCTCGCCGCGCTCGACAAGCTGGCGTACCGGCTGCGTGCCGCGCTGGCGGACCATGCGGGCGATGTCGTGCGCGCGGTCGAGATCGGA
Source organism: Kofleriaceae bacterium (assembly GCA_037720695.1). Lineage (GTDB taxonomy): Bacteria > Myxococcota_A > Polyangia > Haliangiales > Haliangiaceae > JABFXX01. The sequence goes on along the minus strand of JBBJLY010000191.1, from coordinate 16,450 downwards.
CGCGGGCTCGACAAGGTGTTGCTGACCGATCACGGCGATCGGTACTGCGTCTATGCGCGCCGCCTGTTCCGCGACCGCGCCCGGCTCGCGATGACGATCCACAGCGATGGCCGGATCCTGATCCACGGCTTCAACGACCGGCGCGAGATCACGGTGCGCGACAAGCATCGCGTCGATGTCACGGGCGACTTCATCCGGTTCATCGCTGCCGATGACACCGACCTCGCGCGATTCGCGATCCCATGGATCACGCCCGAGGACCGTCGCGAGCTCGCGCGCCGGATCGGCCAGCTGGTCGACACCACGGTCGAGCGCAGGTTGCCGGCCGCGGCCGCCGACCCGTTTCGCTGACTTGCGGGGCTGCTCTAGGTTTTCGGGTGAGCCGTGCCGCACGGTCCTGCCCGATCGACCGGCGTCGCCGTCGGCAGATCGGGGTTTGACTTGGTGCGAACCGTGCACACGTTGTCTCCATGTTCAAGTCCTGGCGACTCGGGCGACTGTTCGGTTTCCCGGTCGAGATCAACCTGTCGTTCCTGCTCCTGCTCGGGTTTGTCCTCGTGGCGTACGGCGGGCTCGCGGGCGTGCTCGTCGTCTGTGTCGCGTTCGCGAGCGTGCTGTTGCACGAGCTCGGTCACGCAGTGGTCGCGCGCAAGCTCGGCGTCCACGTGTCGGGCATCGAGCTGTCGTTCTTCGGCGGCGCCGCGAAGATGGAGAACCTGCCGCGCAACCCGAACCACGAGATCGCGATCGCCGCGGCTGGCCCCGCCGTCTCGATCGCGCTCGGCAGCCTCGGCCTCGGCATCGGCATCGTGACCGGCTCCGGGTTCCTGCTGATGATCGGCTACATCAACTTCGTGCTCGCCGCGTTCAACCTGATCCCGGCGCTGCCGATGGACGGGGGACGCATCCTGCGCGCGCTGCTGGCCAAGCGGATGAGCTTCGTCCGGGCGACGGATCTCGCGGTCACCGTGTCGCGCGTCGCGGCCGTCGCATTTGCGGTCTACGGGCTCGCGACCAGCCACTGGATGCTGGTCGCGCTCGCGCCTCTGCTGTGGATGATGGGGACGCGCGAGAAGCAGCTCGCGCGCGTCACCGACGGCCCGTTCGGCGGCCCCGACTGGGATCGTCCCGACGAGCCACCGCACGCGCGCCGCGTCAGCTGGAGCAGCCCGTTCGATCCGCGCAGCGCGCCGCCGACGATGCGCCGGTTCACGATCAAGCAGCGCAACGGCCAGGTCGTGATCGAAGCGATCGACTGACCAGCTCCGCGATCTCGCGTGCTACACGAGATCATGCTCCTCGGCGAGATCTCGACTCCCATCCGCGACGGTGATCGCTACCGGCTCGACATTCCGCAGGGCTGGGCACAGGGTCGCGGCGCCTTCGGCGGGCTGATGATCGGCTCGGCGGTGCGCGCGATCGAGCAGCACGTCGGCGACGACGCCCGCAAGGTCCGCTCGGTCACGGCCGAATTGCCCGGCCCGACGCTGCCGGGTCCGGTCGAGATCGAGGTCGAGATCCTGCGAGCCGGCAATAACGTCACCACGGCGCGGGCCGCGGTTCGCCAGGGCGGCGAGGTCAAGACGCATGTCGTCGCGATCCTCGCGCGGATGCGGCCCGGCGCGGGTCCCGTCGCGTGGCGAGACCTGACGCCTCCCGAGGCGCCCGCGTGGCGATCGCTCGAGCCGCTCGTGATGCCGCCCGGGCTGGGCCCGGAGTTCACCAGCAACTTCGAATACCGCCTGGTCAGCGGCGTCCCCGGGTCGCAGCAGGCGCCGCTCAGCGTCGGCTGGGTGCGCGCGCGGGATCCGGGACCGCAGCGCGATGCGGGCTACATCGCGGCCATGATCGACTCGTGGTGGCCTGCGGCGCTGGTCAAGCTGCCGGCACCGCGGCCGATCGCGACCGTCGCGTACACGCTCGACATCCTCGACGATCTCGCCGGGCTCGACCCGCTCGCGCCGCTGCTCTATCGCGGCACCGTCCCCGTGTGCGCCGATGGCTACTTCCTCGAGACTCGCGAGCTGTGGGGCGAGGACGGCCGGCTGGTCGCGATCAACCACCAGACGTTCGCGATCATCTCGTGACCGCTCAGCGGTAGCCGCGGGACAGCAGATGCCGCGCGCCGGCCTCGAACGCGGCGCTCGGGCCGATCTCGAAGCAGAACGTGTCGGCGAGCCGGGTGATCAGGTTGAACGCGAACCCGACCTCGAGCGCGTCCTCGATCTGCGACCGCGTCACGCCGGCGGCCAGCACGGCGCGCATGTCGTCGGGCGTTACCGACTCGCGTGTCACCTTGCGGAGCAGCCCGAGGGTCGCGCGTAGCGGCTCGCCGATCGGCGCGCTCGCCAGATCGGCGAGCACGGCCTCCACGAGGTCAGCTCCGAGTACCTGCGACGCGACCGCGCCGTGCGATCTGGTTCAAAACTCGCATTCGTTGGTCTTCGACACGTACGCGGCCATCAGCTCGCGATCGGCGATCGACCATTCGGACGGTCCGCGCATGACTTCCTGGAACAGCTCGCTCGTCGCGTTGCCGAACAGCTCCGGCCGGTAGCGCAACGTCTTGACCACGTCGGGCACGGGATGGCGCGACACCCGGCGAATGAACGCGAACACCGCCTTGATCGCGAGCGAGTGGCCGGTGTCGAGGATCCCGAGCCTCACCGCGGCTCCTGCGTGGCGACCGCGAGCGCGGCAAGTGCGGCCTCGAGCTGACGCGCGCTGTGTCCGAACGCAGTGCACGCGACGAGCTCGAAGATCTGATCCTCGGACAGCCCGGCGGCCCTGGCAGCCGCGACGTCCTCGTCGGTGACCTTCCACGCGTGGTTCGCAACCTTGTCGAGCAGCGCACGCGCCGCCTCGGGTACGTCGCGGTTGTCGAACGCCTGGCGCCGCGCCGCGGGGGTGGTCTTCGCCTTGGCTTGCACCACGCGCTCGAGCAGCGCCTTGCGCAGCCGGCTCGCGGCCTCGCTCATCTCAGCGCACGCTCGATGCGCGACCCGAAGCTTCGTGGGTGGCGCGAGCGGCCGTGACCGCCTGGTCGACCATGCGATCTTGCTCCGCCGGATCCTTCCACCGCGCCTGGATGTCCGGCGCGAGCGTGTCGACCGGGTCGAAGTAGACGAAGAAGCCCGGCTTGACCGACGGTGCGGTGAACACCGAGATCCCGGTCTCGCGGTCGTAGTGCTCGAAGCTGTGAGCGACGCGCTTGCCGCCACCGCCCGGCGCGTCGACGACAAACGTCGGGGTGTGGAACCCGGCCGTCACGCCGCGCACCGCCTTCTCGATGTCGAGCGCGGTCTGCAGCGTGGTCCGCAAATCCTCGACGCCCTTCACCAGATCGTGGACGTAGACGTAGTACGGCTGGACCTGGCAGTGCCCGAGGCGCTTGACCAGGAGCTGCATCGTGGCGATGCCATCGTTGACGCCACGCTGGAGCACCGACTGGTTGCGCGTGATGATCCCGCGCTCGAACACGTTGTCGAGGGCGCGCTTCGTGATCGCGGTGATCTCGTTCGGGTGGTTGAAGTGGGTGTGGAGGACGACCTCCTTCGACAGCTTGCGCCCACGCTCGACGACGCTGGTCAGCGCGTCCATCCACTCGTGATCCGTCAGCAGCTTCATCGGCATCACCGCCGGACCCTTGGTCGCGAACCGGATGCGGCGAATGTTCGGCAGCTCGAGCAGGCGATTACCGATCAGCGTGATCTGGCGGGCCTTGAGCTGGTAGCTGTCTCCACCCGAGACGACGATGTCCTCGAGCTCGGGGCGCTCGGAGATGTAGCGGAATGCGCGCTCCCAGCGCTCCTCGGTCGCCTTCAGCGAGACCTTCTCGACCTCGTCGGTATCGACCCCGACCGCGTAGCTGCGCGTGCAGAACCGGCAATACACCGGGCAGGTGTCGAGTGCGAGGAACAGCGCCTTGTCGGGATAGCGATGCGTCAGGCCGGCGACCGGCGCGTCAGCCTGCTCGTGGAGCGAGTCGAGCGTCAGCTTCGGGTGATCTGGAAGCAGCCGCGACGCGACCGGGACGAACTGGCGGCGCAGCGGATCGTTGTATGCGTCGGACCAGTCGATCAACGACAGCAGGTACGGCGACACGCGGATCGCCATCGGCGCGTGGCGAAATCCCTCGGCGACGTCGTCGTAGAAGCTCTGCGGCACGAGGTGCTGCACGGCCGACAGCAGCTTCGCGGGGTTGGTGATCGTGTTCTTGGCCTGCCAGTTGTGATCGAGGAACGTGGCCTCGTCGACCAGCCGGTACGCCGGGATGCGCTGCCAGAACGTGCCGTCGAGCAGCTGGCGGTGGTGCAGGGTCGACGGATCGACCGACTGCTTGATGTGCTTGATCGGATCCTGAGCCGTCGGAGAGTCCGAGCGGCCGAGTAACTTGAGCTGGGTATCCATGGTGTCCTCGCCCGAAGGGGTGGCGGAGCAATCGAAGGGAAGTAAGGCCTCAGATGCTCGACGTCACGTCAGGCTGGTGCGGAACGGAACCCAGGTACCACATCGTGATCATCCAGTATCACGGACGGACGTGATCGGTAAACCATTGCCAGAGCGTGGGCTCGAACGCCGGGCCAAGGCTCGGGATGTGGCTTCCGCCCTCGATCGACCACAACGCGACCTCCCCGCCCTCGGGACAATCCGTAGCCGTCTCGGTGCGGGTCTCGGCGCCGGGTAGGACCTGCTCGAGATCGAGGTCCGGGCCGGGCACGCGCAGCGCGCTGCACCCGTCGTGATCCGCCCACTGCTCGACGCTCGGCACGGCGCCGGAGAACGGGACGGTGCCGTCCATGGTGCCGTGGAGGTGGAGCACGTTGACCGGCATGCTCGGGTCGCACGTGACGGTCGACGCGTTCCCCGCGAGCGACACCATGCCCGCGAACAGATCCGCGCGCTCGCACGCGAGCCGGTACGACATGAAGCCGCCGTTCGAGTGACCGATCACGAACACCGCGCCGGGATCGACCGGCCAGCTCGCCATCACGTCGTCGACCAGGCCGCCGAGGTACCCGACGTCGTCGGGGTTCGTGCCATCGAAGTCACAGCACGCCGGGTCGGCGTTCCAGAACTGCATGTCGTTCGAGTCGATCAGACCGTCCGGTGCGAGCGTGAACACCGCGCGGCGATCCGCTTCGCCGGACAACCCGAAGAACGCTTGCTGCAAGAAGCCGTTCGCGCCGTAGCCGTGCAGGATCAAGACGAGCGGATAGCGCACAGCGGGATCGATCTCGCTCGGGATCTGGAGCGTGACGGGACGGTCACCGCCGAACGTCCGCGGCCGGTTCTGCGGCTCGCCATCACCGCCGCACGCAGCACACGCGAGCAGCAAAGCGGTTCCACGCGACATGACCGGAAGTATAGACTGGGTGGATGCGGCAGACGGCCTCGACGAGGCAAGTCGTGGCGGCTGCGCTCGCGATGGTGATCCTGGGGGCGGCCGGCGCGATCCAGGCCGGGCTCGCCGGGGGATCGTTCATGTACGACCTCGAACAGATCCAGCCCGCACTCGCGCGCGAGGAGCCCGTGATCGACGCGCTGCCCGCGGCCCGGGTCTCGCGGCGGGTCTATGTCGTGATCGTCGACGGCCTGCGGGTCGACAAGTCGCACGACCTGCCGTTCCTCGATCAGCTACGCGGGCGAGGCGCCAGCACGCAGGCGGTGAGCCACTATCCGACCTGGTCGCGGCCGAACTACGTCACGATCCTGACCGGCGTGCCGCCGACGGCGAGCGGTGTGCGGACCAACCACCACACGCCGCCGGTCCAGCTCGACTCGCTGATGGATCGCGTGCGCGCCGCCGGCATGCGGGCCGCGATGGGCACCGACTACGACGTGCTGCCGCGGCTGTTCCTGCGCCGTCGAGGTGCGACGCGACCGGAGCCGATCGAGCTGGTGACCGAGGATGATAAGCATGCCGAGCTCGACGTCGAGGTCGACGACCCACTCTCGATCGCAGGTGTTCGTGCGCCCGACGCCGATCTGATCTCGCCATTCGCGGACGCACGCTACGCCCCATGGCCGGGCGGGTTCGTCGAGGCCGGCGAAGCACTGGCGGCCGGCGACGCAGAGCTGGTCGTGCTGCTGATCGGCGCGGTCGACGCCGCGGGCCACGAGCACGGCGGCGCCAGCGACGAGTACCGCGCGGCCACGCAGGTCGCCGACCGCGCGGTCGGTCGCGCGCTGAGGCGAGTCGACCTGACCAAGGAAACGATCGTGGTCATCGCCGATCACGGGCACACCGACCGAGGAGGCCACGGCGGGATGGAGCCCGAGGTCGTCAACGTGCCGCTGATCATCGCCGGCGCTGGTGCGCGGATTGGTGCGGCCTCACCAGATGCGCGGCTGATCGACGTCGCACCGACCGTGTCGGCCCTGCTCGGGATCCCGGCTCCCGGACACGCGCTCGGCCGCACACTCACCGAGCTGCTCGTGCTCGAACCCGCGAGCCAGGCCCGGCGCGAGGAGGCCGACCGGTTGCGCGGCAACGTCACGCGCGCCGTGGTCGCGCTCGCGGAAGCCCGCGCCGACACCGATATGCTCGAGCACCGCGCGGCCCGGATCGGGATCGTGGTCGGCGCCGGGTTCGTCGCGACGATGCTGGCCGTGCTGCTGATCCGGCGCGGGTCGATCCGGATGGATGTCCGGGTCCTGCTGGTCTCGGTGCCCGCCTTCTTCATCGTCTACGTCGGTGCGATCGCCGTGCTCGGCCAGCGGTTCTCGCCATCGCTGATGCCAGCCCGCGGTCACATCGCGAGCGTGCTCGTGAAATACGGCATCGCCGCGATCAGCATGCAGATCCTCGCGAGCCAGTGGACGCTGCGCGCGCGCCACAACTTCGGCGAGCGGCTCGCCGCCGCGAACGGGATCGCGTGGACCGGTCTGATGCTGACGATGGTGCCCGCCGGCCTCGTGTGGGCCTACTTTCCGCCGCCTTACGTGACGCTGCCGAGCCCGGTGTGGCTCGTCGTGATCCCCGCCGCGCTGGTCGCGGTGGCGTGCGCCGCGATCAACATGGCGGTGACCCTCGGGATCGAGATCGTGGTGTTCATCGCGCGGGCGTGGCAGCGCGACCGCGCCGAGTAGTCAGGGCGCGCACGGGTTGCCGCACGGATTGGCGGTGCCGTCCTGCAGCGCCTCGACCAGACGCTTCTGCATGTCGTCGTTCTGCTCCCGGGTCATCTGCGACTGGCAGCGGCCGAGGCCGTCGCTCGACTTCGCGTCGTTGAAGCACGCGAGCAGCTCCTGCGACCATCGAGTCGCGAGGCAGGTGTCGATCGCGGATACCCGGATCCGCTCGATCTGATCGGGCTTCGTGCTCCGCGCGAGCTCCTCGCGCGACACCTCGAGCGCGTGCGCGACGACCTCCGCGCACACGAGACCCGGCGCCGGCGCGTGCTTGTCCGCCGTGATCGGGGTGGGCGTGGTGGTCTCGGTCGACCCGGTCCAGCAGCCAGCGAGCACGAAGATCAACAGGAGCGACCGCATGCCCACATCCTACTGCAGTCGCGCGCTGACCTCGGCCTCGACGCGCGCCTCCTGTTTGCGCGCCTGGTCGGGGGTCAGCATGTCCTCGCACTTCTGCTCCCATGGCTGCACGGTCTCGAGGCAGCGCACCACCCTGGCGCCCCACTTGTCCTCCGTGCAGCTCGCGATGATCGCGGTCTTGAGGGCGTCGGTCAGGCCGAGGTCGTCCATCTCGGGCAAGTCCTCGCCGCGCTGCGCGGCGGCGTCGCGGTCCCAGCGCTGGTACATCGCGTCGATCGTGATCTTGCAGTCGGGAGCCGGGCCGTCGTCGACCGGCGCGACGGGCTTCTTCGCACCGCCTCCACACGCGGCACACAACATCAGGGCCGCGAGCCTCATGGCTGCTTGTGCTCCGTCGCGACCGTGTTCATCCGCTGCTGCAGATCGCCGCGCTGGTCCTCGGTCAGCTTGTCCTGGCACGTGCCGACGGCCTGCACCGTGTTGGCCTGGTCGTAACAATCGAGGACCTCGACCGACCATTGCTTCTGATCGCAGCTCTCGGTCGCGCTGGTGCGCACGTGCTCGATCGCCGCGTCGGTGAAGCCATCCGCGGCCATGTTCGCGCGCGTCTTGTCGACGACGTTGGCGACCGCCTTGCCACACCGCGTGCGCGGCGCCTCGGTCGGCCGGGTCGCGACCGGCAGTTCGGGGGCGGGTTGCTGCGGAGGCGGCCTGGATCCGCCACACCCGATCAAGACCATCGCGAGCACGAGCTTCATGCGCGGAGCCTAACGCGGCGGCGGGCGAGATGCCCGTCAGCGCACGAGCTTCCGAAATGCACGGTCCGCAATTGGATTATCGCCGTGGCTGCCGCGTAGCTCATACGCCGGTCGCGTGCCGGCGGGCCGACCCAGCTTGTGAACGAACCACGCACCGCCGATCTGATCGATGGCGGCGCCCTCAGGCCGAAACGGACACCCGAGGTACGCCGGGATCTCGACTGCAGCAACGATGATGAGGATGCCGTCGTCGCGAATGAGCTGCCAGGCGGCGGTGGCGTTCGCGACGAGCTTGTCGACAGTAGCGCCCTCGATGATCGCGATGCTGTAGTCGGTCTGGCGTGCGGTCCGGTCGAGCTGCGCCGACGGGTGGGTCGTGATGTGCTGGGCAAACCAGCGAACGACGGGGCCATCTTCGATCTGCGCCAGCACGCGGAGGTCACGGCGATTGACGAATCGATCGAGCGCGACCAACCACCCGGCAGCGTCCCCTGGAAAGGCCTCGGTGAAGGGGGGCACGCAGCTCCCGTTGACGATCTCGCTCGCGAGTGCCTGGATCTCTTCGCGCGTCGGTGCAAACGGGATCGCCGTCGCGAGCGAGCCCAGTGCAGATGCCGCGTGGGCGGCCAGCGCCGCGCATGCGTCGAGCTGGACCGGCGTGCCTTCGATCCGAGCGACCTCGCCGGCAAACCGGACGTAAGCCGCCAGCAGCTTCGCGGTGAGCGCGGCGGGCTGCAGCGGTGCACCGGTCCTGAGCGATCCCGCGACGGCCCGCATTTGACCCCCGATCCGGCGCTCGAGCTGCATCGCGCCGACCAGTCCACTCAGCCTCTGCGCACTCGCCTCGCGAGCCGCGTCGGGCGGCGTCCGAAGGTCCACAAAGCACAAGCTGGCGCGAACATCCGGAGCCAGCGGAGACAGCGCCAGCTCCGCGCGAAGGTTCGATTCCATGCAGGCGAGCGCCTCGTGCTGTGTCGAGTCAAGGAGGCGGAGCCGATCGTTGACGTCGCGTCGTTCATCGACGGTGATCAGCAGGGATCCCCACATCAGCTCGGCATCCACCGTTGCGATCGACGCATCGCGGAGCGACTCTACCAGGTGACGTTGTTCGTCTCCGCCGGCAGGGAACCTTCGATCGGTGTTGCCGTCGCGATCCTCCTCGAGCATCGCCGTGGCCAGCAGCACACCCGTATCGAACAACCAGTGGTTGGTATAGGTCGCCGCGACCGCCATCCAGTTCCGGCCGAGGCTGTCGACGATCGCGCGCACGCGACCCTGCTGCTCGTTCGAGACGCGAGCTCGCCCGAGGATCGCATCCGCCGCCGCCACGATCATCCTCGGCGAGCCGGCGCAGACCTCGCGACGGCCGACGAGCGAACCGTCTCGCAATGCAAGCTGGTAGATCTGGTCGCCCGTGAGCTCGCCACGATCATCGAACAGCGTGTCGATCACCAGACGTTGTGCGATCGACTGGAACCCCAAGGTGGCCTTCCATGCGCTCGCGATCGCCGGCGCGATCCGCTTCCCCGGTCGCGCGATCGCCGCGCACAGCGGGATCGCGAACATCAGACTGACCCGCTGGTAGAACGCGACGACATGCCCCGGCTTGCCGAGCTGAGGCAGATCTGCGTGCTCCTCGGCGAGCCACGCCAGCACGCCGATCAGGTCTTCCCAGTGAGCCGTGGTTTGCGCCAGCGCGCTGGCATTCATTGGTCGGGAATGCTCGTGACGAGCATCGCGATAGGAGCACGTGGCGTACTCGAGCGTGGCCTGCCCGCCGGTGCCGCGCCGCGCGTGTCCCTCGCAGAGCGGTCGGCCCTCGGTGTCGAAGATCACCGGTGCGTGGCAGAGCCGACGCAGGATTCCGACCTCGCCCGCCGCCGGCAGGACCGGCAACCGCTCCAGGTTCTCGATCATCTGCGGAGCACCTGGTCGCGGCGGAGCTCGTAGATCACTGCGAGGCACCACTCCTGGTTCCTGACCGAGTGCGACCACCCCTCGGGGAGGTACACGCTCTGTCCTGCGAGCTGAGTGATGGCCCGTGGCTGAAAATCCTCGGCGAGAATGCCGCGGCGCTCTCGGGAGACCTGTCCGAGACGAGCAAATAGCTCAGCGTCGTATTCAGAGCGCGGGTCGAGTGTGCTCGGGAGGAAGATGCCTCGGCGCGTGAGCTCCTCGATGGCCTCGAAGAGCTCCACCGTGACGTCTCCGGACTGACCGGCGAAGATTGGCGCCAGATGCGTCATCCAGTACTCGAGGCGGTTGCGCGCCTGCATTCCGCGCACGAGCCAATCGATCACCAGCTCCGCGCTCGGTGGCCAGATCCACCAGCGCTTCTGCCCCGCGAGAACCAGACACTGGACTGCCCCGTGAACATGCGGGGTTGGAGTCCCACTGTCTGGACCTCCCAGCGCGAACCGGAGCCCGACGCACGGCAGCCGCCGTGACAGCTCGACGAACTCATCTGTCGGTGGGTGCCCGTTGACGAACTCGTCGATCCGCTCGGCGCTCGACGGATCGTTGGCATCGAGGAGATTGTCGTGAAACACGTAGCGGCCCTGGTCTCGATCGATTGCCCAGATCGGCACCTCGCGTCGGGCCTCCGCATAGAACTCACCGAGCGTCACGAACTTGAAGTCCGCAGGCGCGCGGCCCCAGCGCTCCTGCACGAGGCAGTCGGAATGTTCGGCCACGAAGTCAGCGAGGTCCACCTGGTCACAGCTCGGTTGCTGGCTCGGAGTGAGTCGCATGGTCCTAACCTCCGGCTCTCGCCGCGGCCCACAGCGCATGTCGAGCCTCAGCATGAAAGTACTCGAAGACCCAGTCACGTCGGACGCACTCGGCTTCGAGGTCCGCAGGATCCACGAGGCCACGAAACGCATCGTGAAGATCGAAGGAGGTGATGCCGTTGCCCGCCTGATCGCGAAGCATCAGCCCGCTCGCGCGTTTGAGCGTGTCGTGGAGCACGTAGTAGGGCGAGCCGATGAAGCCCATCCGCGCGTCGTAGGTCTCGCTCACGCCGTCACCTCTCGCGCCTGTGGCAAGCCACGTCACGGAGCGCTCTGCCCAGTACTCTGCGTATCTCGACGCGACGTCGAGCCGGTCGAGACCCTCGTACGAGATCGCGAGTCGCGCGGACCAGTTCCTGCCCAGCGTCACCAGATCGGCGGTCTCGTCGGTACGCGGGAATCGACCACGCACCTCGTCCACGCAGCGCAGGTACATCACCATCCACTTGCGAACGAGGTTGATCATGGTTCCTCGTTCGATGCCCGCGAATAGCCGTGGTCGGCTTCGATCGATCGCTCTCAGAAAGTACGAGTGAATCCGGTGAAAGCTCTCGAGCAGCTTCCTGTCGTCGGCCTCGTCGACGTGGGCCTCGCACCAGGCCGCCGCGCGAAAGTCGGCGACCAGCGAGCGATAATCCATCGGCTGCAGCTCTGCCTGGGTCTCGGATACGAGCGACATGGCACCTCGAAAAACAAGTGGCCTCGCTCGAGCAGGACGAGCGAGGCAGTGGAGGACGAGCTAGGTTGTGGGGCTGTCCCACCATCCCCAGTCGCGCGGCCTCGGCTTCGGCGGCTCGATGACGCCGGTGCCCGTGCCACCCGTGACGTCTTCCAGCGCGCGCTCCTTGAGTACGACGATCCGTCGGACCTTCTTGTCCGCGGGCTTGACGGTCTTCTTCATTGACTACCTTTCGTTGATGGGACGCGGAGAATTCCGCAACCATCCCGACAGCAAGGCATGTGCCGGGCGGACCGCGCGTGTGATCCGCAACGCGGCGTGATCCCCGGTCGTGGCGTGCACTTCCAGCGCGCCGTTTTCCGTTCGAAGCGCGCCGAATCGGCGCGTGACCGGATCAGCGCGGGCGGCGCCCGAGCTTGATCACGGCATCTGGAGCCGGCGTCGCGACGGCGATCCCGAGCTTGGGTCCGGCGGACAGCGTGGTCGCGCACTCGGAGCCCTTGTCGCGGGTGACCTGCGCGCGCAGCGATTCGGTGTGGTCGAGCCACACGCGCTGGACCTCGGGATCTACCGCGTGGTCGCGCATGGCCTCGCGCAGGATCTGAACGCGGCGCTCGAAGTGACCGCCGAAGATCGTGTGCTGCGCGTGCGCGACGCGCATCGGACGGCCGCGGTACGTGATGCCCGGCGCGCCGAACAGGGCCGCGGCGAGCTCCCACTCGCGCTCGATCAGGAGCTGCTTGTCCTTGCCCTGGAACATGAAGCCGATCATGACGTCCGCAAACAACCGGTCGTAGAAGTCGGCGATCACCGCGCGCAGCCTGGCCGCGCCGATCTTGTCGAACACCGCCGAGTCCTTCACGTGCGCTCGACCTCCACCGGCTGACCGGTCAGCGCGCTGGTTCCGGACAGTTGATCGATGAGCGTTGGATCGAGGATGTCGTTCATGCTCTCGCCCGCGTGCGCACCGGCGACCGCGAGCCGCACACCCGGCCGGCCGTGACCCCAGCCGTGCGGGATGCTGACCACGCCCGGCATCATCTCGTCCGTGATCTCGACCGGCAGCGTGATCTCGCCAGTGCGCGTCGAGATCGTCGCTTGCCCACCGGTCTCGAGGCCGCGCTCGCTGGCGTCGTCGGGATGGATCAGCAGCGTGCAGCGTGGGGGACCCTTCACCAGCCGCTCGCTATTGTGCATCCACGAGTTGTTGCTGCGCAGGTGCCGGCGTCCGATCAGCACGAGGCCGGCCGCCGGCTGGGCCCAGCGCTCCGCGAGCCGCTCGACGACGAGCAGGTACTCGCGCGGCGCCATGTGCAGCTTGCGGTCTGGGGTGGCGAGCCGCTTCGGCAGCCGCGGCTCGAGCGGGCCGAGGTCGAGCCCGTGTGGGTGCTTGCGCAGCTTCGCGAGCGACAGCCGGTGCGGTCCCGCGCGGAGCCCGAGCTCGAGGATCGCCTCGGGCCCGAGCTTGCCGAGTCCCGCACGGAGCAGGCGCGCGAGCGGCCCGAGGTGGCGCGGCGCGCCGAGCCGCGTCCATAGCGCGAGGCAGATCTCCCAGTCGTGCCGGGCGCCGGCGGATCGCTGGAACACCGGCGGCGAGTACTTCGCGACGTTGCGCACCGCGAACGCGTTCAGCGCAACGTCGTAGTGGGAGCGCTCGAGCGGCGATGACGGCGGCAGGATCACGTGCGCGAACCGCGTGGTCTCGTTCAGGTACGGATCGATCGACACCATGAAGTCGAGCGTGCCGAGTGCGCGCTCGAGCCGCGGACCGCCGGGTGCCGACAGCACCGGGTTGCCGGCGCTCGTGATCAACGCGCGGATCTGGCCGGGACCCGGGGTCTCGATCTCCTCCGCGAAGGCCGTCATCGGCAGCTCGGCGCCAAACTCGGGCTTGCTGCTGACCCGACTGCGCCAGCGCGCGAACCCGCCATCGAAGCCGAGCTTCGCGGCGAGCGGCACCGGGTCGATCGCCGGCGTGGTGAACATCAGGCCGCCCGGTTCGTCGAGGTGACCGGTCAGCGCGTTGATCGCGTAACACAGCCACGCGGCGAGCCCGCCGAACTCCTGCGTGCAGACGCCGAGCCGACCGTAGAGCACGGCGCGCTTCGTGGTGGCGAGCGCTCGCGCGAGCTCGCGGATCGTGTCCGCCGGTACCCTGGTGATGCCCTCGGCGCGCTCGGGGGTCCACGGGACCGCGGCTTCGCGCAGCTGCTCGACGCCGGTGGCCTCGAGCCGGCCGAGTCGGTCGAGCCGCTCTGCGAACACCACGCCGATCATCGACAGCAGCAGCACGGCATCGGTGCCCGGGCGCACGAACACGTGGCGGTCAGCCTTGTCCGCGGTCTCCGTGCGCCGCGGATCGAGGACGATCACCTGCCCGCCGCGCGCCTGGATCGCCTTGAGCCGGCCACGGACGTCGGGCGCCGACATGATGCTGCCGTTCGATGCCAGGGGATTGGCACCGAGGCAGATGAACAGGTCGCAGCGATCGATGTCGGGCACCGGCATCAGCAGCTGGTTCCCGAACATCAGCAGCGCGGCGAGCATGTGCGGCAGCTGATCGAGCGAGGTCGCCGAGTACATGTTGCGGGTGCCGAGCGTCCGCATCAGCAGCTGGCCGTAGGTCAGGAGCCCGAGGTTGTGCGCCGTCGGGTTGCCCTGGTAGACGGCGATCGCGTCCTTGCCGTGGGCTGCGCGGATCCCGTCGAGCCGGGTCGCGACCAGCTCGAAGGCCGCCTCCCACTCGACCTCGCGCCACGAGCTGCCGTCGCGCAGCATCGGTCGGCGCAGCCGGTCCGGATCGGTGTGGAGATCGGTGAGCGCCGTCGCCTTGGGACAGATGTAGCCGCGGCTGAACGGGTCGTCGTCGTCGCCGCGCACCGAGAGCACGCGATCACCCTCGACGGTGAGCGCCACCCCGCAGGTGGCCTCGCAGAGCGTGCAGCTGCCGAAGTGCGTGGTGGCCATCGCTCGCGACCTTACCGCGACCTCCGTTGCGGCATACTGGGCGGCCTGGGATGGTGGAACCGCTGGCGCTCGCGCAACTCTCGAGCTTCACCCGTCCCGCCGCGTGGAACGACCACAAGCGGAACGGACGCGTGATCGAGCGGCTGTGATCACGACCTGCCCGGCACGCCCGAGGCGCTGTGGCCGCACATCGCCGACACCTCCCGGATGAATCGCGCGCTCGGGCTCGCGGAGATGAAGTTCGAGGAGCGCGACGGCAAGCGTCACGGCAGCTCGAAGACCGGCGGCATTCGCCACGCCTGGACCGAGGACCCGTGGGACTGGGTCGCGAACCAGTGGCTGACCTCGCTGCGCGTCTACGAGCGCGGGTTGTTTTGCGCGGTGTTCGCGATCCACCGACTCGAGCGGATCGCGACCGGCACGCGGGTCTACCTGTACTTCGGCGCGATCCCGCGCGGCACGCTCGCCGGGCTGGCGATCCGCATCGGCTATCCGTCGATCAAGCGCGCGTACGATCGCGTACTGCCCGCGCTCGCCGCGCAGCTCGATCGGCTGCGGCCCGCGGTGCTCCAGCTGCCGCCACCGCCACTCGGCGACGCGGCGGAGCACCGAATGCGCTCGCAGCGCGACGGCTTGCTCGCGGCCGGCCTCGCCACCGAGTGTGTCGACACGCTGATCGACTTCATCCGCACCGCGGACGACGTCGATCTGCACCGCATCCAGATCCTCGAACGCGCGCGGGTGTGGAACCTGCCCGAGCACGAGCTGCTACGGGTCGCGCTCCACGCCACGCGCGCCGGTTTGCTGACGCTGTCGTGGGACACCGTGTGCCCGCATTGCCGTGGTGTACGCGACCAGAACCCGACACTCGCGCAGCTCCGGGCCCAATCACACTGCGACGCCTGTCAGGTCACGTTCTCGACCGATCGCGAGGAAGCCGTCGAGGTGACGTTCCACGTTCATTCGTCGATCCGGGACATTCCAGATCAGGTCTATTGCAGCGCCGAGCCGGCGAAGAAGGACCACATCCGACTGCAGTGGACCGTCCCGCCGCGCAGCGAGGTCCGCGTCGCTCCGCACCTCGCGCCGGGACGCTACACGATGTGGCGCAATCACACCGGCGGCTGGTACCTCGACATCGATGACGCGGGTGAACACATCGTGCGCTGGGCGCCCCACGCCGAAGGCACGATCGTGAAGGGCGCCCCCGAGATGACGCTCGAGCTCGTCAACGACACCAGCGAGCCCGAGCGGTTCCGGATCGAGCGAGCGACCTGGAGCGATCACGCGCTGCGCGCGGGCCAGCTGCTGAGCTTCCAGGAGTTCCGCGATCTGTTCTCGGCGGAGTACATCGGAGCCGACGTCCGGCTCGGGGTCGGCGAACAGACGCTGCTGTTCACCGATGTCGTCGGCTCGACCGCGTTCTACGCGACCCGCGGCGATCCGGCGGCGTTCGTCGAGATCAAGCGCCACTTCGACGAGGTGTTCGCGATCGTGGCCGAGCATCGCGGTGCCGTCGTCAAGACGATCGGCGACGCCGTGATGGCCACGTTCGTCGACCCGCTCGACTCGGTGCGCGCGTCGAAGAAGATCCACGACACGTTCCATCCCACTCGCGCCGACACCCCGATCCGGCTGCGGATCTCGCTCAACACCGGGCCGTGCATCGCGGTCCGGCTCAACGCCAACGCCGACTTCTTCGGTGGCACGGTCAACATCGCGGCCAAGCTGCAGGCGATGGCCGAGGGCTACCAGATCGCGAT
>JBBJLY010000190.1:0-16699 GCA_037720695.1 Kofleriaceae bacterium | reverse complement strand
TCGGGGAGGCTCGAGCGCGACGGGAACAGCTCGCCCTCGATCCGGGTCCGCTTGCCGCCTGCGATCCGGATCAGCGCGTGCGGCTCGACGAACCACAGCGTTCCCGGCAGCTCGGGGATGGTCGCCGGCGCATCGCCGGGTGCGGCATCATGCGCGACGACGACAGGCGCCGGGCTGCGCTCGTCACCACACGCGGCGCACAGCAGCGCGAGCGCGAGTAGTGGGCTCAGCGGACGCGCACGGCGTCGGCGATCACGACGCTGCCGGAGGTCCAGCGCGACAGCACGACCTTGTTCCAGCCGGCCGAGAAGTTCCACGTGCCGAGCGTAACCCACTGGCTGCCACTGCCCTGTTGATTGACGGTGCGGCGTCCGACCTCGCCACCGCCGGCGTTGAACGCGACGAACGGTGCGGCGGTGCTGCGATTTGTGCCGGCCGTCCACCAGGCGTCGACCGTCTTCGTGGCCGCTGCCGGCAGATAGAACCAGAACGTCGCCGGCTGCGAGACCGCCGCGGTCGCCGCGAACCAGTAGCCGGTGCCGTAGTAACCCGGCGTACCCGCCGACGAGGTCCACGCGCCCGCGAGCTCGATCTTCGCGACCGACTGGTTGTTGTTCGCGTTGTTGCTGTCGATGATGATGCCACCGCCGCCACCGCCACCACCGCAGTGATCGCGGACGCGATCGATGTAGTGGTTCCACGGCCAGTTCGGGCCGGGATCGGTGCGGTTCCACGGCTGGAGCTGACCGTGGCTGACGATGTGGTTGCGATCGCGCGGCACGCTGTGGTCGCGCGTGATGTCGCAGGTCAGCTTCGCCGAGGTCTCGATCAGGCCGTTCTGCCAGCTCGATTGCGACGCGAACCCCGCGTGCTCGATGCCGACCGAGAAGCTGTTGGTGCCCACGCCATTCTTGTTGCACTGCTGGCCACCCGCGCGCGAGCACTCGTAGGCTGCTGCCACGTGCCACGCGCGATCCGACTCGCGGACCAGCTGCGACACCTCGCTGCCATTCTCCTTGACGACGTAGTGCGCGCTCGCCTGCGCAGCCGGGTTGCGTAGCCAGCCCCAGCAGCCGGCGTAGTTGCCTTCGCAGCTGTGGATCACGACGAGGCTCACGTTGTGTCCCCCGCGCGTGTTGAAGTTCGGGGAGCTGCGCCAGATCGCGGCCGGGTAGTCGGCCGACAGGCCCGCGGGCGGCGTCAGCTCGACGGGCGGGCGGATCTCGGCGTGCGTGTCGATCGAGGCGACCAGCGTGCCGCCCTCGTCGATCGCGCTCGCACCGACCGACAGCACGCGCATCACCTCGCCGACGTACGCGGCGCGGCTCTCGTCGTCGGGGCTCTGCGAGAACTCGCCGATCACCGGCGCCCACGCCGCGAGATCACCACCGCTCACGCCGTGAACACTCGCGAGGCTGGCGAGCCGAGCCGCGGCCGCCGCGATGCTGGATTCGAGATCGAAGCGCGCAGCGTCCTCGGACACGTTCGCTGCTGCGGCACCGAGGCCGAGGTTGTCGCCCCACAGCGCGAACAGACCCGCGCCCTGGCGACCGGCGTCGTGCTCGTCTTGACCATCGACCATCTGCCACTGCGTCTCGACGTACGAGATCGCTTTCAACAGATCGGCCGGCACACCGTGCACGCGCTCGGCAGCAGCGAAGTCATCGTCGAGTCCCGGTGTCGAGACGTGATCGTCGTCGGCATCGATCGGAGTCACATCCTCCGAGGTGCACGACGGAAGATAGAGTGCGGCCAGTGCCGCGAGCCCAACTCGCAGGTTCGTCATCACAGGAGGCGAACAGCACCGTGGGTGCCAACTACGTGTGCGTACTGTGTGGGTCGATGAATGCCGAAGTATTTCGGATGGTTGCCGGGGCGCAAATGTGAACGGTCATCACATCAAGCGCCCATGCACACATACGTGTGCAGCCCTCTGCCCCGCGTGCGCAGATCGCATTGCAGGTCCACATGTCACGCGTGCGTACGCGCGCTCACATGCCTGCGGGACCGCGAACCTTGATCGCGCGCGACCAGCTGGGACCGCGACGCTTGTCCTTGAGCGCGCGCACCGTGAGCTCGAAGCCCGTGGTGGCGCGACTGCGCAGCGCTTCGACCCGCAGTGACACCAGCGATCCGATCGATGCGGTGTCACGCGTCTTGTCCGTCAGGCACACGACCGCAGCATCGTGCGCCTGGGCGAGCGTGACCAGCCGACCTTGATGCGCCATCGAGATGTCCCCATCGCTGCCGACGAAGTCGAGCACCACGAGCCCGAACGCACCCGATCGCAATAGCCGCTCCGCGGATCGCGCCGCGCCGACCGCTGCATCACGCGTTGCCGGAACGCGAACGACGACCAGCGCCGCGAGATCGACCCCGCTCTCCGCGACGTCTGGCGGATAGAACGAGCCATGCGTTGTCACCCACGCGACCGGTTCACTCGCGGCCTGGGCCTCGAGCACGATCCCGATCGCGGCGGTCAGCGTCGCGGTCGCGCCACGCGCCGACAGCTCCACCAGCCGACCGCGCAGCGCAGCGAGTCCCCACTCTGTCTGGTCGCTGCGTGCGGACGTCAGCTCGTCCAGCGAGACGACGCGAGCCGCCGACGTGGCCGATCGTGCCTTGGCCAGAAACTCCCGAAGGTCATCGCTCATGGGAACACCTGTTCAGTATCAGGCGGGTCCGACAATTCGCCAAGTCATCAGCCGATCCCGATCGTTAGATCACTGATCGGACGCGGCACGACCGTTGCTCCTGGTCGGGGCATGAAGAAGTTCGACCAGCCCATGTTCGGGGATCCAGGGCTCGAGGGCCCCGATTACGTCGCACTCGTGATCGAGTGGGACGAGGCCGTCGTTCGCGAACCGCTCGAAGACGCCGTCACGAGCCCGATGCAGGTCGTCCGTCCGTCGCTGTCCAGCCTCCTGGCGCCGTTCAAGAAGCCTGTCGTCGCGGCGCTTGCGGGTGCCGCGGTCGCGCTGCTCGGCAATCGGCTGCGCGCTGCCTGACCGCCGTGCGGTGACGCTCGCTGCGGGCGGGCACGTCGACTGCACCACTTCCAGACATGTCTACGAAACCAGCAGATTGGGACCGCGTCGATCAGGCCAGCATGGACTCGTTTCCGGCCAGTGACCCGCCGGCGTTCAGCTCGGGTCGCGCGGCCGCCTCGACGGAGACGGCCTGTCCGCCTCATCTGATCGAGGATGCGCGGCGCGGCCGGATGTACAAGCGCCTCGCGATCGCCGCGGGAGCGATCAGCATCGCGGCGGTCGGGATCCTGGCGATCCGCTACGTCCGTAACCGCTAGGCCCGTGCCGCGGCGCACGTGGGCGCTCGCGATACGTTACGATCGCGGCGATGTCGAGTTACGACGACGCGGTGGTCGAGCTGCATCAGGCGCCACACGCCTCGTTCGTGACCGAGCGCAAGCGACTGGCAGCGAACCTCAAGGCGGCGGGTGACAAGGCGGGCGCGACCAAGCTCGGCAAGCTGCCACGACCGACGATTTCGGCGTGGGCGGTGAACCAGCTGTGGTGGCACGCCCGGGACGCGTTCGAGTCGATGCTCGAGAGCGCGGAGCAGCTGCGCGAAGGCAAGCTGACCGCATCGGCTGCGCACCGGGAGTCGATCGCGAAGCTCCGCGCGCGTGCACAGGCGATCCTCGCCGAGGCGGGCAATGCCGCAGCGGAGCCCACGCTGCGCCGGGTGACGACCACGCTGGCCGCGATCGCGGCGACCGGTGGCTTCGATCCCGATCCGCCGGGTGCACTCGGCGGCGATCGCGATCCACCGGGCTTCGAGGCGATCGGGATCTCGGCCGAACCGGTCGAGCGCGCGAAGCCAGCTGCCACCGCGGCAGCCAACGACAACGCAGATGACGACGAGGCGCGCACCGCCGCAGCGCACAAGCGAGCCACTGCAGAGGCGAAGCGGCGGGACGAGGCCGAGCAGGCGGCCGAACGCGCGCAGGCCGCGGCCGAACGCCGGAAGGCCGAGGCCGAGGAAGCGAAGCGCGTCGCGGAGCGACATCGCACCGAGGCCGCGCTGCGCACCGCGGTCGGCGAGGTCGAGCGACGCGCCCGCGATGCGGATCGCTTGCGCACCGCGCTCACCGAGGCCGAGGATGCGATCGGCAAGGCACAGTCGGTGGTCACCGATCTCGAAGCGCGACTCGCCGAGCTCGGCGACTGACCTGACGGTCAGATCACGAGTCGCGGTGCAGCCGTCTCTCGACGAGCTGATCGGGGATCAGGCGCCCGCTCCGTGCGTACTCAACGCCGTCCGCTCGGTTGCCCGAACGTCGCCTTCGCCGTCAGCGTCTTGCCGTCGCGCACGTACGTGATCGTGGTCTCCGTGCCGGGCTTGTTCGATTCGAGCACGAACATCAGATCCGCGACGCTCGCGACCTCGGCCGTCCCGATCGCGATGATCCGATCGCCGCCCTTGAGCCCGGCCTTCGCCGCGGGACCGTCGGGACGGACGTCGGAGATCGTCGCGCCGCGCGGCGCATTGGGATCCTCGTTGTACGACGGGATGGTGCCGAGCGAGGCGCCCTTGCGGCGGACGTCGCCGCCCGTGATCGGCGCCTGACCGGCGACCTTCACGTAGGTCAGCTTGTCGGTGCGGTTCGCCACGATCAATGCGGCCTCCGCCGTGATCGCCGCGATCTTCGCGCCGCCGCTCGCGTTGATCTTGTCGGAGTCATCCTTCGCCGTGTGGTACTCGCGGTGGCTGCCGGTGAACATGAACACCACCGGCACGCCGGCGACGTAGAACGGCATGTGGTCCGACGGGCCGTAGCCCGAGCCGCCGATCTTGCAGTCGACGCGCTGCGCGGTGCACACCGGCGCGATGATGTCGTTCCACTCCTTGGCCGAATCGCCGCCGTTGACGTGCAGCTGGTTCATCCGCATCCGGCCGACCATGTCGAGGTTCAGCATCGCGACGATCGGATCCTTGGTCGGCGGGTTCTTCACGTAGTGGGTCGAGCCGAGGATGCCGAGCTCCTCGGCGCCGAACGCGACGATGTAGACATCGCGACGCAGCTCCGCCTTCTTGCTGGCCAGCGTGCGCGCGACCTCGAGTAGCGCGGCGATGCCCGAGGCGTTGTCGTCGGCGCCGTTGTGCACTGCGTGGTCGGTGTCGAGTGCGCCGTGCCCGCCCATCCCGAGGTGATCGAGGTGCGCGCCGACGACCAGGACGCCCGGCAGCTTCTGCGCATGACCGGCCTTGATCACGCCGACCATGTTGCCGGTCTTGGTCTTCACCGGCTCGAGCGTCACCGCGACCTTCGCGGTGTGCTTGCCGGTGCGGAGCGCCGCGCCGACCTTGCGAGTGACGACGACGACCGGGATCCCGGCCTGGCTCATCACCTCGAGCTTCGGCAGCGGCGACTCCTCCTGCTTGGGATCACCATCGTCGATCACGATCATCGCCTTGGCACCGCGGCTCTTCGCGGCGAGCGCCTTCTGGCGCAGATCGCCGACGCGCTGCGCCTGGGCCGGCTCGAGCTTCATGTCGGGCGGCGTGAAGCGATGGACGAGCGCGACCTTGCCGCGGACGTCGATCCCTTTGAAGTGATCGATCCCCTGCCACTCGGTGCCGACATCGACGATGCCCCAGCCGACCGACACGATCGGACCACTGAACGTGCCATTTCCCGAACCGGCGATCGGTGCGAAGTCCTCGACCGCGATCGGCTTGCCGTCGATCGCGAGCGCGGTCTTGTCGCTGCGCTTGATGCTGGTCGTGATCTCGAGCTCCTGGCGCCAGCCCGGAACGCCAGGCTCGAGTCCGAGCGCCGATAGCGATTCCTTGACCAGCTCCTCGGCCTCGACCAGGCCCTTCGTGCCGACGCCACGGCCTTCGCGGGCGTCATCCGCCAGGAACTTCACCGTCGCGGCAAACCGGTCGGCCGACTCGGTCTCGGGTGCGGCTGCCGGCATCGGCGCGGCGACCCAGTCGGCGAGGAACACGTTGGTGTCCTTGTCGCCGGCGGGCTTGCCGGTGACCCGGTAGATGTCCTTGCCGTCAGGACCCTTCACGGTGTCGCGGCGGTTGGAGGAGAACGACAGCGTCTTGCCGTCGGGCGAGAACACCGGGAAGCCGTCGAATCCCCCCGAGTAGGTGATGCGCTCGAGCCCGGAGCCGTCGATGTTGACCGCGAACAGATCGAACTCGGGGCTGCGTGGGTTGACGTAGTTCGACGAGAAGATGATGCGCTTGCCGTCGGGGAAGAAGAACGGCGCGAACGACGCACCCGGCAGGTACGTCACCTGGCGCGCGTCGGTGCCGTCGGCGTTGGCGACATAGAGATCCATGCGCGTCGGCTTGACCAGGTTCTGCGCGAGCAGCGCCTTGTACTCCTCGAGGTCCTTGCCCGCGGGGCGCGACGAGCGCCACACGATCTTCGAGCAGTCGGCCGAGAAGAAGGCTCCGCCGTCGTAGCCGGGCGCGGTGGTCAGCTGCTTGACGTTCTTGCCGTCGGCGTCCATCCGGAACAGCTCGAGGTCGCCGGTCCGCGTCGATGTGAACACGACGCTGCCGTCCTTCGCGCACACCGTGGCCTCCGCGTCGTAGCCCCTGGTGTTGGGTGTCAGGTTGATGACGCCGGTGCCATCGGGCCTGGCCTTGTAGATGTCGTACTCGAACAGCGCCCAGACGTAGCCCTTGGACATGTCAGGCGGCGTCGGGCACGCGGGCCCCGCCTCGTGTGTGGAGGCATAGATGATCTCGCGGTCGCCCTTCAGGAAGTACGCGCAGGTCGTGCGGCCCTTGCCGCTCGACACCCGCTTGGGCTCGCCGCCGGTGATTGGCAGGATCTCGATCTGATCGCACTTGTAGGGCTGGCGATCGCTCTGCAGGATCAGCCGGTCGCCGCCGAACGCCCAGTACGCCTCGGCGTTGTTGCCGCCGAACGTCAGCTGGCGGACGTTCTTCAGATGCGCCTCCTCGGGGAGCCGCAGATCCTTGGCCTCGGCGGCTGGTTTCGCTGCGACCGGAGCTACCGGCTTGGCCGCATCCGGCGGACAGCATGCGGCCGCGGCCACCAGCAGATACAGCGTCACACCCTTCATGCGCCGGAGAGTACCCCAAGGGTAGTTGCTCGCCTTGCGGCTCGCTCGCGTAACTCGATCGGCAGGGTCTGCTACAACGCGGGCGTGCTGTCCGTCGCCGACGCGTTGCGAGCCGTGCTCGACCGGGTCCCCCGACTCGGGGTCGAACAGGTCGCGCTCGGTGACGCGGGTGGCCGTGTGCTCGGCGAGGACGTGCTCGCGACGCGCGCGCTGCCCGAATACGACAACTCCGCGATGGATGGCTATGCCGTGCGCGCGGCGGAGCTCCCTGCCCGGCTCCACGTCGTCGCCGTCGTCGCGGCTGGCGCGCCGCACCTCGAGCCCGTGCCCGCGGGCGCGTGCGTCCGGATCTTCACCGGCGCGCCGTTGCCCGCCGACCTCGACACGATCGTGATCCAGGAGCGCGCGACCCGCGACGGCGATCTGGTCGAGCTCCCGGCGGCGCCCGTCGGGGAGCACGTCCGGCGCCGCGCGGAGGACTACGCGATTGGAGACCTGGTGATGGCGGCCGGCAAGCGGCTGCGCCCGTGGGACCTCGCCGTCCTCGCGGCACATGGCGTCGCGCGCGTGCCCGTCGTGCGCGCCCCGCGCGTGGCGCTGATCGCCACCGGCGACGAGCTGGTCCCCGTCGAGACCCGCCCGGGTCCAGGTCAGCTCGTCAACTCTTCGGCCCACGCACTCGAAGCCATGATCACCGAATGCGGCGGCAGCGTGCTGCGGCTCGGGATCGTGCGCGACGAGATCGCCGCGATCGCGGAGCGCCTGACCGCCGCGCTCGAGGCCGACGTCGTGATCACGACCGGTGCGGTGTCGGTCGGAGATCGAGATCACGTGCACGCCGCGCTCGCCTCCGTCGGCATCACGCTCGAGCTGTGGAAGGTGGCGATGCAGCCGGGCAAGCCGTTCTCGTTCGCGATGCGCGACCGCACGCCGGTGTTTGGACTCCCCGGCAACCCGATCTCGACGATCGTGGCGTTCGAGCTGTTCCTGCGCCCGGCCCTGCTCGCGATGCAGGGTGCGACCGAGCTCGCCCGCGCGCGCGCGCCGGTGACTCTGGTCGACGGGTTCCGCAAGTCCAGCACCGGTCGCGCGTACTTCCTGCGCTGTCGCGTAGTGCGGGAGGGAGACCGCCTGGTCGCCCATCCGCATCCCAACCAATCGTCGTCGCGCTTCGCGGCCCTCGCCACCAGCAACGCGCTGGTCGAGATCCCCGCCGAGGTGCTCGAGGTTCCTCCCCTGGGCACGTGCCAGGCGTACCTGCTCGAGGCCGTATGACCCAACCGATCCAGATCACCGTTGACGTCTCCGATCGTGTCGACAAGGCACTCGCACGCCACTTCCCGGCTGCCGGGCGGCGCCAGCTCGCGGAGCTGTTCGATGCCGGCCACGTCAAGGTCGCGGGCAAGCGGGCCAAGAAGGGCGACCGCGTGGCGCCCGGTGACATCGTCGAGCTCGCGGTGTCGCCTGTGTCGGGAGACGCGCTGCAACCGCTGCCGGATCCCGAGGCCGCGTCGCAGATCGAGCTGCTGCTCGAGCGCCCGGACCTGATCGTGATCGCGAAGCCCGCCGGCATGCCCTCGCAGCCGCTGCGCGCCGGCGAGCTGGGCACGGCTGCAAACGCGATCGCCGCACGGTGGCCCGAGTGCGCGGCCCTCGGTGACGACCGCCGCGATGGTGGCCTCGTGCACCGGCTCGATATCGGGACCTCGGGCGCGCTGATCGCCGCGCGCACCGCCGCCGCCTACCGCACCCTGCGCGAGGCGTTCCGCGGCGGCACGGTCGTCAAGACGTACCTCGCGATCACGAGCGACTGCCCGGTGTCCGCGAGTGCGACGCCCCGCTCACCCAGCGCGGCAAGCGCGTTGTGGTCGACCACACGGAGGGGCTCGCGGCACACACGACGTTTCACGTCGAGCGCACGGCCGCGGCGCACGCGCTGGTGCGCTGCACCGCGCAGACCGGCCGCATGCACCAGGTCCGCGCGCATCTCGCGAACGTCGGCTCACCGATCGTCGGCGACACGCTGTACGGCGGCACCGCGCTACCGGACCACGACGGGTTCTTCCTCCACGCCGCCACGATCGCGCTGCCGCTCGCCGAGCCGCTCGCGATCGAGGCGCCGGTGCCCGAGCGATTCCTCGCCGCGCTCGCCGCGTGCGGACTCGGCGCCTGAGCGGCCGGACGCGCGCGAGCTGATTCTGTAGAGTGGCGCCGTGATGTTCATGGATCGTGAGCTAGCATGTCGTCTCGAGCGCACCGAGAGCGCGATCGGGACGTCGTTCACCGCGGTTCAGCAACGCGTGGCGCCAGAGGTCGGCGCCGTGTGGCGAGACTTCGACGGTACCTACGCGATCTACGACGGCGCCGAGTCGCCGATGACGCAGACCTTCGGGCTCGGCATGTTCGCGCCAACCACGCCCGAACAGCTGACCGAGATCGAGGCATTCTTCGAGCAGCGCGGCGCGCCGGTCATGCACGAGGTCAGCCCGCTCGCCGGCGTCGCGACCTACGCGATGCTGGCGGAGCGCGGCTACCGGCCGCACGAGCTGAGCACGGTGCTCGTGCTGCAGCTCCACGATCACGAGGCCCCGACCTCGTCGCTCAAGGTCCGCGTGGTCACGCCGGCCGATCGCCCGGTGTTCGTCGAGACGGCGATCGGCGGCTGGGCGTCGGATGCCACCTACGGCGAGGTGATCCGCAAGCTGACCGAGATCGCGAGCCAGAACACCTCGATGCTGCACTTCCTCGTCGAGCAGGACGGTGAGCCGATCGCCAGCGGCTCGCTCGGGATCCACGAGGGCGTCGCGCTGTTCGCCGGCGCCAGCACGATCCCGCGCGCGCGCGGGCTCGGTGCGCAGTCGCTGCTGCTCGCAGCGCGCTATGCCGAAGCGCGCCGTCGCGGATGCGAGCTCGCGATGATGGTGTGCGACCCCGGATCGACCTCGCAGCGCAATGCCGAGCGCCGCGGGTTTCGCGTCGCGTACACGCGCACCAAGTGGCGACGCGCGCGCTAGGGCAGCGCGCGCCGCACGATCTGACGCGCCACGGAACCGAGCTGTCTGCCGAAGCTGCCGGTGTTGTACGGCAGGCCGTAGCGCTCGCAGATGTCGCGCACCTTCGGCGCGAGCGCCGGGTAGCGCGCGGCCGGGAGATCGGGGAACAGGTGGTGCTCGATCTGATGGCTGAGGTGACCCGACAGCACGTGGAACGTCCGGCCGCCCTCGATGTTCGCCGAGCCCAGCAGCTGCCGCAGGTACCAGGCGCCGCGCGACTCCTCGTCGGGATCGACCTCGCGATGGACGACGACCCCGGCAGGGAAGTGGCCACAGAAGATGATCGCGAACGACCACACGTTGCGGGTGAGGTTCGCGACGAGGTTTCCCGCGAGGACCCGCGGTGCGTTCAGCCCGGCGAGCAGCGGGAACGCGAGGTAGTCCTTCGCGAGTTGCCATCCGGCCTTGCGCAGGAACGGGCGCGCGCGCCGGCGGAGCGCAGTGAACGATTGCCGGCCGGCGACGGTCTCGGAGATCCGCAGGTCGTGCAGCGCGACGCCCCACTGGAACAACAGCGCCAGCACGACGGCCGCGATCGGCTGCGTCAGGTGCCGCGGATGCCAGCGCTGCGCCTCGCTCACACGGAGCAACCCGTAGCCGAGATCGCGATCGCGGCCGAGGATGTTGGTGAACGTGTGGTGCTCGTAGTTGTGGGAGTGTCGCCAGTCGTCGCCGGTGCACACGATGTCCCATTCGTAGGTCTGCGAGTCGAGCGCCGGATCGCCCGTCCAGTCGTACTGGCCGTGCATCACGTTGTGGCCGACCTCCATGTTCTCGAGGATCTTCGCGGCCGCGAGGGCGCTCGTGCCGAGCACAAACGACAGCGGGCCGATCCCGAAGTGGAGCAGCGCACGGCCACCGGCCTCGCTGTAGCGGACCAGGCGGATCATGCGGCGGATGTGATCGACGTCGGCTTGCCCGCGCTCGGCAACGACATCGTGGCGAAGGGCATCGAGCTCGCGGCCAAACGCCTGGAGCTGATCGGGAGACAGGGATCGGGTCATGGGTTCCTCACAGCGAGCTCGAGATCGGACTGCGCGATCGACACGCACAGCCGGATCTCCTGATCGGGCTCGGACGACACGGCGCCGGTCGCGAGATCGAGCACGGTGCCGGTGTGCTTGCGGCACCGGCAGGTGTTGCAGATGCCCATGCGACAGCCATGGGGTGGACGCAGGCCGGCGTCCTCGAGCTCGACGAGCAGCGGCCGATCACCGGCGAGCACGAGCGAGCGGGCCCCGAGCGTCACGCGATGCGATCCCGACGCGGGTGGCGGCGCGCGCAACGTCGGGGTGAACCGCTCGACGTGGAGCCGGCGCGCGGCACCGACGGCGGTGAGGGCCTGGTCGACCACCGCCAGCAAGCCGGTCGGGCCGCATGCATAGGTCTCGCGCGTGGCGAGATCGGGGACGAGCGCGTGCAGCGACACCGCATCGAGCAGACCGCCGCGGTGTGGCACCACGCGGATCGGCAGGGCTGCCAGCGCCCCGGCGAAGATCGCATCCGCCTCGCCCCGCGCCGCGTGGACCACGACGATGTCGCCGGCTGCGCCACGCGCGACCAGGTCGCGCACGATCGCGATCACCGGCGTGATGCCGCTGCCACCGGCGACCAGCAGGAGCTTCGCCGGGACGTCGGCTGGCACCGTGAGCTCGCCCGCCGGCATCCCGAGCCGCACGATCGCGCCCGGCTTGATGTGGTCGTGCAGGAAGCTCGACACCCGGCCACCCGGGACGCGACGGACGGTGATCGAGATCCGCTGCGCACCGCGACGCGAGCCACCCGACGAGATCGAGTAGCAGCGCCGGACGCGCACGCCACCGATCTCGAGCTCGACCGGGACGTACTGCCCGGCGACATGACCGGGCCAGCGCCGGTTGGGCGCCAGCACGAACGTCTTGGTATCGGCCGTCTCGTCGACGACCTCGATCACGCGCGCACGCAGCTCGGTCAGCGACCACGTCGGACGCAGCTCGCCGAGCCAGAACTCGGCGGAACGATCCAGAAACCAGCGGCGCCAGGGCGCCCGCAGGATAGGGCCTGTCATGCGGCCTCCTTGTTAACTTACCTGACCGTAACTTACGGTTGCGTAGGTCCGTTGTCAAGAGTTCGTCGAGAGGCCCGACTTGAAGCTACGTTCCCGTACTATATTCGACGCATGAGCAGTCGAACCAGACTCACGGGTAGCGCCCGCCGCGCGCAGCTCGTCGATGTCGGTCGCGCGGTGTTCGCGAAGCACGGCTACGAGGCGACGTCGGTCGAGGAGATCGCCGCGCGCGCGAAGGTCTCGAAGCCCATCGTGTACGAGCACTTCGGTGGCAAGGAGGGCCTGTACGCGGTCGTCGTCGATCGCGAGATGGAGTACGTGGTCCGCCGGATCACCGAGGCGATCGCGACCGGCACACCACGCGAGCGGGTCGAGCAGGCCGCGCTCGCGTTCCTGACCTACGTCAAGGATCACCCCGACGGGTTCGCGATCCTCGCGCACGACACGCCGCTGGTCTCGCCGAATACCGGGATGGCCTCGCTGCTGAATGATGTCGCCGAGCGGGTGGGCGACGTGTTCGCCGCGTCGTTCAAGGCTGCTGGTTACGATCCGAAGTCCGCGCCGATCTACGCGCACGCGCTGATCGGCATGGTGACTTTCGTCGGCAAGTGGTGGACCGAGGCCCGCAAGCCGGCGGTCGAGGACGTGGCGGCCCACCTCGCGGCGCTCGCGTGGATGGGCCTCCGGCATCTGCCGAAGCGCCCGAGCCGGCGTGGCGCGCGCTGACGATCTGATCAGATCTGATCAGATAGACTGCCGCGATGACCGAGATCGGGCATCGCGTCGTGATCGACGAGCTCGCGGAGGAACCGCTCCACGCGATCGCGCGCGCGCGGCTGGTCGAGATGGCGTGCCCAGATCCAAAGGATCTGTCGCCGCGTGACGTGATCGTCGCCGTCCGGGCCGCCGCGGTCGGCTGGGTCGATCTGCTGATGACCAGCGGCCAGTACCAGCACCATGCGAAGCCGCCGTACACGCCGGGGCTCGAGTACGCGGGCGTCGTCGCGTGGGCCGGCCCCGAAGCGCCCCACGTGACGCCCGGCCAGCGTGTGCTCGTCGATCCATTCCTCGCCGGGCCGCGGTCGCTCGGCGCGTACCAGGCCTACGGCGGCTTCGCGTCGTACGCCGTCGCGCCGGTCGAGGCGATCCATCCGATCCCCGACGGACTCGACTTCGCGCAGGCGTGCAACCTGCTCGGAAACTTCGAGACCGCGTATCACTGCCTGATCACGCGCGGCCGGCTCGCCGCCGGCGAGACCGTGCTGATCCACGGCGCCTCGGGGGCGACCGGGCTGGCGGCCGTCCAGCTCGCGAAGCTCGTCGGCGCGACCGTGATCGCGACCGGTCGATCCGCGCACAAGCTCGCCGTGGTCGCCGCGCAGGGCGCCGATCACGTGATCGCCGGGCCATTTCGCGATCGCGTGAAGGAGCTGACCGGCGGCCGGGGCGTGGATCTCGTCTACGACGGGGTCGGCGGCGACATCTCGGTCGAGAGCCTGCGCTGCGTCCGGTTTGCCGCGCGCTACCTGATCGTCGGCTGGGCGGCGACGCCGTTCGTTGCGAAGAGCAGCCCGAACCAGCTCCCGACCAACCTCATCATGATGAAGGGCCTCGACGTGCTGGGCTGCCCGACCGCGATCACCAGCGCACACGATCCGGCGAGCCGTCCACCGCGCCTCGCGCGGATCCTCGCGTGGGCCCACGCCGGCGAGCTGCATCCGCACGTCTCGCACCGGTTCCCGCTGCGCGAGTTCGCCGCCGCGATGCGCGCGAAGTGGAACAGCGAGCCGGTCGGTGGCTGCGTCGTCGAGCCCTAAGCCGGGCGCGCGAGGTCGCACGCTTCGAGCAGGCACAGCATCCGGCCGGCGCGCAGTCGCTCCGCGCGATCGGCCTGGAGCTCGACAAGCTCACCGACCGTGCGCCGGCCATCCAGCAGGTCGCACAGCTCGACCAGCCCCTTGACCTCGAACCGCTCCGGCCCGACACGCCGGGTCCGCGACGCACGCAGCCGCGCGGCCCCGGACCTCGCGATCCAGGTCTCGATGTAGTCGTCGGCGAGCGCCATCGCACCGGCCCCGAGGATCTCGAACGCGTTGAAGTCGAGCGGGAACGCCTCGCGCGGATTCTCCCGCCCCGCGTACCAGCCGAACAGCCCCTTGTTCCAGGTGCAGACGTCGATGATCTTGGTGCGGACCTGGCGGGTCAGGTGGCGGAACACCTCGAGCGGCTTGAGTAACCCGAGCCCGACGAGCGTGTCACCGAGCTTGCTCCCGTAGTGCGGCATCATCGCGAGCGCCATCGCGAGCTCGCCGTCGGACAGCACGCCCTTGGTCACCAGGTAATTGCCGAACAGCTCGCTCGCGACGTTCGACGACACGTACTCGGGCTGCCCGTCGCGAACGTAGATCTCCTTCTTGATCCCGCCGACCGCGACGACGAGCAGGCCAGTCACGCGCGCGGTCATCAGCCGGTACATCACGCGCAGCGGCGAGGTCGCCGTGAAGTCGCCCGAATCGTCCGGCGGCTCGGCGATGTCGCTCAGGACCGGCGGCGTCGGCGGCTTCTTGCGGAGCGCTTCTTCCTGGGTCGGCGCCTTCGGCGAGATTCGCGGGTTCGGCTCCTCGGTGAGGTCGTCGAACCGGTGGACCCCGGAGTCCTCGAGGATGACGGCATTCTCCATCGGGTCGGTGATCGTGATCGCCTCGACCGCGGCGCTGATCGTGTCGGCGATCGCCAGCTCGACGATGCCCTGCGAGGAGCGCCGCAGCGGCTCGGGCCCCGGGGCCGGGAGTGAATCCCGGCCCCTCCCTTGTGGCCCAGAGTGCGGCGGGTGACTCCTGACTGGTGCGTGGCTCGCGAGGTGCAGCGGCTCGCGCTCCTCGATGTCGCGATCGCGCTCGCGATCGCGCGGCGTCGGCCGGCGCGCCACCACCGGCTCCGCACCAGGCGCGATGGGGAGCTGGGCGATGCTGGGGATGTCGTCGCGGGTCCCGCGCCTGTTCTGCGGTCGCGAGCCGTCGGGCGTCGGGATCCGCCGCGGCTCGGTCGACGGCCGGGCGTGAACCGTCTGGGCGCGCTGTGAGGACGGCGGGGGCGCCGGGAGCTTCGGGCCCGTGACGTCGTAGTTGATCGATACGATCGGCATCGAGTCAGCGCTCTCGACGGTGATCTGCGGCGCGCCATCGCCCTCGCTCGGCGGGCGCGGCATGACCGGTTCGTCGATCGACGTCACCGGCTGGTTCATCGTGCGCGAGCGGCGCTCGACGACGGCCTCGCGCAGATCCGCGACGACATCGGCGACCTGACGATTGCTGACCCGATGTCGGTGCTGGAACAGCCACTCGCTGAGGGCATCGCGAAATGCCGCCGCGGAGGACCAGCGCTCGTCGACCGGCTTCTTGAGCGCCTTGCGCACGATGTCCGCCATCCCCGGCTCGACATCGGCGCCGTACTTGTCGAACCGCGACAGCTTTGCATCGCGCACCATCAACAACACGTCGAGCTCGTTGGCGGCCGCGAACAGGCGCCGTCCGGTCAGCAACTCGGCGAGCACGACGCCGACCGAGAACAGGTCGCTGCGTGCGTCGAGCGGCAGCTCGATCACCTGCTCCGGTGACATGTAGCCGTACTTGCCCTTGAGCGTGCCCGACTTGCTCTTGTGGGCGCGGTCCGGATCGACCGCGCGCGCAATCCCGAAGTCGACCAGCTTGATGTCGCCGCGGACACTGAGCAGCACGTTCGAGGGCGAGATGTCGCGATGGACGAGGCCGAGGGTGCGCCCGTCCTCGCCGCTGACGTGGTGCGCATAGTCCAGCGCGTCGAGCACCTCGTGGGCGATCCACGCTGCGAGCTGCGGGTCGACGCGGCGGCGCTTGGCCGCGAACTCGCGAAGCAACGCGAGCACGTCGATCCCGTCGATGTGCTCCATCGCGATGTAGAGCGTCTCGCCGACCTTTCCGAGCTCGAACGTCTGCGCGATCTTGGGATGGACGAGCCGCGCCGTGAGCTTCGCCTCATCGATGAACATCGCGTTGTAAGTCGGGTCGAGTGCGAGGTGAGGAAGCAAGCGCTTGATCACCACCCGCTTCTGGAACCCGTGCTCGCCCGGCGACGTCGCTACGAACAATTCGGCCATCCCGCCGACGGCGAGCCGTTCGACGAGCTGATATCTGCCGAAGCCGATCGGGAAATCGCCCACCGCGCGCGGGAGCGTATCACGCGGGTCGCGCGATCTGACTTCAGGCGCGGCGCATCAATACGTAGCCGGCGCGCTCGACCGCGTGGGCCACCGCGCTGTCGAGCCGATCGAAGTGCTGGAACGCGAGACCGCGCTCGGCCGCGAGACCCGCCGCGCGCTCCCGCAGCGGCCGGCGCGCGGTCGACATCAGGATCTGGATCGCGCTGCCTTCGGCCCGCTCGAGGAATTGTCGATAGCCAGCCTCGAAGTTGCGCTCGCCGGCCTCGACCAGCGGTGACCATCGTCGCCTCGCGAACCGCGAGGAACATCCCGCGCGTGCGAAGTG
>JBBJLY010000423.1:0-4829 GCA_037720695.1 Kofleriaceae bacterium | reverse complement strand
CCGTCGATCCCGCCCGCGATGCTGCCGATGCCGCCGACGCCGATCCCGCCGCCGATCCAGGCGCTGGTACCGATCCCACCTCCGATCCCCGCGCCGGTCGGCCGATTTGTCGGCTGGGTGCCCCAGCCGATCGAGCGGGGTTTCATGATCGTCGGCGCAGCGCTCGTCCTGATCGCCATCGTGATCGGGGTGATCGTCGGGGATTAGCCGCCAGAATCCGCTATGCTCGCCGCTACTCGTGTCCGAGGCAGCGGCCGAGGTCGGATCGACGGCCAACAGCTATCAGATCCTTGCGCGACTCGCGCTTGGTGGGATGGCGGAGATCTTTCTCGCGCGCGGCGTCAGCACGACCGGCGTCGAGCGCTACTGCGTGCTCAAGCGGATCCTCCGCGACAGGGCGACCGACGTCCACTTCGTGCGGATGTTCCTCGACGAGGCGCGGCTGGCCGCCCAACTCCAGCATCCCAACGTCGCGCAGGTCTACGACATCGGGAAGCTCGGTGACTCGTACTTCTTCACGATGGAGTACGTCCACGGCGAGACCGTGCGCGCGATCCTCCATCGGGCACGCTCGCTGCGCCGCGAGATCCCGCTCGGCTGCGTGATGACGATCGTCGCCGGCGCCGCCGCCGGGCTGCACCACGCGCACGATCGGATCGGCGTCGATGGTCGCCCGCTCGGCATCGTGCACCGCGACGTCTCGCCGTCGAACCTGATGGTCAGCTACGAGGGCGGCGTGAAGGTCGTCGACTTCGGCGTCGCAAAGGCCGCCGACCGGGCGCAGGAGACGCGGTCGGGGACGGTGAAGGGCAAGATCGCGTACCTGTCTCCCGAGCAGTGCCGCGGCCAGCCGATCGACCGCCGCAGCGACCTGTTCTCGCTGGGCATCGTGATGTGGGAGATGCTCGTGACCGAGCGGCTGTTCAAGCGCAACAGCGACTTCGAGAACATGACGGCGATCGTGACGGAGACGCCGCAGATTCCGTCGGCGCGGCGCCCCGATGTGCCCCCCGAGCTCGACGCGATCTGCATGCGCCTCCTGGCCAAGGATCCCGCGGCACGCTTCCGCTCCGCGGACGAGGTGGTCGAGGCACTCGAGGAGGCGTCCGCGCGCACCAGCACGTTACTCTCGTCGCCGGCGCTCGGCCGATTCCTCCGCGAGATGTTCGGCCAGCGGCCCGAGCCCTGGCTCGAGCTCGACACCGCGCACGACGTGCCGACAGAAGGCGTCACCGTGACCAGCGAGCCGGTGCCAAAGGAGCTCGCGATCCCGATCCACAGCTCGTCGGAGTCCCTGCTCGCCGGCGTTCCGAACCTCGAGCTGCCGCGCTCGCTGTCACAGCCCGACGGGATCCCGCGGCTGGCGCACCCGATGGCCTCGCAACAGGTCACCGCGCAGGCGATTCCCTCGGGGTTGCCGCTCCCCGCGCCGCCGCCGACCGCGTCGATCGTCGTCACGGCCGGGCGCCCGAGCTACGCGAACCTCGGCTCGAGTGCGTCGCACCCGTCGTACGCGTCGGCGTCGCACGACGCGCATCCCGGCGTGCCGATCCTGCCGCAGGTACCCGCCCGCAGCTGGCGCGTGATCGTGATCGTCGCGGCGGCCGCGCTGGTCGCATCGCTCGGCGTGTGGCTCGCGGTGCGCAGCGTGCAGGATGCCACGATCGTCGACACCGCCCCGGTCGCGATCGCGCGCACCGACGCGAGCGTCGATGCGACCGAGGTCCTCGCGGAGGTCGTGGTCGACGCGCGGGTCGACGCCGCCGAGGTCCCGACGATCGCGCCGGATGCCGAGGTCGCGCCGGATGCCGAGGTCGCGCTCGCGCTGCCCGATGCCGCGGTCCCCGACCCGCCGCGCCCGCCGGATCTGCAGGCGCTGGTCGACGCCGGACGCCACGCCGACGCCGTGAAGGCGTGCGCGGACAACCTGACCGACACCGCGCTGTGCGTGCGCGCTGCGTGCGAGGCCGGCAACAAGGATCGCGCGAAGGCGTGGTTCGGCAAGCTCGGCTCGGCGGCGAAGTCGCGGGTCGCAGCGCAGTGTCGAGACACCGGGATGGAGCTCGTGCCGAAGAAGCCGCCGCCGCAGCGGCCTGACGCGGGGGTCAAGCGCGACCCGTGCGAGGACAACCCGATGGACTGCCAGCACTGATGCGGGCGTGCATGATCATCGGGATCGTCGCGCTGACCGCGGCGGGCGCGGCGGCCCAGGCTCCGAGCCCTGCCGCCGAGGGCGCACGGCTGTTCGAGGAGGGGCGGGCCCTGGTCCGGGAAGGCCGGTACGCGGAGGCGTGCGATCGGTTCGCGCAGAGCTACCAGCTCGATCGTGCACCCGGCACCCAGCTGAACCTCGGCGACTGCGCGCAGCGCGAGGGCCAGCTCCGCCGGGCGTGGTTGCTGTTCGACGATGCCGCGCGCAGCTACCAGAAGGCGGGACGCGAGGTGGCGGCGAAGCACGCGCGTGGGCTCGCGGTCGCGCTCGAGCCCAGGCTCGCCACCGTGATCGTGAAGCTCGCCGAGCCACAGCTCGCCGGGCTCGCGCTGCGGATCGGCGATCACGCGGCGGCGCCCGCATCGCAGATCGTCGAGCACCTCGAGGCTGGCACCGTCACGATCACCGCGACCGCCCCGGGCCGCGAGCCATTCACGACGGCGGCAACCGGCGAGCTCGGCAAGCAAGTCATGGTCGAGATCCCGGTGCTCGCGCCGCAGCGTGGGCCGATCGCCCCGCTGACCACGCAGCTCGTCGCGCCGGTCGGTCCCCGCGATCCCGGGCGGGTCAAGCTCGCGATCGGGTTCGGCATCACCGGCGTGGCGACGGTCGCGACGAGTACCGTGCTTGGCTTGCTCGCGCGCCGCACGTACAAGGCGGCCGAGCGCGATGATTGCGTGCGGATGGCTGGCCAGCTCGCGTGTACGGAGGAGGGACTGTCGAGGATCGATCGCGCCAGCGCGCGGGCCAACCTCGCGACCGCAATCGCGATCGGCGGTGGCGCGCTCGTGGCGGTAGGTGCAATCCTGTACGTCACGGCCCCGCGCGAGCGGCTGATCACGCCGATCGCGACCAGCAATATGGTGGGCTTGACGATGTTCTCGCGCTTCTGATGGTGCGTGGTTGACAGCGTGTCACCCGGAGAAGGAAGTTGTCCTCGTGACGGTCAAGAACTACGTCCTGGATACAAACGTGCTGCTGCACGATGCGCGTGCGTTCTACGCATTTGCCGACAACAACGTCATCATCCCGATCTACGTGATCGAGGAGATCGACACGTTCAAAAAGGATCAGTCCGAGCTCGGCCGTAACGCGCGCCAGGTCGCGCGCCTGCTCGATCAGCACCGCAGCAATGCGGGTGGGCTCGCGCAGCCCCAGGACATGGAGAACGGCGGGACGGTGCGCGTCGCGCTGTCCAAGAACCCGATCAAGAACCCGAGCTACGACTCGCGGTCGATGGATCAGCGGATCCTCGAGATCGCGCTCGAGGTCCGCGACGCGGATCCCACGACGCCGGCGATCCTGGTGACTAAGGACGTCAACATGCGCGTCCGTGGCGACGCGATGGGGCTCGAGACGGTCGACTTCGAGCCGGAGCGGATCTCGATCGATGAGCTCTACGGCGGTAACCGCGAGGTGCTCGTGCCGGCCGGCACGATCGACAAGTTCTACGCCGACGGCAACGTCATGGTCGACGCCCCGGGCCTCCACGCGAACGAGTTCGTGACGCTCAAGGACGAGAGCGGCAAGAGCGCGCTCAGCCGGTGGGACAAGAACATCGGCAAGGCGGTCCCGGTCAAGAAGCTGCGCGACGGCGTGTGGGGCATCAAGCCGCGCAACCGCGAGCAGCACTTCGCGCTCGACCTGCTGCTCGACGACAGCGTCAAGTGCGTCACGCTCGTCGGCAAGGCCGGCACCGGCAAGACGCTGCTCGCGATCGCGGCCGGCCTGCAGAAGGTCACCGAGGAGCAGGTGTTCTCGAAGCTGCTGGTCTCGCGGCCGATCTTCCCGCTCGGGCGCGACATCGGCTACCTGCCGGGCAGCATCGAGGAGAAGCTGAACCCGTGGATGCAGCCGATCTACGACAACCTCGAGCTGCTGCTCGGCCTCAACAAGAGCGACAAGAAGGACGGCCGCAGCTACGCCGAGCTCGTCGATCTCGGGTACGTCGAGATCGAGCCCTTGACCTATATCCGCGGTCGCTCGCTGCCCAACGTCTTCATGATCGTCGACGAGGCGCAGAACCTGACGCCGCATGAGGTCAAGACCATCATCACGCGCGCGGGCGAGGGGACCAAGATCATCCTGACCGGTGACCCGTACCAGATCGATCACCCGTACCTCGACTCGTCCAACAACGGCCTCACCACCGTCGCGGAGCGGTTCAAGAACGAGATGATCGCGGGCCACATCATCCTCAGCAAAGGTGAGCGCTCGCAGCTCGCGGAGCTGGCCACGCAGATCCTATGACCGAAGGGCGGAGGGAACGCTGCGGGTGAAGTGGCTCGCGGTCGCGATGCTCGCGTTCGGCATCCAGGCCGACGCGCAGCGTGCACCGACCTGGGAGCTGCGGATCCCCGACCGCATCGAGGTTGCCCTCGGCGCGACCGCCGTGCTGCCGATCGCGATCGCGGTCGACCGCGGTCTGACGGTGTCCAAGGACGCCCCGGTGATCGTCGCGCTGGCCCCGCCGCCTGGCGTCACGCTCAAGAAGCGGCGGCTCGGGCGGGCCGACGCGGTCGATCCCGAGGCCGATGCGCCCCGGTTCGCGGTCCCGAT
Source organism: Kofleriaceae bacterium (assembly GCA_037720695.1). Classification (GTDB taxonomy): domain Bacteria; phylum Myxococcota_A; class Polyangia; order Haliangiales; family Haliangiaceae; genus JABFXX01. The sequence goes on along the minus strand of JBBJLY010000423.1, from coordinate 58 downwards.
CCGGGGCGACACGGCCGGCGAGCACGTCGTGAAGGTCCACCTGAAGCTCTGGCTATGT